>JAFAMM010000140.1 GCA_019233375.1 Acidobacteriaceae bacterium
CGATTATCCGTCGCACTACAGCGCATATAACAGGCGGCGGCACCGCTGGCTACGCGGCGACTGGCAGATTGTCCGCTGGATCTTCAACAAGGTTCCGGATGAAAGCCGACGGCTGGTGCCGAATCCGATTTCGCTGGTTTCGCGCTGGAAGATTGTAGACAACCTGCGGCGCAGCCTGATGGAACCGGCGACCCTGGCATTGTTGATCGCGGGTTGGTTCTGGCTTCCGCCGGGACCGAGATTCTGGACGCTGGTGACACTGGGACTGCTGTTCCTGCCCATCTATTTCCGGCTGATTTTCGCGCTGATCCGAGCTATCGCATTGCGCAGCAACATGACGGCGAGGGACGCGCTCGGAGATTTCACGACATCCCACGTGAGTATCCTTTTGAACATCGCGTTTCTGGCGCATCAAGCACTGGTGGCTATTGACGCAGTGGTGCGCACGATTGTACGCAGCACCATTTCACACCGGCGGCTGCTCGAATGGGAAACCGCGACCGAGGCGGAGCTGGGCATCCGTAAGCGCACGCCGGTAGACACGTACCTGGACTGGGTACCGCTGCTGGCGATCGCGTTGGGAGTGTGCCTGATATGGCGGCGTGAAGCAATCCCATACGCGGCGCCTTTTCTGGCGGCGTGGTGCTTTTCCAAGCTGCTTTCAAATTGGCTGAACAGTTCGCCGCATAGCGGACGGACTCCGATATCGGCCAGCGAAACCGTCTTTCTGCACGAAGTCGCGCTGCGGACGTGGCAGTATTTCGCGAAGTACAGCAACGAGAGCAATCATTGGCTGATTCCGGACAACGTGCAGGAGGAGCCCTATCGGATTGCGGAACGCATTTCGCCGACGAATCTCGGCTTTTTGCTGAACTCGCGGCAGGCGGCGGTGGAGTTCGGCTATCTGACACTCTCGGAATTCGTTTCGCAGACAGAGTTGACGTTAAAGACGATACTGACGCTGCCGCGCGCGTTCGGGCACTTCCTCAACTGGTACGACAACCTGACAATGAAGCCGCTGGAGCCGCAGTTCATTTCGAGCGTGGATAGCGGCAATCTGGTGGCGTCGCTGATCAGTTTGAAGCAAGGGTGCCTTGATCTTGCGGGCGAACCTGTTTTGCCTCGCAGGACCGTGGAAGGACTGTCGGATCACTGCCGCATGGTGCGAGGACGCCCGGACCCGCACTTGGCGCGGCTGCTGAAGGCGAAAGACAAGACGGCGTGTCTTCCGGAGATATTCAGCATCAACGAAGGCGATACCCGGGAACGCGAGAACAGCGATGCGAAAGCGATCGACTGGCAACACGAGTTGAACGCTCGTGTGCTCGCTGTGCGGGAAGAGATCACTGGCTTCATGCCGTGGTACACGCCGGAGTTCGAGCCGCTGCGGCGGATGGTTTCGCCCAAGCTGGCGATTCCCGAGAAGCCGCTGACGCTCGAAAACTTCGCATCGTACTACCAGGATTTCCAGGCACACTTGCGCGAGTTGGCCACGCACGCGACGCTGCCGCAGGAGATGGTTGCGCTTACCTACAAGCTGTGCAACGAACTGGGCGCGTGCCGGGAGCGGGCGTTTTCGCTGGCCGCCAGGTTGAACCGGATTGTTTCCGAATGCTCCGATCTCATGCGCGACATGAAATTTTCGATGCTGATGGACAAGGGGCGCAATCTCCTATCAATCGGTTACGACGTGACGGGGCAGGAACTGGCGAAATCCTGCTACGACCTGCTCGCGTCGGAGGCAAGGACGGCGACATTTCTGGCCGTTGCGAGAGACGAGGCGATTCAGGATAGCTGGTTCAGGCTGGGCCGGCAGCACACGATTTGCGAGAAGGAAAAAGTGCTGATTTCCTGGACCGGCACGATGTTTGAGTACCTGATGCCCGTGATCTGGATGAGGTCGCATCCGGAGACGCTGCTGGATCGGGCGGCGGAATCAGCGGTTCGGGCGCAAAAGGCTTATGGAGAGAACCGGAACGTCCCGTGGGGCATATCGGAGGCGGCATACAGCGCGCGTGACCAGTCAGGCAATTACCAGTACGCGGCATTCGGTGTGCCATGTCTGGCGTTAAATGTGGCGCGGTCGGGAACCCTGGTGATATCGCCCTATTCGAGCTGTCTGGCGCTGATGGTGGATGCCGAAGGATCGGTGAAAAATCTGCTCGGAATGGCTAGGCGGAAATGGCTCACTGATTACGGTTTCTACGAATCGGCCGATTACACAGCCTTCCCCGCGCGAAGACTGCTTCCGCGGAAGTACGAACTGGTGCATTGCTGGATGGCGCACCATCAGGGTATGAGCCTGGTGGCCATTTGCAACGTGCTTTTCGATTCGCCCTTTCAGCGCTGGTTCCACGCTGAACGGCTGGTGCAGGCAAGCGAACTGATTCTGCAGGAGCGTCCGTTACGGGTCAAACCGATTAACGACGTTCAACCACGGCGCGTGCTGCCGTTCGGGGCGAAGACGCGGGCAGCGAAACTCCGGCAGGCGACATAAACCACCTGCTGTGCCTGGGTAGTTGGTGCGTGCGATTGGCGCGCCCGGAGAGGCTCGAACTCCCGGCCTGATGATTCGAAGTCATCCGCTCTATCCAACTGAGCTACGGGCGCGCGCGGTGATCTTCTCAATTATACGGATGCGAAAATCAGGGAAGAAGCAGCGCCCCGCCGCTGCCGCCCTATGGCCAGCGGCATCGAAACCGAAGTCAAGATTTCACTCGCGCGGGTGAAGGACCTTGCCGATCGCGTGCATGCCGCCGGTTTGCGCGTCTCGCTGCCGCGCGTGTTCGAAGCCAACACCCTCTATGACACGCCGGATCAGGCGCTGCGCCGGGCGGCGTCCATTCTGCGCGTGCGTGAAGCCGGCGATCGCGTGCTACTCACCTGGAAAGCGCGCCGCGATTCACGCAATCATAAAAGCCGGGAAGAGCTCGAAACCGCCGTTGAATCCGGCGCCGCGCTGCATCAGATTCTCGCGCAGCTCGGCTACTCGCCCGTTTTCCGTTACGAAAAATACCGGACCGAATTCAAGAACGAAGCGGACCCATGCGGTCTTGTCATGCTCGATGAGACCCCTATAGGCGATTTCCTCGAAATCGAGGGCCCGGCAGAGTGGATCGACGCCACTGCTCAACGCCTCGGCTTCACTCCTGAAGACTACATCGTCGATAGCTACGGCGCGCTTTATGTGGCCGATTGCCGGAGGCGCGGTGTGGAACCCGACAACATGGTTTTTCCGTCTCACTCCATGTGAGGAAGCCCGCAGCGGTTCTTCCGGCTCCCGTAAAATTGTGTAATGGCAGAGATTTTGAACGCGAATGCCGAGCTGATAGACCGCGCGACTTCGGATTTGCTGCGGGTACGCGAAGAGATCGCGAAGGTGATCGTCG
>JAFAMM010000165.1 GCA_019233375.1 Acidobacteriaceae bacterium
CTTGCAAAGTATCGCGGTCGCGGGTGTGGCGACGGGGCTCGCCCGGACCGAAGAGTTCAAGCTATTCCGTTTTACGCTGAAACACAGTATCCTGCTCGCCAGCGCCATGGGGCTGATCACGGTTTTCTTTGCGTACATAAAGCCCGAATGGGCACGCTGAAACGGCGGAAGCCGGAGTAGCGGAACGGGCCGCACGAGAAAGCCTGAACAACAAGGAAATCAAGGATGCAATGGGCCAGTGGCGGCCAGACTACTGGCGAGTCTGAAAGGCCGGCCTCACAGCAGATAGTGCCGGCGGATTTTGAGTACATCCCAAAACGCCACGAAGAAATCTGTGGGGTGAACCTTCGAACCGGCGACATCTACCCAGCTTTCTAGCGGATATTCGTAGATGGCGGTTTCGAGACTCCGGTGCTCGCGCTGATACAGGTTTAGATAGCGCGCGATGATTTCGACATCGAAGACCCAGCGTGAAAGAAACGGCTCGGCGAATATCTGCCGCGTTTCCGGCCGAACGCGAAAAAGTTTGGCTCCGCATTGGGTGTCATAGATGGGAAGTGCGAGCGCAGTAGAGACGGCGGTAGCAAAGATGCGGCCGAGGTAGTGTCGCAGTGCCCGGCGTTCGACGTGACGACCCAGCAGCTTGACACGCGCGCCGAACACCATCTCAATTTCGGCATCGCGGTTCAGGACTGCGAGCAACGGCGCGATCGACTCGAGCGGAGTTGCGAGATCGGCGTCCCAGAAGCCTACCACTTCCGGCCGGAACGCATCGAGAGCATGTAGTACGCCCTGCCGGACTGCCTCCGCTTTGCCGCCGTTTTTGTTTAGAGCCAGAACGGTAGCGCAGCCATTGAATTCCTGGCGCAGTTCTTCGAGGATACCCAGAGTTCCGTCGCTGCTGCCGTCATCGACGAAAAGCAATCGCGCGCCGGATGCGCGTGAAAGAAAAGCGCGGAAGCGGGCTGTATCGAGCCGCCGCGCTTCGTTGTAGCAAGGCACCACTACGCAGACGGAGGCGGGAAACGTGTGGGCAACATCGGTTTCAGTCATTCAAAGGCAGCTTTATGGTCCTGCCCGTCGCAGCAGAGCGGCGGGCCGCATCCAGAATCTCGCTTACGACAAGATTCGTTTTCAGAGAAGATGGGCTATCGTCTTCGGAGATCTGGCCGCGAATGATAGCACCCAGGTAATGCAGCGGATCGTCGTAGGGCGGGCGCACGGGCTCGCCCGCGCTTGTTTGAGAGGCTTTCTGTCCTTCGCGGCGCACCTCGATCTGGTCGCGCAGGATCGTTTTGGCATACCCGGTCCGGCCGAAAACGTCCATATTCGTAACATCGAAGGGCCAGTTCCATGAGCCCTGGACCAAAGCAACGGCATTCGGATAAGTGAGGATCACGTTGGCTTCATCGTCGACCTTCGGGTAAACGTCTGGCTGCAACTGTTGCGTAACGGCCGTTACCGCGAGCGGCGCCTGACCGTGCATGAGCCAGGTCATGAGGTCCGCACCGTAACATCCGAAGTCATACAGAGCGCCCGCGCCGTTCAATTTGGGATCGGTAAGCCAGGCGAGAAACTCCGGCTGCACATGAATCTGAACCGGGCCGCGGTGGCCATCTCTTATTACCACCTTTCGCACATCGCCAAGGATGCCTTGCTGCACCAGATCATAAACAGCCTTGTTGCTGGAATACCAGGTGGTTTCGTAATCAACCAACACGTGGACCTTGCCGGCCTTCGCCGCCGCCGCCATCGCCGCCGCGTCTTTGTAAGTGACGGCCATCGGCTTCTCCATCATGACGTGCACACCACGGCGCGCGCACGCCTCGACGGCCGCTGTATGACCGAAGGTGCTCGTAAAAATCAGCGCGGCGTCCGGGTGAACACTTTCAAGCATCTCCTCTACCGTGGCGTAGTAAAGTTTTGAGGAGAGATGATTCTGGGCCGCGTACTTGTCGAAGAGATTGCGGTCGGGGTCTGTGATACCTGCAATTTGAACGTCGGAGCGGTGCAGAGCGCCGCCGGCGGGTACCAGCGCTCCTCCGTTCAGAAATCCCGAAACGTGACCATGTGCCAGTCCGATGATGGCGACCCGCAGAGGCGACGGCGTCTGGCCGGTCGCGCCAATCGCGAAAATGCTCGACAGGAGTAATCTGGCCCATAGAGTTCGCATGTCTTTCTTATTATGCAGACCGAAATGTTGCGACCAGGCACGCAGGCGGCATCTAACTTCATTGTGAAGTGCGGTGTACCCACGTTCTGCGCGGTCCTTGCGATATGGCCGGCCTTACCCCCCACGGCGGCGCGGGCAGATATACCGGACGCGAAAAGTGCCCTGTGGGCCGGCTATGAAAACATGTACAACCTGCAGTTTGCCACTGCGCACAAGGTTTTCGATGAATATCGGCAGCAGCATCCAAACGACCCGATGGGGCCGGTCTCGAACGCTGCTGCTTATCTCTTCTTCGAGTTCGACCGGTTGAAAATCCTGCGATCGGATTTCTTTACGCAAGACCGAAAATTCTTCGGAGGCGGGAAGCTTCAGCCCGATCCCAAGGTCCGTAAGGCCTTCGATGCAGATCTGGATAAAGCGCGGCAACTCGTCGATGCAAGACTAAAGAGCAAGCCCGACGATCATGACGCTCTTCTCGCAAGGGTGATTGCGACCGCGCTCGATGCGGACTATAAGGCGCTAATTGAAAAGCAATACTGGCAGGCGTTGAACGAAATCAAACAGTCTCAAGCCGAGGCGGAGAACCTGCTGAAGGTCTGCTCGGATTGTTATGACGCGTACCTGGCCAAGGGCGTGGAGAATTATCTGCTCAGCCAGAAACCGGCCGCCGAGCGGTGGTTATTACGACTGACCGGCGCGCAGACCGACAAGCAAATCGGCATCGATGATCTTCGGATTGTTGCGGAAAAGGGACACTATTTAAAACCTTACGCGAAAATTCTACTCGCGATCGCGGCGCTCCGGGACAACAACAAGCAGACGGCAAAGGAATTACTTGAAGATTTAGCCCATAACTTCCCGCAAAATGACCTGTTTCGGGACGAACTAACCAGATTGAGTTCTTCGTGCTGCGGCTAAAGCAGCTCGGCGCTCACCCGCCTGCAGTCAGCTTCAGATCTGCGAATACGCTTTCGGGCGCAGAATAAGATTTGTGATGTTCGAAACGATGGCCTCGTAGCTGAACTGTGGCGAAGTACTGAGCTTCTTCCAGTCCGGATCTGAGCCGAATGCTTTCCATTTCGCATCGAGCTCCGCCAAGTCCGGGAAACTGAGCATGTAAGTGAGATTCGGCATGCGCTGCCCAACCAGCGTGTCCCCGTAAAACACCTGCCAGAAACCTGCTTTCTCGAACACGGCGTATTCACCGCTATTGAACATTTCCACTTTTCGCCGGTGATCGGCGTTGTTCGGGCTCTCGTAGGTCCTGAGTTGGAACACACGCGATCCGTGCTGCGCGGTGGCCGGCGGAACGGTCAGCGTCGGGTGCCCGCTGAACGCGACCATTAGCGAACTTTGTAGTCGTTCGTACGCAGGCTCCGTGGCCGGAGCGTGCAGAAATGCATGCCCTGATTTCTGGTACTCCTCGTCCTCCGCAAGGCGCAGCTCGGCGGTCACGACTGATTCCAGAGACGCACCCGGTATGAGCACATATGTGGTGGGGGTTTCAGGTCCGAGATATAGATCGAATGCTCCCACAGGCTTCAGGTTGAGGCGGTTCAGTGCCGGTATCAGGGCTTCGGCGATAAAGGTGTCAGTGAGCTTTTGCTGTGGGCCGTCGACGAGGTGATAGGAGCGAAGCTCGTAGAAGTCGCGGCCCTTTGTGTTTGACTCGGTATCTTTGGTTTGTGCCTGAGCCGAACGCGCGTTGAGCGCCAAGGCTGATGTGGCAAGCGAGGAGGTGAGAAAGTCGCGTCTGTGCATGGAGGTCTAGGCCCGGTCACTTGCATTCTATTCCACCGCCCATTGTTCATGGCATCGGTGAGATCTGCGGTAACGGGTGAAGGGCTTTCGATCCCAGCCAGGCTGCTCGAAACGCAGTGATCTCCGGAGTAAGCGCCTGGCCTGCCTTTTCGAACGAGACGATCTCAACTGCGGGATCCTGCGTGAGGATCATTCCAGTACTCGCGATCCCTGTGCGCGTTTCGGCCTTCGCTTGCACAAGATCACCGGGTTGCTCACGAGCCAACCACACTCCCATTTCTGCGTCGCTTCTGATTGCGTGTCCATCCAGATCGAGAATTTTGTCGCCCTTCTCCAGTCCTGCTTTATACAGCGGCGAATCGACGAGCGGCTCCGTCGCAATCTGAACCTCGTTACTCGCATACTCGAGCCGTGCGCCAAGCCACACGTGTTTCGGGTGTGCGGGGCGGAGCAACAGCCCGGCTTTGGACACCAGCGCGGCGTAATCGAGCGGAGCTTTCCCGCGGATATGATCGCGAAAAATCTTTTCCGCAAACTCGGCGCTCCCGGTCGCCTCCTGCAGGCCGTGCTCCAGATCGTCTAATGTGTACGGCTTGTCGATATCCGGATGTTCGCGCCACATGGTTCGCATCCAGTCGTCCAGGCTTTTGCCCGGGAACTGCCCCCGAATTGCCAGATCTAGTCCGAAGGCTAACGCCTCCCCGCTTGTGTAGTAGGAAATAAAGGTGTTCGCAAAGTTTGTCGGATCGATTGACCGCGCAGCATCTACAAATGGCGCTAAATCACTCATGCCAATGACGGTGTGCACATTACGTCCTGGCGCCGTCAAAACCTCATTCACAGAGCCGCTCACGTCATGTAAGAAATCATCCATGCTCGACAGGCCAGCTCGTTTGAGAACCAGCGGCGCGTAGTAACTCGTGAAGCCTTCCGCGAACCACAGTTCGCCGCACATGTTAGCTTTCTCGAAATCAAAGGGTTCGAGCGATTTCGGACGGATGCGCTTTACGTTCCAGGAGTGAAAGAATTCGTGCGAGACGGTGCCTATTTCACGCGACGCATCGTTCTTCAGCGCCGCCTTCGCGGTAATCACGGCGGAATCGCGATGTTCCATGCCATCGAACGAAGCGTACGGCAGATAGTCGATGAGAAACGTGTAAGTTCCGTTGTCGTACTTCGGCAGCGCGCCGAAGACCCCTTCCTCCTCGAGCACCACCGCTTTGCACATGTCGGCGAACACCTGTGCCTGCGCCGCTGTTCCACGATGATGAATTGCCAGGCGGAAGGCGGCGTCTTCTACTTTCCACTCCTGCATGTCGTGGGCGCTGATCTCGACCGGGCCATCCATAAGCGATTCCAGGTTGGGCGCGGACCACACATCTTTGCCTTCCTGCTTCAACTGTGTCGATACGGCCCAGTGCAAGCCTTCCGGCAGATCGAATTTTATGATTGAAGGCGAATGTTCATAACCTGGCGCCCAGGCCAGCGCCGCTGGCAGATTGAGATGCGCATGCGTCAGGTCAATCGCCGCGTAGGTGCCATCATCCTGATCGCCGAATAGCGTGTATTCGAAGCGGACCACCCCATCGTGCCCTGAAACGACCCACGCGGACGGGCTTTCGCGCGCGGGTTGCAGCGGCTTGCCGGCGCCATCGAAGGCGTGCACATGGTAGATGTTCTTCGCGAACTCATGCAGCGCATAGCGGCCCGGCGAGGAACGGCTCATTACGATGTGCAGCACCGGGTCCGCGACACCGCGAAAAATAACCCGCACCTCAGCTTCGTGATGAACCGCATTTGGGAAGCTCAATTCATATTGCGTGGCTTGCTGGGCCAGGAGCGGCGCGCTCATCGCCAGCACCCAAAAACCGGATAATTTTCCGCGCATGAAACGAGGCGAGTATAGCAGCCGCCCGCCTCAGCGCCCTGTTGCGGCTCTACAGCCGCTAAGCTGGATAAAAGGCAATTCAATGAAAGATGTGGCCGATATCCTTGCCCTATGGGAGCGTGTGGAAAAGGAACGGGACTCTGCCGTGCTTGCAACCGTTGTCCGAACGCAAGGCTCGTCTTACCGCCTGCCGGGAGCGCGCCTGCTGCTCACTCGCACTGGTCAGCGGGCCGGGGCCGTGAGCGGGGGCTGTCTCGAAGACGACCTGGTGAAAAAAGCCTGGTGGCTGACGCAAACCGGCCCGGTAGTCCGGCGTTACGATACGACACCGGATGGCGAGTTAGTGACGAGCGGCTACGGCCTGGGCTGTAACGGCATCATTCACGTGCTCCTCGAACGCGTCACGCCCGAGAGTCCGTCCGTACTTCCCCTGCTTCGCGAAGTGTCGCTGGAGCGTCGCTCCATTATGATCCGCCACCGCCACCCGCAAGACGGCTCGGAATTGTTTATTGAAACTCTTACTCCTCCGGTCCGTCTTCTGGTCTTCGGTGCCGGAGATGATGCGGTTCCGGTGTCGGAGCTAGCGCGGTTTCTCGGCTGGCAGGTTTTAGTTTTGGACGGCCGCGCGCACTACGCCAGGCAAGAGAAGTTCCCCGCCGCGGATGCTGTGCTGGTTCGGCGTCCGGGTGAGCTTGCCGCCCAAGCGCACATTGATCCCTGGACTGCGGCCGTGATCATGACCCATAGCTATAGTCAGGATTTGGAAATATTGCGCGAACTGGCAAACCAGTCGCTGATCTATCTCGGCGTTCTCGGGCCGCGTAAGCGCACCGCACAACTTCTTTCGGAGGCAGGTCTCGATAGTGAACAACTGGGTGCCTATGTGCATAGCCCTATGGGCTTGGATATCGGCGCTGAAGGAGCGCACGAGGTGGCGCTCTCAGTCATGGCCGAAATTCAGGCATCCATCAACGCACGCAGTGGCGGGAGCTTGCGGGAACGGAGCGGTTCGATTCACTCCCGCGAATCGGAGCCGCAAGACGAGCGTGCCTGGGCGGGATCGATTGTTTGCGCGTAGCGCGGTTGCGTCTGCTCTCGCCGCGCTCGCTGCTCTTTGCCTGGCTGCCCAAGCGCCCTCTGATAACCGTGCCCGGGACATCGTTTCACAGGCCACCAAAGCGCTGGGCGGCGACAACTTCCTTCATCTCGAGAATCGCGTAGTAAAGGGCAGGATCTATTCTTTTTTTCATGAGCAACTCTCCGGCCTCGATGTGGCCACCATCTATACCCAATATCTAGCTCAGGCGCCCGCAAAAGGCGTCGCTATTCGAGAGCGCGAACTGCTCGGGAAAAAGCAGGACTATTCATACCTTTTTCTGCCGGATCAGGGATGGGATGTGACGTTTCGCGGCGCGCGTCCTGTTGACGATGAGAACTGGGAACGTTATCTGCGCAGTACGAGGAATGACATCTTCTATATCTTGCGTGAGCGTCAGAATGAGCCCGGTATCACCTACGATTACGGCGGGACTGAAACTTACCTGAGTTCCCAAGTTGATGTAGTCGACATTACGGATGCGCAGGATCAGACCGTGCGGGTGTACTTCGATCACAACACCTTGCTGCCCATTCATCAGCAGTTCAGCTGGCTTGATCCCGAGACCAGGCAACATAACGACGAAACCGCGGATTTCGACAAGTACCGGGACTGTGGAGGCGGTGTTACTCTCCCGTACTCGATCCAGCGAGACCGCAACGGGTACAAGGTGTACCAGATGTTTGCTTCGAAAATCGACGTGAATCAGCCGCTCCCGCCCAATATTTTCGATCTGCCTCCTGGTGCGCGAGTACTAAAGAAGGTCAATTAACAGAGACGCCGCTCCTGCTACACTTGAACCTAACTTCGGTTCAGTGTTCGAACTGCAGATGAGTCCTCTTGAATTCCATGGACCTCGATCAGCTCCATACATTCTTGGAAATTGTCAGGCTCAAGAGCTTCTCAAAAGCCGCGCAGACCTGTTATCGTACACAGCCTGCCATCAGCGCACAAGTGAGACAGCTGGAGCAGGAACTGAACACGACGCTGTTCGAGCGTTTCGGAACCAGAATTTCTCTCACGATTGCCGGACGCATCTTCGCCGAGCACGCCGAGCAGATTCTCGCGCTTCGCCGGAAGGCGCAGGACGCGATCAACGAGCTTGAGAAAGTACCGCGGGGAGAACTTGTGATCGCCGCGAATGAGGCAACCTGCATTTATGTTCTCCCGGGCGTTTTCGCTGAATTCAAAAAACAATTTCCGAACGTGCAATTGTTGG
Organism: Acidobacteriaceae bacterium; assembly: GCA_019233375.1. Lineage (GTDB taxonomy): Bacteria > Acidobacteriota > Terriglobia > Bryobacterales > Bryobacteraceae > Bog-105. The sequence goes on from JAFAMM010000165.1 coordinate 8,138, forward strand.
TGGACCGGTCGTACGGTACCAGAGTCGTTCAAGCGGTCCTCGATAACCTTGCTGACTTTGGCATCACGCAGCTTCCGGTTCAGGAAAAAAAGCTGCAAGTAGTCAAAATTCATTCCGATGAGATTAATTTGCTTGTTCCAGCGGAGCATCGGCTCGCATCTTACGTTCGAGTGTCGCCGAATGACCTGCTGGGGGAGGCGCTGCTGTTGCCGAAAAGCGGCACAACGCGAGCCCGGCTGAACGCCTGGCTCGACCCGGTGTTGGAGGATTTGCACATTTCAATGGAGTTGGATTCCACAGAAATGATCAAACGGTTCGTGATGGCGAGTCTGGGTATCTCGTTCCTTGCCGCCTCACACTGCCGCGAAGAGGTGGCGGCCGGCAAGCTCGCGAGCGTACCGCTCGGTCCGGAACCTATGGCGCGCCGGGTCGGGCTGATCTACCGCCGGGACAAATCGCTGTCGAAAGCGGCTTTGGGTTTTATACAAGTGACTCTGGACCATGCAGGAAATGAGATTGGGGTGAGCTCGAATCAGCGCCTGCGTGCCTCCGGTTCGTAGAGGTTTTGAATGGCGGTTTTGACTGCAAAAAGCTCGACAATATTCATTGCAACAGATGGCGGTACACAGGTGTACCGCGCGCTTGCCGAGGTGCCTCCGGCTCTGCGCCGCCGGCTCGTTCAATCCACCAGCAGCATGAACTCGGCAACTATCTTGATTGACGACAAGCGCGGGCGCGAGGAGCTCGTTCGCGCCTTGCGTGGCGATCAGACCCAGGTCCAATGCCGGCTTGTGGACAGCATCCGCTCCCGGCAAAGCGCGCCTGCCAAACCCACCCCGAAACATTCCCGATTTGGTTCGCTCCGGAGTTGGCTCGAGTTTTTCCTTCCCGCCCTGGTAGGCGCTTCCGTCTGGCTCTTTACGAACCGGCCGCTTTGAAGCGCACGGCCTAAACTTCTGGCGGCGCGCGCCGATAAGACTGCTGTGAGCACCTTCCAAAACGAAGTTTCTAAAACAGCGGTATTGCAGATTCCTGGCGAAATCCCGGACGGCTCCAAGCGCCGGACCACGTGCGAGTTCGGCGGAATGGAACGGCGGCGGCTGCAAATCAGAAACGACGAACGCATCCCTATCTCCACCCCCGTAAGCCTCGAGTACAATGATGCCTTGTTCCTGGGCGAGGTCTTTGCCTGCCGGGCGGCCGGCTCGGGCGGCTTTGAAATCGAGATTGAGGTCGAGCAGATCCTCACAGGGCTCGAGAGCCTGATCGGATTACGGGCACGTCTGCTGGGCGAGGGCTTTGCCCATACTGAAGCTCAGGCACTTAGCCCGGTTCGGATGCGGGCGCGGCTCTGACAGCTGCGGTTCGCTATTCTGCAGAAGAATGGCTCGCAGCGTAGTAGTCTTTGGCGGCGGCGGACAGCTCGGTGTAGAACTCTGCCGTGAATTCGAAGGCCGGCGCTGGCGCGTGCGGCGATTCGACCGGCAATCACTGGACGTGACCGATGCCACGGCTGTCGAGCGCGCCATCACCGATGCCGAACCCAACTTGGTCATCAATTCTGCCGCCTACAATCAGGTCGACATAGCTGAGAAAGAGCCGGTCGCTGCCTACCAGGCCAACGCGCTGGCAGTACGGAATTTGGCTATGGCCTGCCGCCAGAGCGGTATTCAACTGGTCCACTACTCCACCGATTATGTGTTCGATGGACAGAAGGGCAGCCCGTATATGGAAACCGACGCACCACATCCATTAGGAGCGTACGCCGTCTCGAAACTGGCCGGCGAACTATACGCCCAGGCATACCTGAAGGATCCGCTCATTATCCGGGTCTCTGGTGTGTTCGGTCCAAGCGGCAGGTTTACACCTCGCGGGAATTTTGTCGAGCTGATGCTCCGCCTGGCACAGGGCACCAACCCTATCCGCGTGGTCGAAGATCATGTCGCTTCGCCCACCTATGCCCCGGCCATCGCAACCCGCACTGCCGATATGGTGGAGAAAGGTTTAAGCGGGCTGTTTCACATGGGCGGAGGTCAAGCCATCTCCTGGTATGAATACGCAAAGCTGATTTTTCAGTCCGCGGGGCTCAACCCAGCACTTCAGCCAACCGACGAGCGCGAGTACCGGACTGCAGCGCGGCGTCCGAAGTACTCCGCGCTATCGAATCGTAAGCTGGAGCAGGCAGGTATCGCGCCGATGCCGCCGATTGCGGAAGCCCTGCGCGACTACTTCGAACGGCGCGCGCACGTTACTGCACATCGTTCCGCGTAGCATAGTAGCCGTTCCGGGCCTGCACGTGGTATTCGGGATTGTCCACCTTGATCTCGATATGGCGGAAGGTCCCGTCGCGGTTGGGATTCGTTGATTGATAGCCGATTGAGTATTGATTCCGCAGCTCGTCCTGGATCTCCTGGAAAACCTCGTTCAACGGATGCTTGCGGTCCACAGTGAACACGTGCCCGCCTGTTGCGTCCGACATTTTTCTTAGCTCACCGGCGCCTCCGCCGCCCCACATGCCGGCACTGGCGTAAAAGCCATGGTCCACATAATAGATGCTGTAGATGATGGCATCCGATTTTTGCGCCGCCTCGATGGCGGTGTGAATGTTATAGGTGCTGCCCTGGTCGTCGCCATCGGTTATCAGCACCATTGCCTTCCGTCCGACTTCGGTCTTGAGCTTCTCATTGGCAGCGAGATAAATCGCGTCGTACAGCAGCGTACCTTTCGGAGTACCCGATTGCGGAACCGGCCCAGTATTTGGAATGGGGACCGGGCCGATGCCCATCACCTGCCCATCGCCGTGCAGATCCCGGAGCGCAGCCGTTAAAAGCCGCGGGGAGTTCGTATAATCCTGCAACAGCTCAGTATCTTTGCCGAAAGAGATGAGGAATGCCTCATCTTTGGGGCGAATGACACTCGAAAAGAATGCTGAAGCCGCTTCCCGTTCAATGTCGATTAGGCGTTCCTGGCTGGCGCTGATATCGATCAGCAGTCCCAGCGTGAGCGGCAGATCCGTATCTTTTGAAAAGCGCTGAATCGTCTGTTGCTTGCCGTCCTCGTAGAGCGTGAAGTTGTTCTTTTCGAGGTTCGGGATGAGCTGACCTCCTTTTTTGGCGCGGACGGTGAATAGAATGTTGACCAGGTCGACGTCCACCCGGATCGTGGGCTCCTGTCCAGCGGCCGCCTGATCCTGTCCCCACGCCAGCGCTCCCGCGAGAACGCTCACGGCCAAGCCCGCTCCAAGGCCACGATAAAGAAAGCTGCGCATCTTGGTTATGATTATCTTCTACCCTGAAGGTCTCTGGCGTTCGCTCCCTTGCCGATGAAAGCCGCTACTCAACATCTCAGACGCTCTGATCCCGTCATGGCCCGGATCATAGAAGCAGTCGGACCTTACCAGCTCGCCATAAGAGAACCGAGCTTCGAGACGCTTGCGCGCTCGATCACGTTCCAGCAGCTTAGCGGGAAAGCCGCCGCCACCATCTTCACCCGCTTGCGCAAAGCAGTGGGCCGCAGATTCACTGCCGGCGCGTTTCTCAAGCTCACGCCCGACCAGCTCCGTGAATGCGGCCTCTCGAGGCAGAAGATCGCTTCGCTCACGGACCTCGCGGGACGCGTCGCCCGCCGCGAGATCAATTTTTCGCGCCTGCCCTCCATGCAAGACGAGGAGATCATTTCGCACCTGTCGCAAGTGCGAGGCGTAGGTGTCTGGACGGTGCAGATGTTCTTGATCTTCGCCCTGCAACGGCCAAATGTGATGCCGGTAGGCGACCTCGGAATCCGTAATGCCATACGCAAGCATTACGGACTGGACGAAGTTCCCAAGCCCTCGGAAGTAGCGAAGTTCGCCGAGAAGTGGCATCCCTACTGCTCTGTCGCTACCTGGTATCTGTGGCGCAGCGTGGACGGCGCGGCGCAGATCTGATTCGCCCCGCAGGAGCCCTTCTCACTCTTTGCTCAAATGCCCAGGCGGCAGCGCCGGCACCGGCCGGTCCGGCTTGAACACCGTCACGGCGAGCGGTGGGATAACCAACTCGGCGGAAGCCGGCCTTCCGTGGGAGGGTTTATTCGTCGCAAAGACTGCTCCCGCGTTGCCCATATTGCTACCGCCGAACATCTCTGCGTCCGAATTGAAGACCTCCCGATGGAGCCCCGGCTCCGGAAAACCCACCCGGTAGTTCGTGTGCGGCGCAGGCGTGAAATTGCACACGAACACCAGATAATCGTCTCGCCGCCGCGCGCGCCTGACGAACGAAATGATCGAGTTATCGCTATCGTGGAAATCCACCCACTCGAAGCCCGACCCCTGGAAATCAATCTCGTACATCGCGGGCTCTGACGTGTAAAGCGTATTCAGTGCAGCGCAGAACCGCTGAAGCCGGCGATGGATCTCGAAATCCAGGAGCCACCACTCTACCTGGCCCTCCGAATTCCACTCCGCTGTTTGCCCGATCTCCGATCCCATGAACAGCAGTTTCTTTCCCGGATGACCATACATGTAGCTCAAAAAGGCACGCGCGTTCGCAAAGCGCTGCCACTCATCACCCGGCATTTTGTCGAGCAAGGCGCGTTTGCCGTATACCACTTCGTCATGCGAGACCGGGAGCACGAAGTTCTCGGTGAACGCGTAAATCATGCTGAACGTGATGTCGTTCTGATGATAGCGGCGGAAGATCGGGTCGCGCTCGAAGTAATGCAGCATGTCATGCATCCAGCCCATGTTCCACTTCATCGTGAACCCGAGCCCGTTCAGATAAACCGGTCGCGAAACTCCCGTGAACGCCGTTGATTCTTCCGCGATTGTCATCGCCCCCGGCACCTGATGAATCAGTTCATTCGCCTTGCGCAGAAAACTGATCGCCTCCAGGTTTTCGTTTCCGCCATACATATTGGGCATCCAGTCGCCGGGCTTGCGCGAGTAGTCGAGATAGAGCATCGAAGCCACGGCGTCCACGCGCAGTCCGTCGATGTGATACTTCTTCAGCCAGAACATCGCGTTCGAGATCAGGAAGGACCGTACTTCGTTGCGGCCGAAGTTGAAGATCAGCGTTCCCCAGTCGCGGTGCTCGCCTAGCCGGGGATCTTCATGCTCATAGAGCGCCGTGCCGTCGAAATACGCGAGTCCGTGGGCATCTTTCGGGAAGTGGGCCGGAACCCAGTCCATCACCACGCCGATGCCTGCCTGATGGCAGCAATCGACTAAGTACATCAAGTCCTCCGGAGGCCCATACCGGGAGGTCGGCGCAAAATAGCCGGTTATTTGATAGCCCCACGAGGGTGCGTATGGATGCTCCGCAATCGGCATCAGCTCGATGTGCGTGTAGCCCATTTTCTTCACGTACTGCACGAGCTTAGTGGCGAGTTCGCGATAGGAAAACGGCTGATGATTCTGGTCCTTCATCCATGAACCCAGATGCACCTCATAGAAAGCGATCGGGCTATCGAGATGATTCTTTTTTCCGCGCTCCTCCATCCACTGGTGGTCGTGCCACTGATACTTGTCGAGATCAGCCACGATGGACGCCGATTTGGGCGGCATCTCCATCCAAAATCCATACGGGTCGGATTTCATCTGGCTGTAGCCGCGAAAACGTGATTTCACTGAGTATTTGTACGGCTCGCCCGCGGCCACTCCAGGAATAAAAATCTCCCAGACGCCTCCCGTGCGCGCGCGCATCGGGTTCCGGCGCGTGTCCCAGCCGTTGAAGTTGCCGACAACACTCACCACAATGGCATTCGGCGCCCAGACCGCGAAGCGGGTGCCCTGAACGCCATTCACCGTGACCATGTGCGCTCCGAGCGAATTGTAGCCCTCGTAATTCGTTCCTTCCGAAAGCAGGTGCAGATCAAACTCGCTCAGCACAGGTCCGAATGCATAAATATCTTCCTGTTCGGTCTGTGTACCCTGATAATCAGTAATGCGGAATTTATACGTATCCGGCTTGGAGGCGAGCCGGGCGGTGAAGATGCCGGCCGGGTGAGCCCGTTCCATCGGAAGAGCTTCATCGCCTGAGGCGAGCTCTACCTGTTTCGCTTGAGGATAGAAGGCGCGCACCTCCCATTCCCCCTTTGCGGCGCCGTCCAGCGCGTGCGGGCCGAGAACTGCGAAAACGTCTCCGTGATAGCCGCCGGCGATTGCTTCCAGCTCTTGGGTATCAGTCATGGCACGTCTATTATGTCAATGGAACGAGACTCGATAACAACATCAACTTGCGTCTGGAAAACTTCTGGTTGCTGGCTTCATGACCTATTATTCTGGCGAACATTTATCAGATAGAGAGACCAGCACCCAGGAGTTCGTTCGCTCTCTCGCAAAGGCCGAGCTGCATATCCATCTGGAAGGTTCTGTGCAGCCTGAAACACTCCGCGAAATTCATCCCTCGCTCACCCTCGATGAGATCAGAGCAAACTTTCACTACAACGGTTTCGCGGGTTTTCTCAAAACATACGTGTGGGTCACCAAGCAACTTCACTCGCCTGAAGCGTACGCGCTGGCCACCCGGCGCCTGCTCGAAAGCTTCGAGAGGCAGAACGTCAGTTATGCCGAGGTAACGTTGTCGGCCGGGGTAATTCTCTGGAAACAGGAGAAGCTCGAGCCCGTCATCGAAGCCATTGCCAGCGAAGCCCGCAACTTTCCTCATATTCGCGTCGGCTGGATCCTGGATGCTATTCGCCAGTTTGGTGCGGAGCAGGCGGCGCGCGTTTTCGCTGTTGCGAGAGAATGCCGGATGCTAGGCGTCGTTGCGATCGGGATTGGAGGAGACGAAGAGCGCGGCCCTGCCTCGTGGTTTGAATTACTGTACGAGCAGGCGCGAGCTGCCGGCCTCGGCCTGACGTGCCATGCGGGTGAAGTGGCCGGGCCTGCCAGCGTTTGGGATGCGCTCCGCATCGGCGCTCAGCGCATCGGCCACGGCATCCGCTCGCTTGAAGACCCGAATCTGTTGTCATTTCTTCGCGATCGCGATATCCCCCTGGAGGTTTGTCCCTCGAGCAATGTGTGCACAGGTGCGGTACCGAGCCTGCGCGAACACCCCATCCGCAAACTCTGGGACGCGGGCGTACCCGTTGTGCTCGGAACGGATGACCCCGCGCTGTTTCACACGGATTTGCTGCACGAATATACGCTTGCGGCGGACATTTTTGGCTTCTCCCGGGAGGAGTTGAAGCAACTCGCTGCGAATAGCCTTCTCTACCGGTTTCCGCAGCGTCAATAAACTCGCAGCGTGTGAATAAGAATCTGCTTTAAACGACGCGTTTCGGGGGAAAAAGCCACCGATGCTCAGGGGAAAAGCTGTTTTATTTATGTATTCTGGATCGCCAGGTTTGGGTCGATTTTTCTCGGGAGAAAACCGGTATAGGCAGTGGTGGCCAGGGACGGAATCGAACCGCCGACGCCAGCCTTTTCAGGGCTGCGCTCTACCAACTGAGCTACCTGGCCGGTGGGCTCACTTCACTTTAGCATGCAAGCAGGGCTTGGGGCCGCCACCCCGGTAGGGAGCTTCCCAGGTGTATGGCGCGCGCCGAATCCTGATATACTCCGCTTGTTGGCCCCATCATGAGTGAAATGCGATTAGGTGATGTCATTGACGATCACTGCGTGAAGTGCCGACGCGTCACTAACCATTCAATTGTTTCGCTCGTGAATGGCGAAGCCGCTAAGGTTCGGTGCCGTACGTGCTATCACGACCACGATTATCGTCACGAACAGGCGCCTCCTTCCAAAAAAGAGTTGAAAAAGGCGGAAGCCGAAGCTCAGGCCGCACTTGCGGCGACCGTGGATGGCGGGCACGGGGTGGAAGAGCCCTCAACGAATCCTGAAGTCGTTTAAGTTTTTGATGGCGGGCTCCCTTGGGTGGCTCGCAGCCGTCTAATCTTGCGGACGGTGGCGTTTCCGACTGCCGGTATGAAAGCGCAACTGAGCGCCGCGCGTGAGGCGCTAGCCCGGGAAATCATCGTTCTCCTTCGGGGATGTGGCCACCAGGCCTACCTTGTGGGCGGCTGCGTTCGTGACCGCCTTCTGGGCATTCAGCCCAAAGATTTCGACGTAAGCACGGACGCCACCCCAGACCGTATCGCGGAGTATTTCGCCGGGTCGGAGCTGGTAGGCGCACACTTCGGCGTGGTGTTGGTGAACCGCGGGGCCGGTGTGCATGTCGAAGTCGCTACGTTCCGCACCGAAGAAACCTACTCGGATGGACGGCGTCCGGACCGTGTGCACTTTGAAACGGATCCGCGGCAGGATGCGAGCCGCCGCGATTTCACCATCAACGGTTTGATGGAAGACCCCATCACGGGAGACATTCTTGATTTCCTTGGGGGGCGGCAGGATCTCAAATCGAGGCTGATTCGCGCGATCGGCCAGCCCGAAGAGAGATTCCGGGAAGATCATCTCCGGATGTTGCGGGCGGTGCGTTTTGCCGCGCGCCTGGAGTTTGAAATCGAGCGCGAAACCCTGCAGGCGATCCGGCGCGAGGCAGCGAGCATTCACAAGATCTCAGCCGAGCGCATTCGCGATGAATTAATCCGCATTGTCACGGAAGGCCATGCCCGGCGCGGTCTGGAACTGCTTGACGAAACGAATCTGCTCACGGAGCTGCTGCCCCAAGTAAAAGCGTTTCAAGGATGCGAACAGCCGCCGCAGTTCCATCCCGAAGGAGACGTATGGCAGCATGTTCTGCTGATGCTCGAAGCGATGCAGCGGCCGAGCGTTGCCCTCGCATTTGGGGTATTGCTGCACGATGTCGGCAAGCCTGCCACTTTCCAGATAACAGACCGCATTCGTTTCGACGGACATGCCGAAGCGGGAGCCAAAATAGCTCACGACATGCTGTCGGAGCTGCGTTTTCCAACGCATGATATTGAGCACATCACCTCTCTCGTTGCCAACCACATGAGGTTCAAGGACGTGCGGCAGATGCGGGTAAGTACGCTGAAGCGGTTTCTGTGCCTGCCACAGTTCGAGGAGCACCTGGAACTGCACCGTCTGGATACCCTCGCCAGTAACGGGTACAAAGATGCGTACGAATATGTCCGGCAGAAGTTGGCGGAGTTCGGCGAAGAAGCGTTGCGCCCCGAGCGTCTGATTACCGGGCGCGATTTGATCGAACTCGGGTACAAACCCGGGCCCGATTTTGGCGCCGCTCTGGAAGCCGTGGAAACCGCGCAACTTGAGGGCGAAATTGAGACCCGCGAACAGGCCCTTTCTCTGGCTCGCTCCGTGCTTGATGAGCGGGCCGCCTAGATGTTCACTAAACGCAAAAACGTTGCGGTTTCAACCGACGTTCTTGCATCTCATACACGTGGCCAGCATGCGCGCGTGTGCTTCGAACCCCCAGTGACGTAACACGGCAATAGTTGACAATAAGAAGATTTTTGGAAACAAACGCACCACCACCAGAAGGAGAGTTATGATAAGCATCGAAGCAAGCGCCGGAACCCTACTCGAAGAACTGAATTCAATCAGAGCCGAAACTGACCGGCTGTTTCGAGTCCTCAAGTCTGACGCGCTCTACGATCGGCCGATCTCCCAAAGGCACCGCGTCCTGTTTTACATCGGACACCTGGAGAGTTTCGACTCTATTCAGATGTGCGGTGAACCCCTTGGGCTCCAATCTCCGGACGCAGCACTCGATACATTGTTTCGGGCTGGTATCGATCCGGACTCATCTCATCTCCCCTCCGATACCCCTGCGGACTGGCCATCGCTCGACGCCATTCAACGCTATGTCGATCTTTCCCGCGCGCATGTGGACAGGCATCTTGAGCATGTACCTGTGAGCGCCGCTCAGATGGCGCTTGAACACCGCTACATGCACGCCGAAACCCTCGCGTATATGTTTCACAATTTTGAGTACGACAGGAAAAATATCAACGGCGCGCCGCCACTTGCACACTCAAGAGGAGTTACGCCGGCCGTGAAATGGTGCGACATTCCGGGAGGCGAGGCGGTTCTCGGCAAGCGCCGCGATAGCGGCTTCGGCTGGGATAACGAATTCGAGCAGGTGTCGCGTTTCGTCCCCGCGTTCCGTGTTCAGAGCAATAAAGTCACGAATGGCGAGTATCTGCAGTTTGTCCGGCAAGGCGCTGCGCTGCCTCACTTCTGGAAGAAACGGGGCGATGCGCTCTTCTACAGGGGCATGTTTCAGGAGGTACCGTTGCCGCTCGACTGGCCCGTGTACGTGTCGCTCGAGGAAGCGCGGGCATATGCCAAATGGACCGGTAAGGATTTGCTGACGGAGGAGCAGTTCCACCGCGCTGCTTACGGGACGCCAGCCGACCAGGTGCGCGACTATCCGTGGGGTTCGACGCCGCCCACTCACGAGCACGGCAACTTCAATTTCAAACGATGGGATCCGGAGCCGGTCACGGCGACACCAAAAGGCTCGAGCGCATTCGGTGTGAATCAGCTTGTTGGAAACGGCTGGGAGTGGACCAAAACAGCGTTTTCGCCATTCCCGGGTTTCCGCCCAAACGAGTCGTATCCAGGATACTCGGCTGACTTTTTTGACGGCCGGCATTTCGTTATCAAAGGCGGCTCGCCGCGTACAGCGGCGGCCTTGCTACGGTCCTCTTTCCGGAACTGGTTCCGGCCAGATTATCCGTACGTGTACGCGACGTTTCGCTGCGTTGAGAATAACTAGCCATGTCCGCTTTCGCGAGAGCGCAACTCACGCCCTTCGCCCTGGATGTCGCTCAAGGATTCGCTCTATGCGGTCAAAGAAAGCTTCCGCCACGGTGGTTCTACGATGACCTGGGTAGCGCATTGTTTGAGGCCATCACTTACCTGCCCGAGTATGGGCTCACCAGGGCGGACGAGAGATTGCTGCGTGAGCACGCCTCAGATCTGGCATTCTTGACACATCCGATATCGGCCGTGGCCGAACTCGGAAGTGGCAGCGGGCGAAAGACGCGATTTGTTCTGCAAGCTGCCTCGGACGGGCGTCGCCAGCTGGTCTATCGGCCGATAGATGTGTCTGTCTCCGCACTTTCGTTGTGCGAAAAGGAGCTTGGCGATATCTCCGATGTCCGCCCTGTCCGCGAAGACTGGTTGCATGGTCTGGAGCAGGTCGCACGCGAACGAAACGGCGGCCCGCTTTTACTTTTGTTCCTCGGCAGTTCAGTCGGCAATATCGATCGCGAGTCTATTCCGGACTTCCTGAAAAGCATTCGCGCGTTACTTTTGCCTGGTGATTTCTTTCTGTTGGGCGCTGATCTCGTTAAGGACACCGCCACAATGATCAGCGCGTACAACGATTCGCTCGGGGTTACGGCCGCCTTCAATCTCAACATCCTTCGACGGATCAACCAAGAACTGAGCGCGAACTTCGATCTGCGGGCGTTCGAACACGATGCGCGTTGGAACGCGAGAGACCGCCGCATCGAAATGCACCTCGTTTGCTGCCGTGAAGCAACGGTTCGGGTGCAAGCCCTCGACACGGATTTTGTCTTTCGCGCAGGTGAAACAATCTGGACCGAATCATCGCACAAGTTCACCGGGCAGGAGCTCAGCGACTATGCTAGAGCCGCCGGATTCGACCCGGTTACGAGCTGGACCGATGCGGAATGGCCGTTCGTAGAGGCTCTCTGGCGCGTTTGAAATCAGCATAGAGTTCCTCAATCACGCGGCCAAGAGGAGCAAGACGCCGCCCACTCGGCCAAGAGCGCCTGCACGCATCGTAGAATCGGACATTGTCGAGCAGTGCGCCAAAGCTCGGCGCGGTCCTCATCTCTTGTTCCAGACTGGAGTTGAGGATGTGAGCAGCAGCAGACAGCTTGTGAAAATCGCATTTTGAGTATTGGCGCTGCTGCCAGGCACGCCGGAGGTCACGGCGCATTTCGAAGAGGAACTCGAGAAACGGCTTCGATTCGACGAGCAGGCGACGCGGCGGCTCGCTGCTGCGCTGCCATGCCGCAAGGGATCGAGAGAGTCCGGCGCCGGCGCGCCCGGTGATCCGTGCCGATGTGTAGACCCTTACTCGATTGCTGTGGCGGAGTTTGACATCATTCCGCATCAGTTGTCGATAAAGCGCGATGTCCTCGAAATAGCGGCGCGGCGGCAGCTTTCCTGCCCGCTTGTAAGCGCTAGGTGTTATCGCGAGACTCGCGCCAAAATGTTGATGGTGGCGCGGCCAGGGATCGTGCTCTTCTGGATCCAAGCGCCATTCCAGCCACGAAATGAGCCGCCGGTATAAATCATCGCAACGTTGGAACTCGCGCGTCTTCGCATCGAGCATTCCCTGCTCGGAGGCCGAGACCCCAATACGGCCCGCAACAGCTTCTGCGCCACATCGTATCTCCTCCCGGTTGTGAGCGATCCAATTCGGTGCCACGCGCGTATCGCCGTCCGTGGAAAGAATGAGCGCGTTTTCGGCGCCGACTGTTTCAAGACGCTGGCAGGCCTCGTCCATAAGAAGCCGGCGAACGTAACCGATGTGCGCTTGCGATCTGTTCAGCCAGCGTTCGACGATATGGAGCTGAAAGGACGGGTACATACCCCGTACGCGAAGCGCGGCCTCGCGGGAGTGATCGGTGGTGTTATTGATGAGCAGGATAGTCTCATACGCCTCGTGAGGAAAACGAGTGCCATTCAATAGCTTCTGCTCCGCAAGCGAGTGCAGGGCGACGGGCAGCAATTCTTCTTCGTTGCACGCGGGCACTATGACACAGGTGTTCAGCGAGTGCGCGGGAGGCTCCCGCACCAGAGTCTCACCCGCTAAACGCGCCATCAGATCTCCTGAGAAAAGAAAGCCAGGCGCCGCTTGATGCCGGCGCCCAGATGCGCTCTCCGCCGCCGTACTTCGCGGACCAGCGCGCGATCACATCGGCTTCCACAGCTGAAATTTGCGATCGATATGCCGCGGCGAGTTTTCTTTTTTTTGAAACCGCATCCTGATCTCTTGTGACTACCGGGTGCAGGCGATATCCGAGCTGCAATTCCGTGTCGGCCACGCGTGCGCGCAGAATGCCGGCAGGTATCCACGTCGCGTATGGAAGGTCTTCATAGAATGCCAGTTGTTTGCCTCGCATGGAGCGCAGCGCCCCAGCGCGAACGAGTAGGTGATCTATATGGTCGCCGAGCGCGAGCGGGGCCAGGATCAGCGAGAAACGGCTGAATCGGCAAATGTGGCTCGCGATATCGCTGACATCCCGTTCCTCCAACGGCGAACTTGTGTCCGGGTTGCATACCGAGTTTTCCGGGATATTGAGGCGTACGGGAGCATCAACCAGGTTCAAGTCACGCACCTGAATGCCTGGGCTGATTTGACCAAGTACCTTCTGGTCCTCTTGCCGGCGAATGCGTGACACGCTGCCCAGATCCTTGTGCCGAGCATACGGAGCATAAGAACTGAGAGTGAAAAAATTTATTACCCGCAACGGGATTTGCCGGCGGCTCCAGCGTGCGAGGCACAAACCAAGCGAAAAGACGGCGTCGTCCCGATGCGGGGAAAGAATAACGGCAGTCAGCATCAACCCGCAAATGCAGGTCGAGCCACCAACGATTTGCCTACCGCGGCGGCGGCCGCCTTTGCTGCCGGCACGAACTCGGGCGCCGCGACAATCTGTTTGCAAACGGTAAGCGCCTGCGCCACGACCTGATCCATGTTGTAGTAGCGATAGGTAGCGAGCCGGCCGACGAACCTAACCTTGTCGTGCTTGTCCGCAAGCTCCGCGTATTTCTTGTACAGCGAGCCGTTTTCGGGCGTCGGGACAGGATAATACGGGTCGCCTTGAGCGGCCGGATATTCATAGACAATGCTGGTCTGGCGGTGTGCCTGACCGGTCAGGTATTTGAATTCGGTGATTCGCGTGTAGCTATGGTCGTTTGGGTAATTGACCACTGCAACAGGCTGCAGAAACTCCTGATCCAACGTCTCGTGTTCAAAGCGCAGCGAGCGGTATGGAAGCTCACCGAACCTGAAATCAAAAAATTCATCGACCGGACCCGTAAAGATGACTTCGCGGTATTTCGCTTCTTTCATCACATCGCGATACTCACAGCCCAGCTGGATTTTGATGTTTGGATGATCCAACATGTTTTCAAACATGCGCGTGTAGCCGAACTTCGGCATTGCTTGATACCGATCTGTGAAATACCGGTCATCATCATTCGTGCGCACGGGTATCCGCGCGGTCACCTGGGCGTCCAGTTCCGAAGGATCTTTTCCCCATTGCTTTCGCGTGTAGTTGCGGAACAGTTTCTCGTACAGAAGTCGCCCCACTTTGCTCACAACAACGTCCTCGGACGTTTTGACCGAAGATCGCGGCTCGGCGCGCGCCGCAAAGAACTCCTCCACCTCGTCTTCCGAAGTCAGATTGAGGTTATAGAGCCGGTTCACAGTAGTCCGATTGATTGGAACCGGTACAAGTTGCCCGTCTACCGACGCCAGGACGCGATGCTCGTAACACCGCCACGACGTAAATTGCGACAGATAATTAAAAACCTGCTCGGAGTTCGTGTGGAAGATGTGCGGGCCGTATCTATGGACCAGGATGCCATGCTGGTTATAGTGGTCAAATGCATTGCCGGCGATATGATTCCGGCGGTCAATCAGCAGGATGTTCTTACCGTACCCGCGAGCAAGTCGTTCCGCAACAACCGAGCCGGCGAAACCGGCTCCCACCACAAGGTAATCAAACATGATCTGCACCTTCCGCGACAAGGGCCCCGATTCGGGTGCGTTTGGGTCGGGTTGCGATATCAGTATTCTTAGCGGTGGCCGCAGTGTTGATCAGCTTGTTCATATAAGTCCAGGTCTTGTCCCACGAGGATTGGGCAAGAAATAGTTCTACCTTTCTTCGGAACTCCTCGCTTAGTGGACTCATAAGAAGAGACTCCGCGACACTAACGAATTCCCCAGCATCATTTACGATTCCGGCCAATCCCAGATCACCGTACGGAGTAACTACATCGCGAATAGGAGTGGATAGCACTCGCAAGCCGGCGGCAAGATACTCAGGTGTCTTAGTGGGGCTGATAAAACGGGTTGATTCGTTGCGGGCAAAGGGCAGCATGCCGATGTCCCAGCCCGAAAGATACTCCGGCAAGCTGGCATACGGTTTCATTCCCAGATAGTGAAGATTTGGCCCCTGAGGCAAGGAAGCTGGATCGATCTTGACTACAGGCCCGAGGAGCACAAAGTGCCAATCGGGACGCCGGCTGGCGACAGAGCGCAGCAGATCTGTATCCATTCGTTCGTCTATTACACCGGCATACCCGAATCGCGGCTTAGGAATTCCGGCCTGATCGTCCGGCTGACGATCTATGGCGCGGGCGCGGGCGAAGTGCGGCACGTCCACACTGCTCGGAAAGAGATGCACGTTCCGATGCTGGCTTCGTTTCGATTCGAATAGACTCGCGCCACCCGTGAAAACCAGGTCCGCGTGATCGAAAAGCTCCTTCTCATTACTGCGCATTGCAGCTGGAGCGCCCGCAAAAGCCGAGAGTTCGTCCATGCAGTCGTAAATAGTCAACAACGGCGATAGGTGCCGGGCGAAATCGCGCGCCATGGGCGTGTAATACCAGGCGATGAAATCACGGACATTCCGCTGCTTCAGCATTTGATCAAGCAGGATTTTCAACTGCGGAACGATTTCGTCGCCCGCCATTCCTTTGCGAAGAACAGGGGTTGCAACGTTTACACCGGTTTGCGGACAAACGGTAGACCTCAGATGCGTGTCAGAATCTTCAAATACCGGCTCTTCAAGAAAGAACACCCTGCGCTCACGCGCAAAACGGGTCATCAAATGTTGCGGCCGCTGGAACACGAAATTCCATCGAAGATGAGAAAGGCAGAGGAGATCGAGTTTGTCTGGATTCATGAGTAACCTGGTTGAACCGCGCGAGGCGGGCTTGTTGTTTGCGTATGGCATGCGCAAGTGGCCAATGAACATTGCGGTTGCCCGCTTCATCGGCGTAATCGAAAAGGCCGTTATAACAGTGGCGGTCGTCTTCCCAGCCCGGGTGATTCAGGATCGGGTAAAGGCAGATTCCGTGGACCGGCAGACCGCGATCGATTGCCGTGAGTACTTCATCGCAGATCAGGTTGAACCACTCTGCGCGTGCGCCGTCTTCCGTACCGGTTTCCGACACGAACATCGGGCGCCTATATCGCTGCCACACCTCCTCGAGGATGCAATGCAGCGGGCGATAACGGCTGTCCGAGCGTTCAAGCGGCTTCAGCGTGTTGTGCACCCACTCATTGCGTTCGTAGAAGTTGGCACCGAGAATGTCGAGATATTCCGGCTTGCCGCCGAGTTCGGGGTGTAGACGTCCCGACAACATATCCCAAGCTTGGTACTGAGCAAGTCGATATTTTTCTGCTTCCACATCATCGCCGGGTATCTCCGGGTTACCGACGATATGGATCACCGGTTCCGGCGAAATAAGTCGAACGCCGGGCAGTTCGTTCAGCAGCACTTCGCTCGAGCGCGCAGCGGCGCGTATGAGCTGGTGTTTCAGTTCGTGACCGCGACCGTTGCAGTATGGATTGACGCACCCTTTGTCCCCACCAGCCCACGACAGAAACGAGATTTCGTTGACCGGCGCTACCATCCGAATCTTGTCTGAGCGGCTCCTCAAGTAGCGCGCAATCGCATATGTGAAAGCTTCGAATGAGCGGACGAAATTTTCAGCGAAAACGTCCAGGAAATCAGGCCACCCAAAGTGAAGCAGATCAAGCAACACCTCAACCCCGTTTGCGGCAGCCGCGTCCAGCACCATTCGTAGCGAACCGAACTCGTAAGATCCCTGGTTCTGTTCAATAAGGTGCCACCGAGCCGATGTCCTGATTGTTTTTATTCCAAACGCGTCCAGCAGCTTATAATCACTCGCTGCAAAACAATCATGCCGGGTGGAATCAAGGAGATCTAGTCGGACTCCGTCGCGACGCTTGTGAGTGGAACACTCAAAGCCCGCCTGCAAAAAAGTACGAAAAAGCGGAGATTCTGATGACAACGCCAATCCTTATAAGTGCGCGTGCATATAACCAGCATTGGCAAGCACTTAAGTTTTCTCC
>JAFAMM010000187.1 GCA_019233375.1 Acidobacteriaceae bacterium
GAATGGCCAAAAGCGGGACTACTCGGGTCCCGCCTTGTACATGTACTTGATCGAACGCTTGTACAGCAGAAGATTGGGTGCGTCCGTACGGTTAAGTTTCAGACAATCCCGGTCGTACCACTCGATGACGCCTTCCAGTTGCTCGCCATCGTTCAGCACGACAACCATGTGTGTCTTACCCTGCATTTGCTTTGAATAGTAGAACTGCTCCGCGTTGGTCTGGTCCGGCGGCGTGCTTTTTTTGGCCGTGGGCGGGCGCCGGCTTGGTTCTTTCACGTCCGGCAAATTGGTGCGGGCCGGTTTTCGAATGAGCGAATCCACGCTCCTGTCCTCCATTATTTCTCCCTCAGTGGTTAACCCGATCGTATCGAAATTGCCGCACGGTTGTAAGCCTGCCCCAGCCCATTCAGGCGCCGGTTCCCGCAGCATGGTTACGCAAATTAACAATCATAGCGTCGAGAGCGGGCGTTTTTTGTATATTTCGCCTCACCATCTCAACCAGCGCATCCAGCATGTGCACGGCTTGTTCAATCCACTTGAAAGTAACACGCGCTGCCAGCGCGGCAATCTGCGCTTCAATGTCGCGGTTGCGAACCGGCGGCCTCCGCAGCTGCGCTGAAAGCACGTCTTCAAGCAGGCCGTAGCCCACTCTCAAATAGCCGTCCAGCTTTTCGGATTTTCGATTTGCGAACGCCTCGGAATGCTGAACCCAATGGGAGAACGGCTTCATGCCGGCGCCGCATTCGAACGCGGCCATCAGCAGAGCACGCCGATCCCGGAACTGCTCCAGATCCAGGGTCGCTGCAACCCCAGGGCTGCCCTCCGCCAGCGCAATGCGCGTTTCGCTGTCGGGCAGTGCGCGGCGGCGCGCAAATTCGCGCATCTCTACATCGGACAAGCGGCTCATATGCAGCACGACGGCGCGCGACCGGATGGTGGGGAGCAGATCGTACAGATTCTCCACCGTGGCCATCATGATCAGATGTTCGGGCGGCTCTTCGAGAACCTTCAGCAGGGAATTAGCTGCTTGCTCGTTCGCTCGTTCCAGATGATCGATCAGGAACACTCGGTACCGTCCGCGAAGTGGTTTGAACTGGGCGCGCTCGCGCAGGAGTCGCATCTGCTGCATGGTGATCTGTCGCAGCGGCCCGTCCCCCGCGAAGGTCACAAAATCCGGGTGAGTCGAAAACAGCAGGGGGTCCTCTGCTCGCTTCTCCGCGGTCCACTTCTCGCGCTGTTCCACCGCTTCCATGTTTTCGGGAAGACTCAGGTCATCCCGCTCGATTTTTTCCCGCTGTCCGAGTAGAGCTGCTCCAAAACGCCGCGCCAGTGTGGATTTGCCGACACCCTCCGGACCGCTCAGAATAATCGTTTGCGGAATGCGGTCCAGTTCGATCATGGACACCAGCGTCTGCGCGGCAGGCGCGTTGCCGTAGAAGTCCGGAAAATTCATCTGTAGCCGCTATTGTCGCAGTATGTACGCACCCGCGATGCGAGGACACGGAGCGCCTGCTCTCAAACAGCGCTACAGTAATCGGTCAGCTGTCTGCATAATGGCAGCAATGTCGCTCCACACGCGGGCTGAAACTTCCGCCGGATCGCCGCTGCCGTCAATTACGCGGAAGCGCTGCGGCTCGAGTAGCGCGATTTCGCGATAGCCTTCCGCCACGCGGCTATGAAATGCGACAGATTGCGTATCGATGCGAGCTTCGCGCCCGCCTTCCAGAGTCGCATCGTTCCGCCTCCGCGCGCGCGCGAGCCCGGTCTCGAGATCCACGTCGATGTAGAGCGTCAGGTCGGGATAAAGGGACCCCAGCGCCAGTTCATGCGCTCGCCTGACCAGATCGAAGCCGAGCCCCCGCGCGTAACCCTGGTAGGCGAGGGTGGAGTCAGTAAAACGATCGCTGATGACGATGTCTCCGCGATCGAGCGCCGGCCGTATGATCTCCGCTGCCGTTTGAGCGCGGGCCGCGAACATCAGCAGCAGTTCTGCCATTCCGGTCATCTCCTGGTTCACGGGGTCCAGCAGAATGCTGCGAATCTGCCTGCCGATGCTGGTAGTGCCCGGCTCCTGAGTTTCTGTTACCGGATATCCGATGGCGCGCAGGCGTTCCGCCAGAATCGCTAACTGGGTCGATTTGCCGCTTCCCTCTGTGCCTTCGAAGCTGATGAAGAAGGCGCGTGTGGAGCTGTGACGTGTGCTGTGACGTGTCGGCATGCGGAGATATCATTGTCCGACATGCCGGCACTCTGCTTTCAATCAGCGGCTAACTGAGGTGACATGCTCAGTACTTACATGCCATCCGTTACGAACTGCCGTTCGGGGCTGATCTTCTTAGCGGGCGGGGCGGCCGGCGCCTCTGGCGGTTGGTGAGGACGTGCGACGGGCCGCCCCAGCATAGGAACATCCTTGCGTCTCACAATAGTGCTGGGAGCGTTTTTCGGCGGCTTCTGCACTTTCTTGCCATTAAGCTGTAGCCTGTAAATGGCGTCTGCAAGCGGATTGGGGTTACTCTTGATTGCCTTTCCCGCCTTTGCACGCGCCTTCTGTACCTTCGCGCCGTCGCATATCAACCCGGAGAGCGTGACGTCCTGGTAGCACACATATCCTCCGGACGCTAACTGCCAAGGCGCGCCAATTTGCCCGAGGAAGTCGTACGGACCAGGATCGCCGGGTACAAACCACGCCGGCGTGATGAAGTCAGAAACAAGGTTTCCGTTTGGAGCCTCGTAATAGAGGCTCATCTCACAGGGATCACATACCTCCTGATCGACGATGTAACCTGTCCCGTCGCCGTTGTCGTAGAGGTCCACCTCGTCGCCCAATGGATCCGCCATCATTTCCAGGGTTTCGTGCGACACAACGCCCGTAATGGGCACGCCGTATTGCACGCACTGGTCTGCCCACACGATCGCGTAAGGAGATCCCTGGTCGTTCGTGTGAAAGCCAAGAACGCCACCCTGATCGGATCCGGCGTCCGTGATGAAGACCGGAGTGCCAGCTCCGCTATCATCCATAAACGCGTACAGGCCCCAGTAATAGTTAAACTCATTTGCTACCTGGGATTGAAAATCGGGTATCGCATATTGCAAATCCGCATCACTGAAATAAGCTGAGTTAGTGAAATAACTAATGTAACCCAACGAACTCATTGTTTTACCTCCGTTTACTAATTACATTTGTGATAGGCAACCCAAATATGAGCTGCCCGTTCGCTCCCCGTAAGAGGAAACTTACGTCATAGTGCGAACATCCCCGTTCAAGAATGGAGAGCTTGATCGCTCACGCCCGTCCGGCGAGTCTTCTGGTTCTTGCAAGCGTTGTTCCGATCTCTTCGAGCGAGCCCGGTTATTGAAGTGAGCTCATGACTCTTGCGCTTATATAAGCACTGTGATTCTTGCTGCGAGAGCGTTACGCTCGAGTGAAAACAACAGCGCATCGGCCGGTTGTTCCTGGACCGGCGCATTCAGCCAGGCGAAGGATTAGAAACCGATTCAGGTTCGCGCGCCTCGAGCCAGTGCGGAGCCCGCATGCTCGATTGCATTTCCGGAGGAAACTGTTATATCTGCTTCTTCCGCGAGCGCGAGGGCCCTTAATCGAACACGAAGTGCAGCAGCGCTTTCAGGTCTTCCCACGCTTCACGCTTCGCCTGCTGGTTGTATTGGCGCAGCAGATAAGACGGATGATAGGTGATCATGACAGGGATATCGCGCCATTTATGCCATTTCCCGCGCAGCCGGGTGATGCCTTCCTTTGAATTCAAAAGCGCTTTCATGGCGGTGGATCCGAGGGCGCAAATGGCCTTCGGTTTGATCGCCATGAGCTGGCGAAATAGGAACTGTCCGCAGATCTCCATTTCATCCGGCAAGGGAGTGCGGTTCTCCGGTGGCCGGCATTTCACAACATTGCAGATATAGACATCGGAGCGCCGAATGGGGATGCCTTCCTTGGCGGCCGTGTTCTCGATCATCTGAGTCAGCAACTGCCCGGCCCGTCCAACGAACGGCAGACCTTGCTCATCTTCGTCCGCACCCGGTCCTTCTCCTACGAACACCAACGGTGACCGCGGGTTGCCTGATCCGAACACGACCGTCTGCCGTCCTTCGCACAGCCGGCAGCGCTTGCAATCCCCGATGTCTAGACGAATCTGCTCGAGCGTGTCGTCTTCGGGAGCGAGTCCCGGCAGAGCCGGAGCCGGTGCGGGCGCCACGGCCGTCGCGGGTTGGGCAACGATCACTTCCGATAATGCGACGGGCCGAACAGGTGATTTGCGAATGTAGACGGAATCGAAACCGAGATCTCGATACAGTTCGAGGTAGCTGCGAAGCTCGTCTGCGCTCATATTCGCGGTCAGGCCGGCTTCTCGACGGCGCGCAGATGCAGCCGCAAGGTTGCTACCTGATCGAGGATGCGCTCGGCAATATCTTTCTTGTCCGCCGGACCGGCGTGTACCGCCTGGCCTGACGGGAGAATGATGTCAACCTCGTTTTGGTCCGCATCAAAGCCGAGGCCGTCACGATTCACCAGGTTCGCCACCAGCATGTCGCAGTGTTTGGAGATCATTTTTCTGCGCGCTTCTTCGACCAGATTTTCGGTCTCGGCGGCGAATCCGATAAGCAGGCGATCGCCCTTGCGCTGCCCGGCCTCAGCCAGGATGTCAGGTGTCGGATCCAGTTCGAGCGACAGGCGGGTTGCTGTTTTCTTAAGTTTCTGCTGCGGAACATTCGCCATGTAGTAGTCGGCGACCGCGGCGCTCTTGATGATAATGCTGGTTTCTTCAAGGTGATCGAAAACAGCCTTCCTCATCTCTTGCGCGGTTCGCACATGAATCACTTCCACATTGTGTGGCGCCGGAATGCTGACCGGCCCGGAGACCAGCACGACGCGGGCGCCGCGTTCGGCAGCTGCATGCGCAATGGCATACCCCATTTTTCCGCTCGACCGGTTGCTGATGTAGCGCACCGGGTCAAGCGCCTCTTGCGTCGGGCCTGCGGTGATCAGAATGGATTCGCCCGTCAAATCCCGTTTCCGGCGAGTAATCGAGTCCACCTGCTCCGCAATTCGAACGGGGTCCGGCAGACGCCCTGCTCCCAGCGTTCCGCAGGCAAGCCAACCTTCCTCGGGCTCAATGATCACGTGCCCGCGCTGCTGCAGAATTCCCAGATTGGTCTTGGTCGCCGCATGCTCCCACATGGCTGAATTCATCGCGGGGGCGAGCACGACCTTCCCCTCGAAGGCAAGGTAAAGCGTCGTCAGGAAATCATCTGCGAGGCCGTGCGAGAACCGGGCCAGCAGATCGGCGGTCGCCGGTGCCACTACCAGTACCTCGTTTTCGTGTGCCACGGCGATGTGCTCGACCGCGCTTGAAAGCGTGTCTTCCCCGCCTGACTGCGAGAAAAGATCTGTGATGACCTTGCGGCCGGTGAGCGCCGCAAACGTCAGCGGCTGAATGAACTCCCTCGCCGCGCGCGTCATCACGACCTGCACGTCATGGCCGCGCTGCTGGAGCGCGCGCACCAGCTCCGCTGACTTATATGCAGCGATGCCGCCACCCACCCCCAATACGACGCGCATGGTCCGCTACTATTCGATGATTGCTGGTTGCTCTATGTCCAGATCCGTGTACGGCACCAGACCCCGGCGCACTTCTTCCATGGCCAGGACGGTCGGTTTCTTGTTCGCCGCCGGCAACACGCTGCGCTGCCCGTTTTGGAGTTGCCGGGCCCGCTTGGCGGCCACAATGATGAAGCGGTAGGTACTCGCGGCAACATCTTCCGGAATACTGTACATTGCGTTCGTTCTTGGTTTATCTGCCATGTTTCTCTCTTCCTTCCAGATCCTCGCCTATTTGGCGCTCTGAACGGTCACTTGTTCGAAAACAGTGACGGGTGCCGGTTCTCAAAACTCTTGAGAATCGGCCGAATTCTATCTTCCATTCGCAACCGGCGCACCCGCTCGGCCTTGATGATTGCCGCCAGCGTTGTGCTCGATTCCTCCACCCGATGATTCACAATCACGTAATCGTACTGCCGGTAATTACGAATCTCTTCGGCAGCTTCTTTTAGCCGGCGTTGGATCACTTCTTCCGCATCCTCTGACCGCGATCGCAACCGCTGCTCCAAGATGTCTCGGGAAGGAGGCAGAATGAAGATCGTCACCGCTTCGGGGATACGCTCCTTTAATTGTCTCGCACCCTGCACGTCAATGTCGAGTATCAGGTCCTTCCCTTCGCTTTGGGCCTGTTCCAGAACCTCCCGGTTCGTGCCGTAGAAGTTACCGAAAACTTCAGCATGCTCCAGGAACTCGTTCCCGTCGATGCGCCGCAGGAACTCCTCACGCGAGATATACACATAGCTTTCGCCCGGCTTTTCGTTGCCGCGCGGACGCCGCGTGGTGTAGGAAACCGAGAAACGCAGTCCCGCATCGCCCGCGAGTAGACGCGCCACAAGCGTCGATTTGCCAGAGCCGGACGGCGCCGAAATAATGAAAACGGTTGTCATGTAGAGGCCGCGTCGAGGGGCATCGACCGCGCACGTGTCTTGGACTAACTCTCTACTCAAAATTCAGAGCTTGTTCCCGCATTCTTTCGATATTAGCTTTGATGCTTAGCGCGAGGTTCGTTATCTCCAGGCCAGGCTCACCTGCTCCCGAACTCTTGGCCAGCGTCGTGTTCGTTTCCCGGCTGATCTCCTGAAGAAGAAAATCCAGGCGCTTTCCCAGTTCGCCTCCGGCTTCGAGCATCCGTTTCAGCTCCTGCGCATGTACAGTGAGGCGCGTCAGCTCTTCCTGAATATCCGATTTATCGGCGAGTAGCGCCGCCTCCTCCACCACTCGGGCTTCCGGCAGGCCCGCGCCTTCGAGCAACTCCTGCAGACGTTCGCGCAACCGAGTCTGGAAATACGAAAGCGCGCGCCCGCGCGCCGCTCCGATTGATGTGACCGCTACTTCTACATCTTTCAGAATGCACTCGAGATCCTTGGCTAACGCGGCGCCCTCGCGCTCGCGTGAAGCATTCAGCTCGGTTAGACACTCGGCCAGCGCCGATAGCACTTCCGCTTCAAAGACGTCATCCAGTGGCTCCGCCGGCATCTGGTTCGTGAAAACCCCAGGCAGAGTGAGGAAAACGTTCAGGTCCGGCTGGCCGCTCAATCCGAACTCGTTGCTGGCCTCTCGGAACGCGGCAAGATAGCGGCCGAGCGCTTTGGAATCATATCCGGCCACCTCGCCCGTGCTCTGGCGCGATAGCCCGGCCCGCAGTTCGACGTGCCCGCGGCTGACCTCTTGCTTGATCGCGCTTCTCATCGAGTTTTCGAAGGGCGCCAGATCGCCTGACATATAAAAATGCAGGTCAAGTCCGCGATGATTCACTGTGCGCAGGCTTAGCGTCAGTTCTCCGGCCGCCGTCGCACGGCGAACCTGCGCGTATCCCGTCATGCTCCGAATGGGTCGATTCAGAGCCGGCCGCGCATCCACCGAAACCCCTCGCGCACTCACCCGGCAATTGCACCCGCACTGGTGTGCTGCAGATCGTGCAGCCGGTAATACACACCGCGAGCCGAAAGGAGCTGCTCGTGAGTGCCGGCCTCCACGATCTTCCCGTTTTCGAGCACAATGATTTTGCTCGCTTGGCGGATGGTCGACAGCCGGTGCGCAATCACGATTACCGTGCGCTTGTTCATCAGCGCGGTCAACGCCTGCTGGACCAGCCTTTCCGATTCTGTATCGAGGTGTGACGTGGCCTCGTCGAGAATCAGTATCGGCGCGTCTTTCAACAGCGCGCGCGCGATCGCCAGCCGCTGTCTCTGTCCGCCGCTGAGTTTGTGGCCTCGCTCTCCAATGAGCGTGTGATAGCCGTTGGGCAGCTTCTCGATAAACTCGTCAGCCAGCGCGGTACGGGCGGCGGCGATCACCTCCTCCTCGCTTGCGTCGGGGCGTCCATACGCGATGTTGTCGAACACCGTATCGTTGAACAGGAACGTGTCCTGAGCCACGATGCTGATGTTCTCGCGCAGGCTGCTGAGGTGGATCTCGCGAATGTCACGGCCATCGATCTGAACCGAGCCAGAGACGACATCGTAAAAGCGAGGAACAAGGTTCGCCAGCGTGGTTTTTCCCGCGCCGCTATGTCCCACCAGCGCGACCACCTCCCCAACCTTCACGTCGAGATTGATGCCGTCAAGCACGGTGCGATCGGGCGTTGCCGGATAACTGAAGCTGACATTGTGCAGCCGGATGCCCTTCTCAAAGCGCGTCAGCTTGACGGCATGAGGAGCGTCCATAACATCCGGTTGAGTATCGAGATACCCGAACACTCGAAGCGCCGCGCCGATGCCCTGCTGAAACACATTATGTATGTTCGTCAGGCGCTTGATCGGCTCATACAGCATGACCAGCGCCAACACGAAACCGGTAAACGTGCCCGCGGTCATAATGCCGCTCTTCACCTGCTCGCGCCCGAGGTACAGCAGAAAGATGATCGTCAGGGCGCCGAAGATTTCGATGATCGGCGAAGCGATCGCCTGATGCGCCACGTATTTCAAATTCCCGCTCTTCAGCCGTTGAGCCGCGAGCCGGAAGCGCTTTGACTCGAAATCTTCCGCCCCGAAGCTTTTCACCACCTCATGCCCGGTGATCGTCTCTTGCAGAATTTGTGTCAGTCCCGCCGCCATGTCCTGCGCATAGCGAGTGGTATGTCGGATGCGGTACCCCAGGCGGCCGGTGAGAACCGCGACGACAGGAAAAACTAACAGGCTGATAAGCGACAGCCGCCAGTCAATTGAGATCATCGCCAGCAGCAGAAATAGTGCCGTGAAGATCTGCCGCAGCCAATCGGCAAGCATCGTGGAAACGGAAATCTGGATACGGTCAATGTCGTTCATGATCGACGACATGATGCGGCCGGTAGTCTCGTCTTCGAAAAACTGCGCATCCTGCCGGAGAATGCGGTCAAATACTTCCTGCCGCAGATCCATAATGGCGCTGATGCCGACCCAGTTGATCAGATAATTGCCGAAATAGTCGCACACCCCTTTGGCCAGGAAACACGCCATGATGCCGAAGGCGACCATGGTCCAGATGTTGTGTACCGAGGCGGGAAACACCTGATGCAGGTAGATCCGGATACTAGTGTGCGGGATTGAGAACAGCACCGCGGGCGCGTCGGGCGAACTGGGATCGAGCACTCGCTCGAACACCAGCGGAATCAGTCGCACAAGCAGTCCTTGCGACAGGCCAACAACGGCCATGAAGAATACGGAAGCGAGCAGGCCCGCCGTATAAGGACGCGCATAACGCAGCAGGCGCCGCAGTTGGCTCAAGCGTGCGCCTCTTCGAACGTGCGCAGCCGTTCAAGCGCGGCGATCACACGGGAAACGCTGACCTTCTGCATACCTTCAGACGCCACCACTACCTCTGATTCGGTCTGCCACGGGCCCCAGATGGCCGGGTTCGATGTGCTGAACAGCACAACGCTGGGAACGCCAAACGCGGCAGCTATATGCGCCGGACCGCTGTCGTTTCCAATGAACGCGACGGCTTTCGACAGCACGTTTCGCGCTTCGGCCAGCGGCCCTTGGAACACCGCATGTTCCTTGAATGGCCCGGCATCGTCACCAGGACCTGCAAGAAAGACAGGCGTGATGTTCCAGAGTTGCAGGTAGCGTGCTACTTCGCAGAACCTTTCAGCCGGCCATTGCTTCTCGACACCGGATGCAAACGGATGCAATACGGCGTATTTGCCGGGTATCGGCGTTTCGCCCGCGCATAGTTGCGCGCGCGGCACCCGGTCGATAGGCACGCCTAAGGCGAAAAAAGCCGATGCCAGATGCTCGGCCGTGTGCACGGTGCGGTTCACTCCCAGAATTTTTTGCGCCCGCGGAATCTTCAAATTGTAGGCAAGCGTCGTGCTGTGATGAGAAAATCCGGCGCGCCAGCGTGCAAGCGAGAGTGCCGTCATCCACTGGCTCCGCGTGCCTCCGTGCAGATTGACGCACAGGAGCGGATGCCAGGCGCGCACCGCCTGCCACGTCGGCGCAAGAGTTCCGTCTACGGCGGGATGATTTTCGAACACTGCAGTAAAGCGCTCTTCCACGGAAACGCCGATCTTCAGGTCCGGTCGCGCACGCCGGAGCAGCGTCAGGCCTGGGGTCGTAAGAACGCAATCACCTAAGGACCGGAGGCGAATGACCGCGACCGCGGCGCCGTGTGGGAGTTGCTCCAGAATGCTCATGCGGAACTACGGCTCGATCGTGGCCTGATCCTTCAGCATGATCGGAATGTTGTCACGGATTGGATAGACCCTTCGGCACTCGACGCATTTCAGCGCAGTTTCGTCTTCCTTCAGGACAACTTTGCCCTTGCAGACGGGGCACACGAGGATCTCCAGCAGGTCCTGGAGTTCTTTGCTAACAGCCATCGCGGGAACCTCCAAAATTATAACGTTTGTGGCGCGCATCCCAACCGGGCTGCAGACTCATGTGAACCTGCGCGATCTGTAAGCCGGTTTCTGTACCTGTAACCACGAAGCTACGCTGTTACAGGCGGCAACCATTCCTCTAGGCCATCCATTACTGAACGGCTCAAGCGACCTACCCGGAAGTGGTAACGGAGCGGGCCACTCCTCCTCCCCTATTTGGTCTTGCTTCGCATGGGGTTTTCCCTGCCGGGCGCGATTACTCCCGCCGCGGTGCGCTCTTACCGCACCTTTTCACCCTTACCCCGCCGTTCCTTGCAGAACCGCGTGGCGGTATATTTTCTGTGGCACTTTCCGTAACGTGCGCTTTGAGCGCACATCCCCGGCCGTTAGCCGGCATGCTGCCCTGGGAAGACCGGACTTTCCTCTCGACGCTCTCGCAAAAACGAGCACATCCAGCGGTTGCCCGACCGCGCAGGCAACTTCCAGTATCTCGCACCTTCGGTTCGATTTTCCGGCCCATATCTGGCAAGCTCCTTGCCGCGCTTCTTGTTGGACGCTCGGTTCCCACCTGCCATGATTCCCAATTTCTACACTGAAGTTTAGAGTGAAGCGTGTATTAGTTCAGAGCATGGGGTGCCGGGCGTCGCAGGCCGAGGGCGCGGCCATCGAAGCGTCTCTGCAGGACCTGGGCTTTCTGCCCGTTTGCGATGCCCAATCGGCCGATCTTGTCGTGCTGAACACCTGCACCGTGACCCGTTCGGCGGATGTCGATGCACGCCGGTTGATCCGCAATTTTCATCGGGAGCGGCCGCAGGCCGAGATCCTGGTTACCGGCTGCTACGCACAGCGCGCCCCCGAGGAACTGTCGCATCTCGAAGGCGTGCGCTGGGTGGTGGGCAACGGCCGCAAGAGCGAGATCGCGAACATCGTGAATTCCGCTGCTGAGGAATATCACGGTCAGATTCTCGTCAGCGATATAGCCGTGCAAAACGCATTTGGGCCAACCCTCATCCGCGGCACGAGCCAGGATCGCACGCGGCCCAATCTGAAAGTACAGGATGGCTGCAGCAACAGATGCTCGTTCTGCATCATCCCGAGCGTTCGGGGCCGCAGCCGCAGCGCGTCACTCGAAAACGTTCTGCAGCAGATGCGCGATTTGAGCGGCCGCTACGCCGAGATTGTCCTGACGGGCATCAATCTCGGACGCTGGGGACGAGATCTGTTCGGCAGTCCGCGCTTTGTCGATCTGTTGCGCGCCATTCTGGCCGAAACGGCCGTGCGCCGCTTGCGCATCAGCTCGGTCGAGCCAATGGATTGGAGCAGAGAACTGCTGGAATTCGTTGCCACCGAACCGCGCATCGCACGACATGTGCATCTGCCGCTGCAATCAGGCTCTGACGCGGTGCTGAAACGCATGTTTCGTAAATATCGGACTCGCCACTACGCGACCCGCCTCGAACTCGCTCGCGAGCTGATGCCGGATGCCGCCATCGGCGCAGATGTAATGACCGGTTTTCCGGGAGAGACCGATGCCGAGTTCGCCGAGACGGTACGCTTCATCGAGCAGCAACCGTTCACTTACCTTCACGTCTTCTCTTATTCAGAGCGCCCCGGAACCCCGGCATCTGAATACATGCCTCCGGTGCCTGTTCCGGTGCGTCATCAACGAACGCGTGTGCTGCGCGAATTAGCAGAACGCAAGAACCTCCTGTTCAGAAGGCAAATGATCGGCCGCGCACTTTCGGCTGTTACCCTTCAGCAGCCCGGGTTGGCACTCACAACAAACTTCTTACAGGTGGAACTCGCACTCCCGCGAGACCCGAACCAGACGCTGGAACTGGAAATCGGCGGCGTAAGCCATACCGGGCTCAGAGAACGATCCTGCTTGCCGGTATTGCCCTAACGGAAGCGCATCGCTAAGCCGCATATACGACCATTCAGATCCGATATAATCAAATCCACACCCGCTTTGTAGCGGTCTGCTGAACATCTATATCTAGGACCTGATCGGTCTTGTATCCTGCCCTCAAGCCTATGAAGCTGATTTTGCGAGGAGTTGTCATTTATTCCCTGCTTGGCGCAGCCACTCAGCTACTTCCGGCCTCGGAAGGACCGTACTTCGTCACGTACACGCATCAGATGGAGGAGCAGGGCAATCTCGACCTGGAGAATCGAAGTGTTCTCGGCCAACCGCAGCGCGGCGATTTGTTTGGCGCGACAGCGATGGAACTCGAGTATGGGCTGCTTGGGTGGTGGACCACCGAGTTGTACCTTGACGGACAGGCCACCGCTCAGCAAAGTGCCATCTTTACGGGATTCCGTTGGGAGAATCGGTTCCGGCTCGCCCGGCGCGAGCACTGGATCAACCCGGTCCTGTACGTCGAGTTTGAGGACATAAATGGCGCCGATAAGACGCTGCTCGAAGTAGTCGGTCATGACAGCCAGCAGGATTTCCTAATACCGAACAGCGTTCTGCGCACAGTGAAACAGCGCGAGATCGAGACCAAACTATTGCTCGGCAGCAACTGGCGCGGATGGAACTTCTCTGAGAATTTCATTGTGGAAAAAAACGTTGCGCATTTTCCGTGGGAGTTCGGCTACGCGGTCGGAGTGTATCGGCCGCTGGCGCTCGAGGCTCGACCGGATCGCTGTAATCTCTGCCGCGAAAATTTCCGAACGGGCGTAGAATTCTACGGAGGTCTCGGCGACACACAGTCTTTGACGCTGCGTGACACGTCGCACTACGTCGCTCCGATTCTTGAGTGGACGCTTTCGAGCGGGCTGGCGCTAAAGGTCTCTCCTTCGTTCGGGACCACTGATACGAGCTTTCCCGTTCTGCTGCGCGTTGGTCTCTCGTACGAATTTACGCAATTCGCGCGCAGGTATCATCGGTGATTCGGCGTTTTACAGTGCAGGCGATTCTCGCAGCGGGATTGCTTTCGCAATTCGCTCGCGCGCAATCGCTGCTGCAGAAGGCGAGCGCCGTGGCGGGGCCTCGCGCGAATCCGTACGCGGATAACGAGTGCTCTGTTGCCGCGGGCGCTAAGCTCTTTCGCCGTGAATGTGTCGGCTGCCATGGGGAGGCGGGCCGGGGTGTCGGCCGGCCGCATACGCCGCCACTAGCCACTCCGTTCGTCCGCAAGGCGAACCCGGGAACGCTTTTCTGGATCCTGCAAAATGGCTCCGCAAGCCATCGCATGCCTTCCTTCTCCCAGTTGCCGGAACAGCAGCGATGGCAGATCATCACCTACCTTCAGAGCTTGAAGTGAGGGTGCGCTCAAACTTCCCGGTCCACGCTATCCTCGAAGCGTATGCTCGCTCCATCCGGCCTCTCTGCCGGAAACACCTTAGAGCGCGTCGGCCGCCGGATCGCTCTTTTGAGCATCACCATCGGAGTCGGCCTGGCGATCGCGAAAGTGCTGGTCGGCATACGGGCGGGCTCGGTATCGCTCGTGTCCGACGGGCTCGAGGCCGCCGGAGATGCGTTGTCATCCGCGATTGTGTACGCCGGTCTCTGGCTCGCAAGCAAGCCGCCTGATTTTGAACATCCGTATGGACACGGCCGCTACGAAACGTTGGCTGGGCTGGCCGTCGGCGGAATGCTGCTCCTCACAGGCGCCGGCATTCTTTGGCACGGCCTCACATCATTATCAGAGCCGAGTGTGGTTGCTCGCTATGCGCTGTACCCGCTGTTCGCTGCAATCGTACTGAAAGTTTTTTTGGCCGTATCCAAGCTTCGTGTCGGGAAGCGCCTACAGAGCACGTCGCTGCAAGCCGATGCCTGGCACGACATCACGGACCTTTTGTCGACGACAGTAGCGCTCATTGCCGTGGCGCTGACCATCGCCAACCCGCACCGGTTTGCGAACGCCGACCGGGCCGGCGGTATCGTCATCGGCGGCATCATCCTTTTCCTCGCTATTCGGGTCGTGCGGCGCACCGTCGGGCAATTGCTCGATACCATGCCCGAGCCTGACAGAATGCACGAAATTCGCGAGGTGGCGCTGAGTGTTCCCGGAGCGCTTGGAATAGAGAAATGTTTTGCGCGGCGTACGGGCTTGAAGTATCACGTCGACCTGCATCTCGAAGTCGACCCGGATCTGACCGTGCGAACCTCCCATGAGATTGCAGCCAGAGTCCGCACCGCGATTCGCGACACTCTGTCGTGGGTTGCCGATGTACTCGTGCATGTCGAACCTTCCCCATCTGCGCCCCTGAGCACGGCGCCCAGGGGATTGCTGAAACGTCGGCATGGAAAATAAAGACATCGCCGGTCTGCTCCACGAGACAGCGGATCTGATGGAAGTGGCAGGCGAGGACGGATTCCGCATCCGCAGCTATCGCAACGCTGCCGCCGTTATCGTCAGTTACCCCGAGCGCGTCGCCGATATCGTCTGTAATCCCGAGCGAAAAGTGACTGAGATCTCGGGAATCGGCAAGGGCCTCGCCGCCGTCCTCGCCGAGATCTGCCAGCGCGGTTCTTTCGAACGCCGCGACGAGATGCTCGCGCGTTATCCAGCCTCTGCGCTCGAACTGCTGAAGATACAGGGCCTCGGTCCGAAGAGCATCGCGCTTCTCTACGAGCATCACGGCGTCAAGACAGTCGATGACCTCGAACGCATTTGCCGCGAACACAAGCTGCGCGATCTCCCGCGCATGGGAGCCAAGCTCGAAGAGAAAGTTCTACGCGGCATTGAAGCGTACCGTAAGAGCGCCGGCCGATTCCTGCTCAGCTTTGGCCGCCGCGTCGCGGATGAGCTTGTTGCCGAATTTCTTGCTCTTCCCGGCATCGAAGAAGCAGAGCCGGCCGGCAGCCTTCGCCGCGGGCGGGAAACGATCGGCGATCTGGATATTCTTGTTACCGGACCTTCGGCCGCCGGCGCGCTGGCCCATATCGTTCAACATCCGAAAACGCAGGAGGTACTGGGCCAGGGCTCGAATAAAGCCAGCGTAAGCTTCGGACTGGAACGGCTCCAGGTGGATGTGCGCGCTCTCCCGCCTGAGAGTTTCGGCGCCGCCATGCAGTACTTCACCGGCAGCAAGGAGCACAACGTCGCTCTACGCACAAACGCCATTAAACAAGGGCTGACCCTCAATGAATACGGCCTTTTCACGATCGACTCCAACGAGCGTGTTGCCGGCAAGAATGAAGTGCAGATCTATAACCGGCTTGGATACGCCTGGATTCCGCCTGAACTGAGAGAAAACAGCGGGGAACTCGAAGCCGCACAGGCGGGCACGCTGCCGACGCTGGTCGAGCTATCGGACATGCGCGGCGATCTGCACATGCATACCACCGCCACGGATGGCCGCGCAACTCTGCAGGAAATGGCCGAGGCCGCCGCGGCGCTTGGTTACAGCTACATCGCAATTACCGATCACTCGAAGGCGCTTGCAATGTCGAACGGGCTGGATGAGCATCGCGTTGTTGCTTTCGCCCGCGAAGTACGCGAGCTGAAACGGCAAGGTCTTCCGCTGCGTGTCTTTTCCGGTCTCGAGTGCGACATCCTGCGGGACGGGTCAATGGATATCGCCGAAGATGCGCTTGCTGAATTGGACCTTGTGATCGGAAGCGTTCATAGCTATTTCAATCTCGAGCCTCAGGAGATGACGGACCGGCTTCTACGGGCGCTTGAATCTCCAACACTGCGCGTGCTGGGCCATGGAACGGGTAGGATGCTGCTGCAGCGCGAATCGTACCCCTTCGATTTCGATCGCGTTGCGGAACTGGCCGCACGCCGCAACATCTTTCTCGAGATCAACGCCAGCCCGGAGCGGCTCGACCTTCCCAGCCATCTCGTGCACACCGCAAAGCGAAAGGGTTGCCAATTCACCATCTCGACAGACGCGCACCGGCCGTCTCATTTCCGGAACATGCGCTTTGGCGTCGTTACCGCCCGGCGCGGCTGGTTATCCGCTTCTGATGTCCTGAATACGCTTCCGCTGGCCGAATTTGAGGACCGGCTGAGGAACAGAAGATCCCTGGTAGGAAACTGCTGAGCGATACTGCGGCTACCGGCCTACCGCCTGCTCGATATGCCCTTGGGCGTCTTCTGCCGCACTCTTAGCTGCGCGGCATACCCGCTCGATCGTTTCAAAAAGCTGGGTTGGAATGACGGGCTTGGGAACATAACCGTCCATGCCGGCAGCGAGGCATCGATCCTCATCGCCCTTCATCGCATGCGCCGTCATCGCTATGATCGGCAGGTGCGTGCCCCTAGCCGCTTCGACCCGCCGGATGGCAGCCTTCGCCTCTAACCCGTCCATCTCGGGCATTTGCACGTCCATGAGCGCCAGATCGAAGCGCGTACTTTCGAGCGCCTGCAGTGCCTCCAGTCCATTCTTGACCACGGTGATGCGGTACCCGCGTTTTTCGAGCAGCTTCACCGCCAGCAGCTGGTTCACGGCATTGTCCTCGGCAAGTAAAACGTGCACTGCATCGCGGGCTTCCGGGGTTGTTTGTGTGCCGGAGCCGGTGCCATGCGAGGAAGGCGCTGGAACCTCATCGGAAGCGCCGCACGTGCTCACTCCGAAGCGCGCATTAAAGTGAAACACGCTTCCAGGCCCGGAAGGTGCAGCTTTCACTGCCAGCGTTCCACCCATCAACGCCACCAAACGTGCAGAGATGGCGAGTCCTAATCCCGTCCCTCCAAAGCGGCGTGCAGTAGAATCATCGGCCTGGGTAAATGGCTCAAAGATCAATTGCCGCTTTTCAGGCGGAATGCCGATGCCCGTATCGGCGACTTCAAAGTACAGTTCGCAAGTATGATCCTGCCGCCCCTTGCTCTCCACCCGGACCAAGACCAGGCCTTCCTCGGTGAACTTAATCGCGTTTCCGATGAGGTTGACCATCACTTGCCGCAGACGGCCCGCATCCCCCGTAATCCAACGGGGCACATCGGGAGCGCTTTTGAACACCACCTCCAGCCCTTTCTCATGAGCACGAAACCTCATGCTCCGGATCGTTTCGTTCAGTGATTGCTCCAGGTTGAACGGGATGTTCTCGAATTCCAGCTTCCCGGCCTCGATCTTCGAAAAATCGAGTACGTCATTGATAACCATCAGCAGGGATTCCGCCGAAGTCTTGACCATTTTCAGATCGTCCCGCTGTTCGGGGTTCAATTTGGTTTCGAGCAGCAGGTCCGCGAGACCCAGGATGCCGTTCATCGGGGTTCTCACTTCGTGACTCATGATGGCCAGGAACACGCCTTTGGCGCGGTTCGCAGCCTGAGCGGAGTCTTCTGCCCGTTTCCTTTCGGCTATCTCGAGGCGCAAGACCTCGCGTTCATTCTCGAATAGGGTTACCATCATGCCGAAAGCGACAAAATATTTCGGCAGATCCCAGAGAATGCTGTCATCCGGGACGGCTACGTGAAGCGTCAGCAGCGATTCGGCTACCGGCCAGACCATGCCCCAGCAAACAAACGATACGGAAGTAAAAACGACGCCCGGGCTGAAACGGCGGTATCGTCGCCAATAATTTAGGCCCGTAAGCACAAAGCCGGAAGAGAGGAAGAACTCCATCCCATATTGGGGATTTTGGCCAATAAGCCATGAGACCACGCCCGCAAGCGCCGCCGTAACAGCAATGCTCCACAGCCGTTCTCCGCGCGACATCTGCTCGTGCCAGCAAAGTGTGAGCCCTAGAGCCGCACCCAGAATGAAAACGAGTCCCGTCCGGTACACCAGGGCGTTTTGCACTCCGGCCACCAAACACGTCCAATACAGTAGAACGGGTCCGACGATCAGGCAAAAAAGCGCGATTCTCCTTTGAGCCGGGTGCAGCGACTCGCCGCAAACCGACAGGAAAAAGCAGGCGGCCGCCAAAACCAATGTCGTGTATGCCGTCCAATCGAACATCGCCTCCGGAATCAGCTTGAAGCTGAAGAGCGCAGCGGAGGCGAAGTGCACCAGAATGGAGGCCCATCCGAATAGCCACAGACGCACTCTTGGCTGCCGGTCTCGCACATGGATCCACATGAACATCGCGACCAGGATCGCCATGACGACCAGCGTTATTACCCGTCCGAATTGCGGAAACATCTCAGAGACCTGACGTAACTGAATCGAATTCAGGAGCTACACTCCTGGATTCGTGCCTAATTTTACAACTTTTTTTATAAGCACCTTCTCCTCCTATCGGCCGAAATGAGGATGCTTTTACAAAAGAATGAGAGTCTATGTGATGAGCAAACATCTCGGGGTCCAGCGGCGCATCTAATTGATCGTTCGTGATAATCAAACGTTTGTAACAATCAGAAAAGTCCGCCGCGATAACAGGGGCTCACGGCACGACAGCAGGGTGGCGCCACAGAACTGGCGATTCCCCAACTGCCGGCCGGTGA
The DNA here is from genome assembly GCA_019233375.1 of Acidobacteriaceae bacterium. Taxonomy (GTDB): domain Bacteria; phylum Acidobacteriota; class Terriglobia; order Bryobacterales; family Bryobacteraceae; genus Bog-105. The sequence continues at coordinate 18,761 of JAFAMM010000187.1, forward strand.
GGAAACCACAGTTTACCCTCCGCGCGAAGACGTCCGGTCCACCGCCCCGTAGCGCACGAACGAGTCCCAGTACCGAACACCCGAACACTCGACGCCACGCAAAATAGAGTCTTGCAATCAGATACTTACGGTGCGTCGCACGCATGGCCGCCGGCATGCACCTCACAGGATGGAACAGACTCGATCGATGGATGTACCTCGTGGAAAAGAAGTAGCCAGGAAGCGCCTGATTCGCCGCATCCTCTGGATCACGCTTGCTGTGCTTGTGGTGGGCGGCGCGACGGTCGCCTTGGCAAGACTAAAACCGGCCGCTCCCTCCGTGGATGCGAGTGGTTTATGGCCTGGAACGGTTCGACGCGGACCGATGGAGCGCCAGGTCCGTGGGTTGGGATCTCTGAAGCCTGAAGAGATTCACTGGATTGCTGCGGCGCAGGATTCGCGCGTAGCGCAGATTGTACGGCGCGCCGGTATCGATGAAATTAAAGCGAACGACGTCATTCTGATCCTCAGCGACCCCGACCTGGAACTCGAAGCCGAGAAGGCCGAGTGGCAGATGAAGCAGGATCAGGCGAACCTCGCAAACCTGAAGGTGAAGCTTGAGAGCGACAAGCTTGATCAGCAGGCGCAGCTCGCCGAGCTGCAGTCCCAGGAGACTCAAGCGAAGCTGACCGCTGATCGCGACCTTGAATTGACGCGGCTCAACCTGAAGAGCGATCTGGAATCCCGTCTGTCCGTGGACCAGGCCAACCAGCTCCGAAACCGGGAGGGATTACAGAAGCAGCGGCTCGCCATTCAGGACGAGGCCATCAAGGCGCAGATAGAGGCCCAGAGAGTGGTCGTTGAAAGCTCGCGCGCAGCATATGAGTTAAAGAAGCGCCAGGTGGACCAACTCACCATTCGTGCCGGCATTGATGGCGTACTGCAGGAAGTCGATGTTGAAGTGGGCCAGCGCGTCGCGGCCGGAACGATTCTCGCGAAGGTAGCCGACCCGAAGAAGCTGAAGGCTGTTCTGCAGATACCGGAAACTCAGATGAAGGACGTGCGGATTGGCTTGGACGCCAGCATTGACACGCGCAACGGCATTGTTCCGGGAAGAGTGATTCGAATCGATCCGGCTGCTCAAAACGGCACCGTTTTGGTGGACGTAGCCCTGCTCGGGCCGCTTCCGCAGGGCGCGCGTTCGGAGCTGAGTGTGGACGGCACCATCGAGATCGAACGGTTGCCCGATGTGCTTTATGTCGACCGGCCGGTCTCCGGCGAGCCCAACACAACCGTGGGCTTATTCAAAATCGATCCGGACGGCAAGGCAGCAACGCGCGTGAATGTGAAGTTTGGCCGGGCTTCCGTTAACACGATAGAGGTAGTCGAGGGTCTGAAGGTCGGTGACCGCGTCATCCTCTCCGACATGGCGCAATACGACTCTTATCCGCGAATCCGTTTGAACTAAATGGGCATGGCGTGCGTATTCGGTAGTTAGTCACAACACTTTTAGGAAGGACTCGAGCAGAAAATGGCCCAATCCGATCCGTTGATCCATCTGGAAGGCGTTACCAAAGTATTCGTCACGGACGAAGTCGAAACACACGCCCTTTCGGGCATTCACATCGACATACAGCGAGGTGAGTACGTTTCTATCTCCGGCCCGTCGGGCTGCGGGAAATCGACGCTGCTGGCGATCCTGGGGCTTCTCGATTCGCCGTCATCGGGAACCTACGTGCTGAACGGCAAGCCGGTGCAGAGCCTGAAGCTCTCTGAGCGCGCCCGAATCCGCAACCGCGAGATTGGCTTCATATTTCAGGCGTTTAATCTGATCGGCGATTTGAATGTGTACGAGAACGTCGAACTTCCGCTGACCTATCGCGGCATGCCGTCAAGCGAGCGCAAGAGGAAAGTGCACGAGGCGCTGGAGCGGGTAGGCATGTCACACCGCATCAAGCATTATCCCTCGCAATTGTCCGGCGGCCAGCAACAGCGCGTGGCTGTGGCCAGAGCGCTGGCGGGCGATCCTTCGATTCTGCTCGCGGACGAGCCGACCGGAAACCTTGATTCTCAAAATGGCGAGCAGGTCATGGATCTGCTGCGCGAACTGCATCGCGGCGGAGCGACCATCTGCATGGTCACGCACGACCCGCGCTATGCCCGTTATGCCGACCGCTCGATTCATCTATTCGACGGCCGCGTTGTCGAAGAAAGTATGGAGGTTCCTGTATGATCAGCAGGCACGTCGACCTGATCGCAATTGGGGTGCTTTTGTTCGCCATGGCATTCTATTGCCAAGTTCGACGGGTCGCGGCGCTCCACTATCAATCGCTGCACCGCCCCGGCTTCACCACCTACCGGAACTCGATCATTGTGGTTCCTCCGGTCCCGCCGCGACCCCAGCTTCCTTTCACCAATGAATAGGGGGGCTCGCGAGGCGCTCTAAGCCCGGCAATCGCTCTTGACCGGGCGGTCTCTGCCGTACTCTATAGTAAGGCCCGGAACCGTTATGGTCCCCATGATCTCTCTCAGAAATATAGAAAAGTACTTCGAGCACGGCCCTACAAAGACCTATGTGCTGCGCCGCGTCAACATTGACATCAAGGAAGGCGAGTTCATTTCCATCATGGGCCCGTCGGGGGCCGGGAAATCGACACTGCTTCACCTGTTGGGCATGCATGACAGCGCCTGGACTGGCGAGTATCATTTCGTGGATCATCCCGTCCACAAAATGAATAAGAAGGATCGCTCTGAGCTGTACAAGAAGTACATCGGCTTTGTGTTCCAGAGCTATCACCTGCTTGATTCGCTGACCGTGTATGAGAACCTCGATATTCCGCTTTCCTACCGCAACATCAAAAAGTCAGAGCGGCAGAGCATTGTCTGCGACACGCTTGACCGGTTCAACATGGTAGCGAAGAAGGATCTCTACCCGAACCAGCTTTCAGGCGGGCAGCAGCAGTTGGTTGCGATCGCGCGCGCTATGATCGCGAACCCCAAGCTGATCCTCGCCGACGAGCCGACCGGTAATCTACATTCAAGCCAGGGCAAAGAGATCATGGAGCTTTTCAAAAAGCTCAATAACGAAGGAACAACCATCGTTCAGGTGACGCACAACGAAAAGAACGCCGAGTACGGTCACCGCATCATTCACATAGAGGATGGCTGGATTACACAGAACTGAGGTTCTGTGACCCGGCCGGGTCACACCATTTATGAAAATAACGCCGTCGCAAATGCGCATCCTGATCGCCGATGATCAGCCGGATGTGCTCGAAGCGCTGCGGCTTCTGTTGAAGCGTGAAGGATACAAGATTGAGGCGGTCGAATCGCCGCAGAGGGTTTTGCAGGCGATCGAAAACCGCGACTATGATGCCGCGATTATTGACCTGAATTACACGCGGGACACGACATCGGGTCAGGAAGGGCTGGATCTGCTCGCCAAGATCCAGGCTCGGGATTCAATGCTGCCGGTCATTGTGATGACGGCGTGGGGAAGCGTAGATCTTGCCGTCGAGGCCATGCGGCGCGGCGCGCGCGACTTCATCCAGAAGCCCTGGGAAAATGAGCGGCTGTCAGCTATCGTCAGAACGCAGCTCGAATTGAGTCACGCGATCCGCCGCGGACAACAACTCGAGTTGGAGAATCAGCTGCTGCGGGCGGAGAATGTGCCCGCCATGATAGCGCAGTCGCAGGCGATGCAGCCGGTACTGGATTTGATCGCGCGTGTCGGGCCGTCGGACGCGAACGTACTTATCACCGGCGAGCCAGGCACGGGTAAAGAGGTGGTGGCGCGTACCTTGCACGCGATCTCCAGCCGGGCGAATAAGCCGATGGTCACGGTCAATGCGGGCGGCCTCGCCGAGGGCGTTTTCGAAAGCGAGCTGTTCGGACACGTCAAAGGCGCGTTTACCGATGCAAAGATGGATCGCGTCGGCCGCTTTGAGCTGGCCGATACCGGCACACTTTTCCTCGACGAAATCGCAAACGTACCGCTCAACCTCCAGGCCAAGCTGTTACGCGTGCTCGAGGTCGGCGAGATGGAGCGGGTAGGCTCATCGAAAACCAAAAACGTGGATGTGCGCGTCATTTCAGCCACCAACGCAAACCTCGCCGACGAGGTGCAGAGCGGCCGGTTCCGGCAGGATTTGGTGTTCCGCTTGAACACCATCGAAATTCATTTGCCTCCGCTGCGCGAACGGCGTGAAGATCTGGCCCCGCTCGCCAGCCACTTTCTCGGCGTGCATGCCAGGCGTTATCGCAAGAACATCGGAGGCTTCGACCACAACGCAGTGCAAGCAATGCAGGAGCATCCCTGGCATGGCAACGTCCGCGAGCTGAATCATGTCGTGGAACGAGCCGTTCTTATGGCGCAAGGCAACTGCATCAAGGCGCAGGATCTTGCTTTGAGAGCAGGCGGCTCGGCCTCTCCCAAGCTCGAGGATATGAGCCTGGAAGACGTGGAAGAATTCCTGATAAAAAAGGCTCTTGCGCGTTACGGAGGAAACGTCAGTCATGCAGCGAGCGCGCTGGGGCTGAGCCGCAGCGCCCTGTACCGGCGTTTGCAACGTTTTGGGCTCTAGCGTTCACGCCACCGGCTCTTCCATGAGCTTCGCGCGAAAGTTCAGGATAGGGCACGATGCCCGCGTGTTCCTGTTCGCTCTGGCGGCGGGCTTTCCGGCGGTGCTGGCCTGCGCGCTTTTGATGGCAGCCGGCAACTACTCGGCGCGAGCGCAGATCACTCTCGACGTTTTTCTCGTAATTTGCTGGCTCGCGTTCGCATTTGCCGCGCGCGGCCGCGTGGCGGGGCCGCTGCGCACGCTGGCAAATCTGCTCGAAGCCATGCGCGAGGGGGATTACTCGATCCGCGCACGAGTGGAAAACCCGCGCGAGCCGCTGGGCGAAGTGATGCAGCAAGTGAACGCCATGGCCGCCACGCTGCGCGATCAGCGCCTGGGAGCGGTGGAAGCGACAGCACTGCTGCGAAAAGTCATGGAAGAGATCGAGGTGGCCGCCTTTGCCTTTGATCCTCAGCAGCAGCTTCGGCTGGTGAATCGCGCGGGTGAGCGGCTGCTCGCCCAACCGGCGGAACGGCTGCTGGCGCGCGACGCTACCTCGCTCGGGCTGGCCCAGTATCTGGTCGGAGAATCAGAGCAAACTCTGCAGCGTTCGTTTCCCGGCGGGACTGGACGCTGGGGAATTCGCCGCAGCCAGTTCCGTGAGGGCGGATTGCCGCATCAATTACTGGTCGTCACCGATTTGACGCGTCCTTTGCGGGAAGAGGAACTTCAGGCGTGGCAGCGGCTTGTGCGGGTGCTGGGGCATGAACTGAACAATTCGCTGACGCCGATCAAATCGATCGCCCAAAGCCTAGAAAATCTGGTAAAGACCGATCCGCGCCCCGAGGATTGGACCGAAGACATGGCGCGCGGTTTGAATGTCATCGCAAGCCGCTCGGAGGCGCTGAGCCGGTTCATGAGCGCATACGCCCGGCTAGCGAAATTGCCGCCTCCGAAGTTCGGACCGGTCGAAATCAATGCACTGCTGCGGCGCGTAACGAGTCTCGAGACGCGAATGCCCGTGTTTTTTGAAGAGTGCCCGCCGTTGACGGTTGAAGGCGACGCCGATCAGCTCGAGCAGGTTCTGATTAACCTCGTGAGGAACGCGGTGGATGCAGCGCAGGAGACATCCGGGCGCGTGTTCGTACGTCACCAGCGGACTTCCACAAGCGTCCAGATTGTGGTGCGGGATGAGGGGCCGGGGCTTTCGAATACATCGAACTTATTCGTTCCGTTCTTTACCACCAAGCGAGGCGGATCCGGCATTGGGCTGGTGCTAAGCCGGCAGATCGCCGAGGCGCACAACGGATCGGTCACACTGCGCAATGCGCCTGATGGGCCCGGATGCGAAGCGTGCTTGACCTTACCGCTTCATTGAGCGCATGTGTGGAGCGAAGCCGCGCTCTCGTGTGAGCTGTCGGCGTGATACGAGCTGCGAACCAGCGGGCCGGCTTCTACATGCGCGAAACCCATGGCTTGGCCAGCATGCTTCAGTTCGTCAAACTCCTCCTGCGGAACGTACCGCAAAATCGGCAGATGCTTCTGCGAAGGCCGAAGGTACTGACCGAGCGTGAGGATATCCACATGGTGATCGTGCAGGTCACGCATAACTTGTAATACCTCGGCTTGGGTTTCCCCGAGACCTAGCATCAATCCCGACTTAGTCGGAATGTAGGGTCGAATCTGCTTGGCATAGCGGAGCATGTCGAGGGAACGTTCATAGCGAGCACCTAAACGCACCTGCCGGTAAAGGCGTGGAACCGTCTCCGTGTTGTGATTCAGCACATCCGGATGCGCGTTCATGACAACATCCATAGCGGCGTGCGAACCCTGGAAATCCGGAACGAGAACCTCGACCTTACACCCGGGTATGTGATGGCGAATCGCTTCGATTGTCAGCGCGAAGAGTTCAGCTCCACCATCTTTGCGATCGTCGCGATTGACGCTCGTAACAACCGCATAGCGCAAACTCAGCGCCGCGCAAGCTTCCGCCACACGTCGCGGTTCGTCGTAATCGACCGGGAGAGGCGCGCCCTTTTGAACGGCGCAAAATCCGCATCGCCGCGTACAAACGTTTCCAAGAATCATAAACGTGGCCGTCCGCCGGTTCCAACATTCACCGACGTTCGGGCACGCGGCGCTTTCGCAAACTGTGTGCAACTGAAGACGTGTAACGAGTTCTTTCAGCTCGTTATAGTTTTTGCCAACGGGAGCGGGCGCGCGCAGCCATTTCGGGCGGTCCGGCTGAGAAGCAATTGTTACCAACACTACGCCCATTTTATCGTTACGTTTTTACATATTCTTGATTTGCGTTTCTAAGAACATTACATGAAACATTTGTTCAGATTAAGATTGCCTTCATTTAGCGGAGAAACTGCAACCTGGGGCGATTCCGGCGTGTCAAAAGATTTGTAGGTCCACTACTCACACAAGAATTGTTGCGAATTAGTAGGTCATCTACTCGCACCAATTTAGAACGTCTTGGAGGTCTTTCAAATGAAGTACACATTAATTGCAGGTTTAGTGTCTCTCAGTTTTCTAGTAAGTTCCGCTCATGCCCAGGAAGGGTCACGGAACGACGTCAGTCTCTCGGTGGTCGCCGCATTCCAGCAGAACACTAGTGGAAACGGCGTAAATCAATCGGCGGAGAATCAGCCCGGAATCTTGGTGACCTATCGCCATTACCTTACCGATCATCAGGGGCTTGAGTTTGACTACGGGTTAGCCCAGTTCACGCAGCAATACACGGGCATTGGCGGTTTGAATCTGACTCCTTTAGGGTTGTCGCAGACTAATGCGAACATACTCGCAAACACGCATGAAGGAACGATGTCGTATGTTTATCGATTAGCTGCACGGCATCGATTGTCGCCGTTTGTGACTGCCGGCGGCGGCGTACTTGTCTTTGCTCCCCTGACGGGGTCGCTGGGCACGGGTGTGTTGGATACCTACATCACTCCGGATTTCGTATACGGCGGCGGCGCAGACTTCGCGGCTACAAAGCACTTGAACCTTCGGCTCGGATATCGGGGCCACGTATTTGAGGCTCCCGGATTTGGAATTGCGCAGATCAAGACCGGATCCGTCACACACATGGCAGAACCCTTTGCCGGCATTTCATTCCACTGGTAATTAGCAAGTGGACAGAGGGCCCTAACATAAGGGCTCTCTGCTTTTTGTCAGATCCAATTACCTGGCGGCACTACTTCCACCCACTCTCCGTTGATCGCGTCAGAATGCAGGCTGATCCGGCGAAGATACTTCTTCAAAAGTGCAAACTGGCCCGTGATGGGCGTCTCGAAACCATCGTGAGAGCGGAGATCCTTGTCCGGCGGCCGCTGTGAATTTACAAAAGCTACAAGCTCTTCACGCAGAGCGGAGGCGTCTTCGGCGTTGACAGCGGCATCGTAATCGGGCTCGACGACCACGCGCCCGATCTGACCCGATACTTGCTTCAGAGAGGCAAATGCCTCTTCGAGGAAAAGTTCGAGTTCAGGATTCATAGATGTTTAGATGTCCCTCCGGTTCTCAAGCGACCGCGACATGGTCACCTCATCTGCAAATTCCAGATCGCTGCCTACCGGGATGCCCATGGCAATGCGAGTAACTCTGGGGCCGAGCGGTTTCAATAGACGCGAGAGATAGACCGCAGTGGCTTCTCCCTCAACGGTCGGGTTTGTGGCGACAATAATTTCCTGTACTTCGTTCTGGTGAACACGGTCAACCAGACTTTTGATCTTTAGCTGCTCGGGGCCGATGCCGCGTAGAGGCGAGATGGCGCCGTGCAAAACGTGGTAGAGCCCGCGAAACGCCCGCGTACTTTCGATGGGAAGAACGTTGTGGGGTTCTTCGACCACGCAGATCTGCGAGTGATCGCGGTGCGGATCGCGGCAGTAGAGACACAGGCCGCCATCGCTGATATTGTTGCATTCGGAGCAGATGCCGAGCTTGTCTTTAATATCCAGGATGGCTTGCGCCAGATTCTCAGCGTCCTCTCGAGGCGTGCGGAGAAGGTGGAAAGCGATCCGCTGCGCGGACTTTTGACCAATACCCGGCAGCCGCTTGCATTCCTGGATGAGGCGGGCTAACGGTTCGGCGAACTCTGGCATTTACTGGCCTGTCCAGCGCCATTAGAACAGGCCAGGGGGCAGGCCAAGGCCGCCGAGCATCCCACCCATTTTGGCCTGCGATTCTTCGTCTACTTTTTTGGCAGCATCGTTGAAGGCTGCAAGCACCATGTCCTGCAACATCTCGACATCACCTGCGACTTCGGAATCGATCTTCACGCTAAGGACATTTTTGTGGCCGTCCATTTTGACGACGACCATGCCGCCGCCAGCCGAGCCCTCCACGCGAATGGCCGCGATCTGCTCCTGCAGCTTCTGCTGCATCTGCTGGGCCTGCTTCATCATGGACTGCATGTTGCCGGGCATCTTCATGCGGTAACCTTTCTACTCACTCAAATTTCTCACGGTACGCACCTGCGCATCGGGGAACAGCTCCTGGAAGCGCTTGACGCCGGGGTGCGAGAGCGCGCGTTGCCGTATTTCGGAATCGTCAGCAGGAGCCGGGTCGGAGCTGCGTACGGGAGCCGCCGAAAGATTGTCACCCACCTCCAAACGCAAGCGGACTGACTTGCCCGCAACCTCGGACGCGATGGCCTGAAGCTTCGCTTCGGTTTTGAGAGCGAGCATCATCGATTTCGGTGCTCGTATGACGAGATCCTGCTCGTTCAGCGAAACTTCGGAGCTGTTCACGGCATCGGCGGTGAATTTCAACCCCGCCGCTTGCAAGGCATCATGCAGCTGCTGTTGAAGACCGCCGCCGGGAGGCCGGACCGGGATTGCCGCTTGCGGTTTTTCGACCGCCTTCGCGGGGGCCTGAAAAGCAGGAGGCCTGGGAGGCTCGGCGACGGCCGAGGCGGTAAGCGGCGCAGGCTTCGGCGCGGCGCTGCGCGGAGATTCCCGCTCCTCGAAGCCGGCCAACACCTCCTCGATGGGCCGCAGCTTACCGGCCTGGACCAGCTTGAGGAGGCCGAGCTCCAGATGCAGACGGGGCTGCAGGGAAGTTTGCAAGGTCTTGTACAGCTCGAGCGTGAGATTCAGATAACGCGTGAGGTCTTCTTCAGAGAAGCGGCCGGAGGTCTCAAGCAAGTTCCGCTGTTCGTGTTCGGTGGCGGCGACCAAGCGGGTCGGCTTGCCGGAGATCTTTACGACCAGAAGATTACGCCAGTAGCGGGCCAGTTCCCGTGCAAAATGCTGCAGACTACGCCCGTTTGCCTCCAATTCCTGCACAATCGCGAGCATGCGGCCGCTGTCCTGCTGCTCGACTGCTTCGGCCACGGCGCGCAGAGACTCTGTGCCGAACATGCCGAGAAGGGCGCGGACCTGTTCGACGTTCAAGGTTCTTCCACAACACGCGATGGCCTGGTCGAGAGCGGAAAGGGAATCCCGGACGCTGCCTTCGCCCGCCTGGGCGACAACGGACAGCACCTCTTCGCTCGCTTCGATATTTTCCTGCTCCGCGATGTACTTCATTCGATCGATGATTTCGGAGAAGTCAACCGACCGGAAGTTGAAGTGCTGGCATCGCGAGGCAATGGTGTTGGGAATTTCGTATGCCTCAGTCGTACACAGAATGAATACGACCCATTCGGGAGGCTCCTCGAGAGTCTTGAGAAGCGCGTTGAAGGCTTCCTTGGTGATCTGATGCGCTTCGTCAACGATGAAGACCTTGTAGCGATCGCGCGCGGGACGGTAGCGTACATTGTCGCGGATCTCACGGATTTCGTTGATGCCGCGGTTGGAGGCAGCATCGATTTCGATGACGTCGACGCAGTTGCCGGCGCCGATCTCGACGCAAGTCGAGCAGACGCCGCACGGCTGCGCGGTGGGGCCGTGAACGCAATTAAGGCAGCGCGCCAGGATGCGAGCGACGGTCGTCTTTCCCGTTCCGCGCTGGCCCGAAAAGATATAACCATGAGCGATGCGATCGCTCTCAATAGCGTTTGTCAGAGTTCGCTGAACGTGCTCTTGTCCGATGAGCTCTGAGAAATTCTGCGGCCTGTACTTCCTCGCAATGACTTGATACATGAGCTAGTTAAGCGGCGCTGAGGCGCGCCGCGGGCCAAAGCCCATCCTTGGGATTCGATATCGATATGAGGGGACCATGTTGCAGGAGCTGATCGAGGGAGGGCATTTGCCAGACCCCGGGTGATCCGCGGCACACGAGCTAAATCGCTACCGTTGCTTCCTTCCGGACCTGGCGGGGTTCACAACCGCCCATTGCACGAAGCCCGGAGCCTGACAACTTTCAATGTTAGCATTCGGACTCACTTTAGCGACTCCAGAACGGCTTGTAATTTCTCACCGAACAGCGTAGGCGCAGGTTTTTGTTCGCCCTTGCGCTCTGGCAGCGCAGCGCGCGCTTCAGGCCGGATTTCCTGCTTTGGCGGGGCCTGCTGAGGCGGCGGAACAGGCAGGCCAGGCGCAGGCGCGGCGGAGGGAGCAGCAGGTGCGGGAGCAGCCGGTGTTTGCGGAGCAGGAGGCGCGGCAGCGGTTGTTAGAGAAGCAGCAGGCGCGCCGCCGGGCTTGACGGGAGAGGTTGGTTCGTGCGCAGCAAGAAACCGATCTTTCTTAAGCAGCACTCGTTCGAGAGAGGGGATATAGCCAGTGAAATCGCCGGTTGCGAGCCGGTCCCTTTTCAGGGCGTTCCGCATGGCGTTCATCTTGGAATCGAGATTGTCCAGATGATGGAGAAGCAGCGCCTCGGGGAAGGCGGGTACCTTGGGCGACCCGAATTCCAGCTCGCCGTGATGGCTGATGATCATGTGCTCGACAAGCACGCGCAGCTTTGCGGGGAAATCAGGCACCTGGTCGAACTTGGACGATATCAGGCGCAAGCCAAGAACGATGTGACCGAGCAGTTGACCATCCGCGCTGTAATTGAAGCTGCGGGCATACGTAAGTTCCTCGACCTTGCCGATGTCGTGCAGAATGACACCAGTGAGAAGAAGAGAAAGATCGACCTCGGGATAGTGGGGCGCGGTGAGCTTGGCGAGCGTACATAACGAGAGCACGTGATCAATCAGTCCGCCGCGGCAGGCATGATGGATGGTCTTCGCGGCGGGCGCGATCTTATATGTTGCCGCGAGGTTTGGGTCGCTGAACACTGCCTCGAGCAGGCGCCGGAGAAAAGGGTTGGGGAGACCGGCGATGATGGCCCTCAGGTCGGCAAGCATTTCCTCCGAATCGCGGTCCGCACAGGGAAAGTAGTCTGCGAAGTCAACCTCGTGATCTTCCAGGCGGCGAAGGCGATGAATCGTGAATTGCGAGCGGCTCTGATAAAGCTGCAACAGACCTTTGACTTTGATAAAGTCGTCGCGGTCAAACGTCTCCATGATCTCGGCGACGTTGTCCCACATCTTGGCTTCAATCTCGCCGGTGCGATCGGCCAAGTGAAGAGTCAGGTATGCTTCGCCTGTTTTCTTCTGCCTGATTTCTTTCGACAGAACGAGGAACTGGGCCGTGACAACCTCGTTTGGCACCAGGCTGTCTACATAATGCGATTTCATAAAAAGTTGATAAGAGCGGGGCGCAAGCTCCGCGGGTCAAAGCGCACTTTCCTAACGGGAACTGCTCTTGCCAGTGACAGTGGTCTCCGTTCCGGGCACGGGAATGACGCCGAATATGCGTTTGTGGCGCGTTTTTTGTTCCACCTCAGCCTTGGTGACGGTCTCGGGCTTTAGCATGGCCACATCCTGCCATTTTGTATCCTGGCCCGGGGCTGCTCCGGTGTCAACGAAGCCGGGCTTGATTTGCAGGAATGCCTGTTTCCGAAGAGTGGTGAGATACTGGCGGACCTGGGGCTGCATTTTCGGGCCGTAGAGAATGTTCTGGATTTCGGGCTTGACGTCATCGAGCGGGGCCAACCCGGCTTTGGTGTGGTCATCTACTTTAAAGACTTCCCAGCCGGTGGGGACCTTAATTGGCTTGGTCACGCCGCCGCGCGGGAGGGTCCATACGGCCTGCTCGATAGCCGGAGCGAGATCCCCTTTCTTGTAGCCTCCGAGCGCGCCGCCGTCCTTGGCGGTGATGGCGTCCGAGTTGTCACGTGCAAGATCACCGAAGCGCTCGCCCTTGGATGCTTCATCGGATAACTGCTGCGCCTTCTTTTCGGCTGCTGCCGCGGCGGCTGCATCTTTCCCTTCAGTCGAGATAAGGATTTCGCTCAGATACACCTTTTCTTCTCGAATGAAGTCATTTTTGTGGGTGTTGTAGTAATCCTGGATTTCCTTGTCGGTGATGGTAATACGCCGGCCAACTTCCTCCCCGATAACCTGGCGGGTGAGGAACTGGTTCTTCGTCTCGCTAAGGAAATCCTCATACGCCATGCCGGATTGCTGCCGCACGTACTCATGGAACTTGTCGGGGTCGGTGATGCCGGATTGGCGTTGCAGGTTCGCCATGTATTTACTTACGTCGGAATCGACGTTGATGTTGAGCTCCTTCCCCTTCTGGATCAGCAACAGCTCATCGATACGATCGCGCAGAACGTTTTTGGAACGCTCGTCGAGTTCCTTTTGATACTGAGGGCCGGACGCTCCCTGGGCCTTCAACTCCTGGCTGAGTTCTTTGGTGAGGCGCTGAATCTCATCCTGGCTAACGATATCGCCGTTCACCTTGGCCACGATCTGGTCGACGACGGTAAGCTTTTCGGTGTCGGCGGCAAACACGCGAGGCGACACGGCCGCGATGCTGAGAGTTATGGCAAGCACGGATACAGCTCTCATTGGATTCCTTCTCATTATGGCAACAACCAGCAAGCCTGGCGATTGAAAGCAGACAGCAATGCTAAACGGGCGCACGGTGCGCACATTGGCATGCAGGTACGTTGTGCCGGGCGCTTGATGGGGTGACGTTTCAGGCGGCCTTGAAATAGCCTTTCTTCTTGTACTCGTAATAACGGCCGGACCGGATGGACGCGTCCAAATGCTGCTGACGGGCGCGAGCGGCGACTTGTTCGGCAGAAAATTCAAAGCCAATTTCGGCGGGGTCAAACGCTAATCCATGCTCCTCGGCGTCCTTATAGTTCCGAATGGCGATACGCCAGCGCTCCGCCTCTTCGGCCTGACGATCTTTCCCGGCTTGCTTGCGTTCGGAGATCAGACGCTGCAACGCCGCCTCATCCTTTTCATACATGCGCCGCAGGCGGCCTTCCTGGATGGAGAGGTTGTTCAGTTCACGGCGGTATGAAAGAAAGATCTGGGCGTCGATCATGGCTTTGCGGACGGCTTCGTCCTGTTCGCCGGCAAACTGGTCGGCTAATTCGCGCCGGGCGATGGCGTAGATGCCGGTTTCGAGAGTGGGGATGCGTTCGAGACGCCACAGGGTATCGGCCACAGCGTGCGTGAGACGCTTCTCTTCGTCTGTTTCGGGAGCGAATTGCGCGAAGGTGCGCTCGACATGCGCGTGGTAAGCGGCAACGTCATCCGATGGCAGGAGAACCGTGCGGCCGGTGAGACCTGTTTTTACGGCGTTATGGGACACCTTGAGCTTGCCTTCAGACGAAGTAGGGCCGGTGGAGAGGCGGGCATTCGCTCGATTCGCGGCGATTTGTTGGGACGATGCCATGAGAAATGGTTCCGGTTACAGCATACGGGGCCGTGTCAAGTGTTTTGCGAGTGTAAGGGCCGAAAACATTGTGTTTTTGGCCTGTGACGGCGAATTCGGAGCGCCGGCAAATGTCTGAGCAAATCAGCGGCAACTGCTGCCAGGCGGCCCTCACTAGAATGCGGCCGGCATTTCAGCGGGGATGCCGGCCGCGTTGTCTTGCGGGTGTCAGGATCGCTGTAGCTCGGCGAGCAGATCTTCAAGCCGGTCATAGCTGATGCCCGCCCCCTTTGCCATTCCGGACGCGATAACCATGTCACGAACCTCGATCGAGGGATAGCTGACGGTGGCGGTGAGGCGCGTATTTCCACCCTCGTCCGTCAGTTCGGCGGTGACCACCGAGACGGTGTCAGGAAAGTCCTCGAAGATCTCGGTGAATACGACACGGCTTGGCGGCGTGACCTCGCGATACTCGCCATGGAAGGCCGCCTCTCCTTTCAGATGACGATTGACGAAGCGCCACCGGCCGCCGGGACGGAGGTCAATTTCGCACACCGGAACCGAGTAGCCTTCGCCGAGACGGCCCCACCACTGCTTGACATGCTCGGGTTTAGTCATTGCCTCAAAGACTAAGTGCCGCGGCGCCCGGAAGAGGCGCGTCAGGCGGATCTCGTTACCGGAAGGCGTTGTTACCGTGAAGCTTTGGCTATTTACTGTGCTGCTTCCTACCATGACTCTTCTTCTCCTTTTTCTGTGTTGCGTGCAGTTGTTGTACGTACTCATCCAAGCGGTCAAGCCGCTCTTCCCAGATTTGGCGGTAACGTTCGGTCCACTCGGAAACTTCTTTCAGCGGTGCGGCCTGGATCCGGCACTGCCGCCACTGTGCCTGCCGCGTTTGTGCGATGAGACCTGCGCGTTCGAGCACACGGAGGTGTTTTGAGACCGCGGGCATGCTCATTGGAAACGGCTTTGCAAGCTCGCCCACAGAGCACTCGCCGGCCGCCAGACGGCTGAGGATAGCTCTACGGGTGGGGTCGGCGAGCGCCGCAAAGGTTGTGGTTAATCGATCGGCCGGCGGCATTATATTTAACTTATTAGTTAATTAACCTATCAGTTATATACATCGGCGTAAGGGCGCGTGTCAAGGAAAAAATCACTAGTTAATAAGGGGCGAGCGAGGCGTCGCGATGTTAGGCCTTCACCGCAGGTCTCAGTTCGACGGCAAGGATACCCGCCAGGATGAGGGCGCCGCCGATGGCAGAGGCCCAGGTAAGGCGCTCGCCGCCGATGGCGATGGCGGTGGCGAGAGCGAATACGGGTTCGAGCGCGAAGATGAGGGCGGTGCGGGTGGGCGTGGTGTATTGCTGGCCCCAGGTCTGGAGGGCGAAGGCTATCGCGGTGGCAAAGATGGAAGTGATGCCGAGGGCCAGGATGACTGCGCGCGTCCAGTGAACGTGCGGCGGCTCCAACACGAGAGAAGAAGCCGACAAAACAGCCGCACACGCGATCTGCCCCAAAGCCACTGCTTCAAAGCGTTCGCGCTGCGAATAATAACCCAACACCAACAGGTGAAACGCGAACGCGACGGCACAGCCGATGGTGAGCAGGTCTCCTTTGTTCATGTGAAAGCGACCGCCGAGAGAAGGGAACGTGAGGACGATCATGCCGGAGGTTGCGATCAAAATGCCGCCGAATTCTCGCGCATGGGGCCAGCGGCGGTACACACAGGCGGCGATGAGGGGCACGAGGACGATATAGAAGCCGGTCAGGAACCCCGAGTTGCCGGCGGTTGTGTATTTGAGGCCGAAGGTTTGAAGGATGTAGCCGAGCCAGAGGAACAGGCCGGCGAATGCGCCTCCCCACAATCCGCGCCGCAGCAATAGTGGCTTGGTGTGCCGCAGCGGGCGCGCGAACATGGCGATCATGCAGGCGGTGGCAAGACTAAAGCGAATGGCCAGGAAACAGACGGTGGAGATGTCGGCCAGCGCGCGTTTGACGAACACAAAAGTGGCGCCCCAGACGAGAGCCACGAAGGCCAGGACACAATCTGCGAGCCACCGCGGGGGCGGCTTATGGAGGCGGTTCATTCCGCGGGATGGACGTGAATCCCGCTGGAGTGCCGTTGGACAAGGGCCGCAAGCACAAGAAGAATACGCCGAAGGCCAAGATCGCGGCCATCGGGGTGGTACCATTCCTGGCCGGTGTGCGCGCCGCCGCCGCTGCCGCCGACTCCAATGGAGATAGCGGGCAATCCGAGCGAGAGCGGTACGTTGGCATCGGTGGACGCGCAATCGAGGCGAGAGCGGATGGTTAGGTGCGCGTCGACAGCCTGCACAGCGCGGAGGAGCGGCGCAGCGGGATCCAGCTTCCCGCCGGGGCGCGAGCCGAGTTCCTTCAGCTTCGCGGTGAGGCGGCCGACGCGCGCGCTGCGATTCTCGCGTTCGAGGCCGCGCTCCATCGCAGGTGCAAGCAGCGAGGTCATCTCCTCGAGCAGTTCGGGGTCTTCAGAGCGGAGGTCGAGCTTGGCGCGGGCGGCGGCGGGGATGGAGTTAATGCTGGTGCCGCCTTCCACAAGGCCGAAGTTATAGGAACAGCGCGTAGGCCGTCTGGCATCGGCCTTCGCTTCGGCGGTGTCGACAAAATCGCTGATGAGCTGGCTTAAGGCATGGACCGGGTTAGGCGTGCCGTGATCATTCCAGCTATGGCCGCCGGGTCCGGAAAAACTGAGCTCGAACCGGCGGCTGGCCAAAGCCTGGGACGTGACGTGATCGGTTGAAGGGCCATCCAAGATGATGAAAGCTTCGATTCCTGAGATCTGCGCCGTCTGCTCGCAGAGGTAGCGCATGCCGCTCAGGTTGCCCTCGCCCTCCTCGCCGACATTTGCGACCAGCAGGACGGCACCCGCGAGCGGATGTAATTCGGGAATTTCGGCGAGCAGCCGCGCGAGTGCAAGGAGGGCGGACAGCCCGGAACCGTTATCGGAGACACCGGGCCCGATGAGCCGGCCATCGGGTGCGAGTTGTATATCTTCCGGCCGGCTTGGGGCAAGAACGGTGTCCAGGTGAGCGGAAAGGACGACGACAGGCAAGCGGGCGGCATCGAAGGTAGCGAGAACGTTGCCGGCGCGATCGAGGCGGGAATTCCACCCTAAATCGCCCAGCCGGTCTCGAAACCACTCGGCGCGCTGCTGTTCGAAGAAAGTGGGAGCGGGAATCCGGCATAACTGCAGATGCTGGTCGTTGATCCAGACACGTTCACTGGCGAGCCAGCGCTGCGCCTGGGCGATGGCGGGCTGGCCCGCAAGGTCCGCGACGGCGCGCATTTCCGCGGAGAGGCGCGCCGGGTGCGGCAGCAGAGTCTTGGTTTGTGTCGCCAAAGCAGTCCCGATCCCGAAGTGTAGGGCAGGTAAGTGACTGCCCTGTCTTTCAGGCTAACGTGCGAAGCCAGGCAGCCGCTACTGCTATATCGCGCTGGGTGAGCGCGTGGCCGGCGGGCTGCCACTCGAGGGTGACCTGCGCACCGCCGGTGCGGAAGAGAGCGGCCAGTTGCTGTGGCTGAGTACGCGGCACGATGGGATCATGATCGCCGTTCAAGAGCAAAATATGCCGGCCGTGCAAATCGGGAAGCTGCGCGGGCTGAAACGGCAGCATGCCGCGGATCAGGATGCCGCCCGCGAGCGCATGCGGGGAGCGTAACAACAGACTGGCGGCTATATTCGCGCCATTCGAAAAGCCGAGGGCCAGGAGCCGGAGTTTATCGATGTTATAGGCAGCGGCGGCACGCTCAATGAACCGCTCCAACTCCGCGGTGCGAAATTCGAGATCGGCCTGATCAAAGACGCCCTCGGAGAGGCGGCGAAAAAAACGCGCCATGCCCTCTTCGAGCACCTTGCCGCGCGGGCTGAGAAGGGCGGATTCCGGAGCGATCATGCGGCCGATGGGGATCAAATCGCTTTCATCTCCGCCTGTGCCATGAAGCAGGAGGATGGGCGGCGCGGCGGGATTGGCCGCGGGTTCGAAGCGGTGTATGAACCCGAGGTCCGCAGCGGCTGGGGCGCTCATGCGGTCGCCGGCTCCACGCGCGGCAGAGTCAATTGCGGAAGCATTTGTTCGAGCCTCGGGCGCTGTATTTCGTACCCGGCCGGGAGCATGAGGCTTTCGCCAAGATGTTCGAGCGGCTCATCGACAGCGAAACCGGGGCCATCTGTCGCGATCTCAAACAACACTCGATTGGGCTCACGGAAGTAGATGGAGTGGAAATATTTTCGATCCATGACGGGCGAAACACCGACCGCGTGCTGAGTCAATTTGGATCGCCACTCGCTTTGCGAAGCATCATCGGGGGCGCGGAACGCAACGTGGTGAATTGTTCCCGAGCCCATTTGTCCACGGGCACTCGCGTTCGAAACGACATCGACAAAGCTCGTTCCGACCGTGAAACGCGCGCGTTCCGGCTGTTCTATTGCGTTCGTGAAGCCGAGCGTTTGAGTGTACAGCGGTACGGAGGTATCTACGCTAACGACGCTGAGTGTCACCCCATGAATGCGCGAAATGGCGTGATCTTTCGCGATTCCCGAATGAGGCCAGTGCCGGAAATCGTGCGGCCCGGCAGTGCCTACGAGTTCAAGACGCATTCCATCCGGATCCGCAAAGGAGAGTAGGCGGGAGCCAAATCGATGCTCTTCCGTAACAGCAACACGGAAGGAGTGCAGGCGTTCGCGCCACCAATCGAGAGATCGCTCGGAGATTTCGAAGGTTAGCGCAACCGCCTCACCTGTACCGGCGCGCCCGGGCTTCGCTCCCGGCCATGCGAAGAACGTGACGAGCGAGCCGGGGCTGCCCGCCAGATCTCCGTAGTACAGGTGGTAACTGCTGGGGTCATCGAAGTTTACGGTTCGCTTAACGAGCCGGAGACCGAGCACTCCGGAGTAGAAATCGAGGTTGCGCTGCGCATCACCGGTGATCGCGGTGACGTGATGAATTCCAAGAAGTTGGTTTTGCATGCGGGCAAAGGAGGGACTACTTTGGTTGGATGTAGAGCCGATGAAAAAGGTGCGGACGCGCGAGAGCAGGGCCAATAAGTGTTCGATCGGATACATGACGGTAATGAGAGCCGGGGAAGAGGCAATAGTGATAGGTCGCGTTCGATACCTTCCAACATGTGTGCGGCGAAGGTATGCTAACTGGCGAGAGGATCATGCCACGCTCCCTGCTGGTTCTGTCGTTGATGCTTGCGTTGCGGGCGGTTGCCACATCGCAGATCGCGAGCGCTCCCTGCAGGCCCGTGCATTTGACCGCGGAGCAGGATCATCAGCGCATGATGGACCTCCTCCACATCCAATCCCTTCGTCCGGGTGCGGATCCTAAGCATCCGGACTCGCCGAATGCCGTCAACTATGACGAAGCCAAAGCGAATCCATACCCCGATGTTCCCGACCCGCTTCGGCTAGAGAACGGACGCGAAGTGACCACCGCAAATATGTGGTGGCAGAAGCGCCGTCCCGAACTAATCAAAGATTTCGATCGCGACGTCTATGGGCGCGTTCCGTCCGACGTGCCGGCGGTTCATTGGGAAGTGAGCAGCTCCGGTGAAGGGCAGGAGGGCGACATCCCTGTTATTAAGAAGAGTCTCGTGGGCCAGGTAGACAACTCCGGTTGCCCGGCGATCTCCGTGAACATCGAACTGACGCTGACCACACCGGCGAAGGCAGCCGGCGCAGTCCCGGTCATTCTCGAACTTAGTTGGAAGCGCGTTTTCACGAACGCTCCGGCTCCGCGACATCCGACATGGCAGGAGCAAGTGCTTGCTAAAGGCTGGGGCTACGCTGAGATTGTTCCCACCTCAATCCAGCCTGATAACGGGGCAGGTCTCACGGAAGGAATCATTGGCCTGGCAAACAAGGGACAGCCACGGAAGTTGGATGATTGGGGCGCGCTGCGTGCCTGGGCGTGGGGCGCGAGCCGGGCGCTGGATTATTTCGAAACAGATAAGTCAGTCGATGCGCATCGAGTGGGAGTGACGGGGCACTCGCGTTATGGCAAAGCAGCGCTGGTTGCGATGGCGTATGACCAGCGCTTCGCAATCGCATACATCAGCTCCTCGGGCGAGGGCGGGGCACGGCTGCATAGACGAAATTATGGCGAGATTCTCGAAAACGTAGCGGGCACTGGCGAGTACCACTGGATGGCCGGGAATTTTTTGAAGTATGCGGGCCCGTTGACGCCTAACGATCTTCCGGTTGATTCTCATGAGCTGATCGCACTGTGCGCGCCGCGTCCGGTCTTCATCGGGGTGGGTTCGCCGGTGGCCGGAGATGGCTGGGCAGACGGGAAGGGGATGTTCCTGGCGGCTGTTGCCGCGGGGCCGGTATACCGGCTGCTTAGCAAGCAAGGGTTGGAAACGAAAGAATTTCCGCCGGCGGGCACCGCGCTGATGACGGGCAGCGTGGCGTTCCGCGAGCATTTGGAAGGGCATACGCCGGCTCCTAACTGGCCGTACTTCCTCAACTTCGCTGGCCGGTTTCTCGGCACGCCGGATTCCCCGGCGCCACGCCGCGACGGCGATCCGCGTCTATACTGAAAGTTAACCCCGAAGTATGAACACCTACCTGAAATTCGGCATTCTCATGGCCGTGATTGTGGGATCGCTGGTCTGGCTTGCAGTCGGGGGGGTCAAAGATACGAAGACGTATTACAAGACGATTGCCGAGCTGCAGCAGATGGGCGCGAGCGCGCAGGGCGAGAGGCTCCGCGTGGGCGGCGATATTCAGCCGGGCTCGATTGTCAAAAACGGTACGCAGGTTTCGTTCACGCTTCATCAGGGCAGTCAGAAGCTGAATGTCATCTACACGGGCGCGGACCCGTTGCCGGATACCTTTCGTGATAACGCGCAGGCCCTGGCGGACGGCCGCTTAGGTCCGGACGGGGTGTTTGTAGCCAGCAAAATTCAGGCTAAGTGCGCATCCAAATATGAAGCGAAGCCTTCGCAGAAAGGCCTGTCGCACAGCGCCCCGGATTCGCGGGCGAGCGATGGCGCGCTTACTGGCCGGGCTCTCTCGCACGCGTAGATAACTAAGTTCGTTTCCGAGGCTATGGAAAATATCGGCGCCCTTTCGATCCTGCTCGCCTTTTGTCTGGCGGTGTTCTCCGTTGCAGCCGCGGTTACAGGCAAGTACGCCCGGCGCCCCTTTCTGGTAGTCAGCGCGGAGCGGGCCGTTTACGCGACGTGGGCGCTCTTGACCGCGGCATCCGCAATTCTTATCACCGCACTGATTCAAGGCGATTACCGGCTTGCTTATGTCGAGAGCCACAGCAATCGCGCGATGTCCGGCGTGTATAAGTTCACTGCGTGGTGGGGCGGGCAGGAAGGCTCGCTGCTGTTCTGGAGCTGGATTCTGGCGACCTATTCCGCAATTGTTGTTTACACGAACCGGCGCAAGTTCCGCGAAATGATGCCGCTGGTGGTCGCCATTATGATGGCCACGCTGGCCTTCTTTATCGGCATGATCACCTTTGTGGCCAGCCCATTTCAGGTGCTGACGATCGGCGGCCGCGGCATCATCGATGTCGGCGACGGAAATGGCTTGAGCCCGCTGCTGCAGTGGTGGACGATGGCGATTCATCCGCCGATGCTGTATCTCGGGTATGTCGGTTTTACCGTGCCGTTCGCCTTTGCCATGGCGTCGTTGCTCACCAAACAACGAGGCGAAGCGTGGATTCACACAACGCGGCGTTGGGCGATCGTGACCTGGCTGTTCCAAAGTACCGGGATCCTGCTTGGCATGGGCTGGGCGTATACGGTGCTTGGCTGGGGCGGCTATTGGGGTTGGGACCCGGTCGAGAATGCGTCTCTGATGCCGTGGATCACGGCTACCGCTTTCCTGCACTCCGTGATGATGCAGGAGAAGAAGGGAATGATGAAGGTCTGGAACATGGTTCTGGTATCAGCCACGTTCCTGCTGAGCATTCTCGGGACTACCTTGACCCGCACCGGACTGGTGTCGTCCGTGCATGCGTTTGCGCAGTCGCCAGTAAAGCCCTATTTCACGAGCTTCATACTGACGGCTACCGCGCTTACCACAATGGCGATCGTTTCGAACCTGAAGTACCTGCGCAGCGAGGTTAAGCTTGAAAGCGTCGTTTCGCGCGAATCGAGTTTCCTGTTCAATAACCTGATCCTGCTGGCAAGCTGCTTCGCGGTGTTATGGGGCACGCTTTTCCCTGTAATTATGGAGGCGATTACCGGAGAAAAGGAAACGATCGATGCACCGTACTACAACCGCGTCAACGTGCCGATTGCGCTGTTCCTGATCTTTCTGACGGGCGTCGGTCCGCTAATTGCGTGGCGGAAGAGTTCGCTGAGCAGTCTGCGGCGCGCGTTCCTGATCCCCGCCGTTAGCGGGCTGGTTGTCGTAGTTGGGCTTTTAGCCGGGGGTATCCATGACATCGCCCCGCTGATTTCCTTCGGGCTGTGCGCTTTCGTGCTCGCGACCATCTTGAGCGAATTCTGGAAGGGTTCGTACGCGATTCATCTGAAAGAAAAACTCTCGCTGCCGCGTGCAGCCTTTGAGTTGACCTGGCGGAACACACGCCGTTACGGCGGGTACCTCGTGCACATGGGCGTCGTCATCATGTTTATCGGCTTCACAGGAAGCGCCTTCAATTTGCACGAGACGCGCAGCATCGGTTTGAACCAGAGGGTTCGTTTCGGGCGGTACGAGGTGCGTTTGCTGAACGTGAATGAGGGTGAAAACTCCAATTACGCCTTCAATCATGCGACGCTTTCGGTTTTCGAGGATGGCCGTGAGATCGACCAACTGGAGCCGGAGATCCGGCTTTATAAGTCGAGCCAGCAGCAGGCTTCTATGGTCGGCATCCGGCGGCGCCTGAACGAAGACCTATACGTAAACTTCTCGGGCATTTCGCCCGACAACACCAAAGCGATCTTCCAGATGTATGTCTTCCCGCTGGTCAGCTGGATCTGGATCGGCTATTGGGTGCTGTTATCCGGCACCATCATCTGTTTAATTCCTGGAAAAGTGCGCCTGCAGTATGCGCGCACGGAGGTAGTAGGCATTGCCACAGCGCCGGCGACGGTTGAATCTTAAGCTTCTCGCCGCCTTTGTCATCCCAATTGCCGCGATCGTCGCGCAGGATCCGACTTCGTATCTGACACCGAATGTGCTGCGTGTGAGCGGGAAGCTGGCCTGCCGCTGCGGCGGCTGCCGGAACACGGTGGGAAACTGCCCGATGCTGCACTGCGAGTTTGCGGACCCGATGCGCCAGCGGATCTATGGCATGCAGGGAAAAGGCATGAGCGACAGTGCGATCGTGAGCGCGATTGTCCGCGAACAAGGGATCGTCGCGCTCGCCGCGCCGCCTACCGAGGGGTTCGGTCCGGTGCTCACTTGGGTGATGCCGGGGATCGCGCTGCTGATCGGCCTATGGATTTATTCGGTCTACGTGCGGCGCAACAGAAAAGATCCGGAACCGCTGACGGAAGTGGACCGGGCGGTGATTGACCGGTTTCATGTGCAGATCGAGCGGGAACTGGGGGAAGCTGAGGGGGACCCGCCCGCCCCGCGCGCGCCGGATAAGCGGACATGATGACGGCGATCGCTATTCTGCTGGCGTTGGGCGCACTCTGCTTCACTCTGTTCATTCGGGCGCGTGATATTCCGGAACCGATTCCGGTGTCGCCTGTTCAACATCTCGAAGACCGTAAGCAAGCGATATACGATAATCTGCGCGATCTTCAATTCGAGTACCGGCTCGGCAAATTGTCCGATGGCGATTATCAGCAAACGAAGCAAGCTCTGCAGAAAGAGCTGGCGGTTGTGCTGGCCGAGATGGAAGAGACGATGAAGCGGCTCGGGCTGACGCCGGTGCGCGTCGGAGCCAAAACTTCAGCAGCGAAGGCGCAAGCGAAGCCAGCGGCGAAACGGACGGTGACGGTATGCCCGCATTGCGGCGCACAATTTCCGCAGGCATTGAAGTATTGCGGCGAATGCGGGCGTGCGATCGCATGAGAGGCTTTTGGGGGCTGCTGTTGCTGGTTGCGGCGGGCGCGGGGCCGCTGCCGGCGTCGATCGACGGAACTGTCGTCAACAGCACAACGGGTAAGCCGCAGGCGGGTGTTACGGTCACGCTAGTGAAGCCGGGGCAGGGCGGGATGCGAACGCTCGGGTCGGCGACAACGGATGCGGCGGGGCGCTTCGTGTTCGAGAAAGATGAACCAGGCGGCGGCCCACAACTGCTGCAGGCCAACTACAAGGGCGTCAATTACAACAAGCTGATGACGCCGAACATACCGACCTCGAACGTCGAGCTGGATGTTTACGAGGCGACAAAATCTCCAGCCGTTGCGCAGATCGCGCAGCACATGATGCTGTTCGAACCGAGCAGCGGGCGCGTCGCGGTGAGCGAAACGGTTGTCGTGCAGAACAAATCGAACACGACTTACAGCAACGCGGCGCTCGGGAGCCTGCAATTTTATTTGCCGCCGGCGGCGAACGGACAGGTTCGCGTGAACGCGCAGGGGCCGCAAGGAATGCCGCTGCCGCAGGCCGCGCAGAAAGCGCCGGAGGCCGACATGTATAAGGTCGATTTTCCGATCAAGCCGGGCGAGACTGAATTCGAGGTTAATTACTTGATACCGGCGGGCACACCGCAGACCTTCCGCGGGCGCGTCGCGGGTGTGAAGGGCATGCCGGCCGGTCCACTTCGGCTGATTGCGCCTCCAGGCGTTACGATCACCGGAAAAGATATACAGAACGTCGGTACCGAGCCGAAAACGCAAGCGACGGTTTACACGGTAACGGCCGCGGATGCATTCACTGTCGATCTGGCGGGGACGGGATCGCTGCATAGCGAACAAGCAGAGGCGCCCGATACGAGTGACGAGCCGCCCGTGCTTGCGGGCAAGCCGCGGATCTATACGCATCTTGGCTGGCTTATCGGTTTGGCGTTCGGCGTTCTCGGCATCGGATTGGCGGTGCTGTACCGAAGCTCGCCGGTGCGCTCGCCTTACGGCAAATAACGCTTATTTTGATGCCGGACGCCATCATTCTGGAGCACGTGTGGAAATTCTATGGCGATTACGCTGCGTTACGTGATTACACGCTGCCGGTGAGCGCGGGCTCATGCTGCGCGCTGCTAGGCCGAAACGGAGCCGGCAAGACCACACTTCTGCGCATCCTGGCCGGGCTGTCGCCGTTTCAGCGCGGGAGCGTTCGCGTATTTGGCGAGCAGCCGCGAAGCGACAAGGCGCGGCGGCAACTCGGTTTTCTGGGCCACGGCATCGGGGTGTATGAAGACCTTTCGGCGCGTGAAAATCTGCGGTTTTTTGCGCAGGTAGCGAGCCTGCGCGATACGGGCGCGACGGTGGAATCGTGGCTGGAACGTGTGGGGCTCGCGCGCGTGGCTGAAATGCCGGTGCGGCAGTTCTCGCGCGGCATGCGGCAGCGTCTGGCACTGGCGCGAACCTTTCTGCACAACCCGGGACTGCTGATTCTGGACGAGCCTTTCACATCGCTGGACGACCGGGCGATTGCGATGCTGAGCGAACTTCTCACCGAGGCACGCGCGCGGGGGGCGACTATTGTTCTGTCGACCCATCAGCTGCGCGAAGCGCTCGCGATCGCAACGCACGTTGCACTCATTGAAAACGGACGTCTCCGGTACGCCGGCGAACGCACGGAAGAGATGCTGAATGACCCCGGGCTGCTGTACCGGCTGCACACCGAACTGGGTGGCGCGTGAGCACCGGCTCTTCGCAATGAGGACGCTTCGGCAGGCGATCTCAGTTGCGCGCAAAGACCTTGCGATCGAATTTCGGACAAAGGAGTCGCTGAATGCCGCGGGCGCATTTGCGATCGTGATCCTGCTGCTTTTCAGCTTCGCCTTCGACCCGGCGGCGGAAGCAGTGCGCGAGATCGGCGGCGGTCTCCTGTGGCTTGTTTTTGCGTTCGCGGGCGCGCTGGTGTTCAACCGCGGTTTTGCGCGCGAACTGCCGAACGAGTGCCTGGACGCGCTGCTCTCCTCACCGCTGTCTGCGTCAAGCCTGCTGATCGGCAAAGCGATGGCGAGCTTCGTTCTGCTACTGGGGGTGGAGGCGGTCTCACTGGCGGTGTTCGGAATCTTCTATGACATGCGGTGGTGGATACAGCCCTGGCAGCTTGCGGCGGTGTTCGTGCTGGCGACCTGGGGCATCGCGACGCTCGGCGCAGTTTTTGGCGCGCTGACCGTCAATCTGCGATTGCGCGAGCTGATGCTCCCCATCATCATCTATCCGCTGCTGATCCCGCTGCTGATAGCGGCGATCGAGCTGACCAACGGGCTGTTCAGCGCGGAGCCGCTCAAGCCGGATCAACTGTTATGGGGCCGTGTGCTGATTGTGTTCGATATCGTGTTCACCGCTTTGGCGCTAGCGCTGGCAGAAACGATTCTGGTGAATTAGTCGAAAATGGGAGGAAGCCTTATGCGTGAAAAAGTCGTTTTCGGCCTGGCCGCGGTCTCCGCTGTGCTCCTCGCCTATGACCTATATCAAATCTTTCTCGTCCTGCCCGACGAAGCCGCGCAAGGAGCGATTTACCGGATCATGTTTTTCCACATCCCAGCCGCGATCACCGGGATGATCGGATATTTTGTGGCTCTGACACTGAGTATTCTGTATCTCTCGACGGGGCGGTTGCGGTACGATTCGCTGGCGGCATCAATCGTCGAGGTTTCTGTCGTTTTCTCGATCGTTAATATCGTGACGGGAAGTATATGGGCACGAGTCATCTGGGGAATCTGGTGGACGTGGGATTACCGTCTCACCTCGGCCCTGGTGTGCGTGCTGATTTTTTGCGCGTACCTCATCATGCGGCGTGCGATTGAGGAGCCAACTCAACGCGCGCGCCTCTCCGCTGCGCTGTGTATTTTCGGATGTGTAGATGTCGTAATCGTGTGGAAGTCGATTGAGTGGTTTCGGACGCAGCATCCCGGGCCCGTGCTGAGCATCCGCACAGGAGGCGGCAACATCGATCCCGCGATGGAGCGCATGATTTACCTCAACCTGCTTGCCATTCTGATGATGGCGGCTGCTATGGTTCTGGTGCGCACGCGGCAGGAGCAGACGGCTCGAGAAATCGACTCTCTTCGCAGGCTTGCGAACGCAGCTTAGTCAGGAGAAGAAAGTATGGACCCGCGCAATTTCAGCTTCATGTTTTACGGCTTTCTGGCCGCATGGTTGATCGTGCTGCTGTACGTCATAAGCCTCGCCCGCCGCGGCGCCCGGTTGAAAAAAGAACTGGAGGATGTCAAGCAGTTGATCGGTTCCCAGGCTGGTGAGGCTCCGCGCCTCAATGATCGGGTGCGTTGACGGGCCGGAAGCACAGCATGCCCGACTACCTGGATCCCGACTACGCCGAAAAACTTCTGATTGAAGCGCTGTCAGCGTCAGACTATGGGGACGAGGACGAGGCACCAGGATCTGTTCCGGAACCGGCGCCGAAGCTGCCGGATGGTTCGCGCGGCAACGCTGCGGAGCCGGCGAATTTTTCCTGGCGAAAAAGCCTGTTTGCCCTAGCGCAAACTAGTCGGAACGCGCTAGACTGTGGTCACCCGCAGTGAAATTATCTTAATGCGGGGGGAGGTTCACGCGTGTCAGCCGTAGCTCCCGCCCCTGTACTCGCCCCGATGCGTGAAGAAGGGATGCGGTTTTGGGAAAGCCTGGTCGCAGAGTGCAAGAAACAAACGGACGCAATTAACCGCGTACTGTTGGAGCATGGCCGCAGCGCAGCCGACTTCATCGAATGTCATGCCGGGCACCATCTTCACCTGATCCGCTCGCGTTTTCCGTCAACCATAAGTAAGGTCACGCTGTCATTCGAACGCTGGGGTCCTGTGCTGGGCGTTTCAGTTACAGGCTTTCAGCGGCCTGAATTCGAATTTCGCCCGGAGGAGTTCGAGATGCCGCTGGCGACCGATGGCGACGGCAGCGTGGTAGCGGTGTTCGATGAAGGGCGCAGCCTGAGTCCGTGCGAGGTGGCCTGCCTACTCATGCAACACTTCAGGCGCTGTTTCCCGCGCATCACCCTGCCGTGCCCTGACGCGGTCGCCAGGTAGGATTACCGCGGCTTCTCAGCCGCACTCTCTTCAGTTCCAGCTGAATCTCACGGGGCGGCGAGCTTGCCACCCAGCCCGGCAGACCTGACGCGATTCCTGCGACAATGTGGAACCAGTGCGAGCCCTTACTATTTTCCTGCTGCTTACGCTCTCTGCCAGCGCAGCTCCGGCGGCCGCGGAAAAATCGCTGACCTTTGCCGAGCGCACCACGGGTCTCCGCAAGATTGAAGGTTTCATTCCGCTGTACTGGGATGAACACGCGGGCAAGATGTATATGGAAATCGAGCGTTTCA
Organism: Acidobacteriaceae bacterium; assembly: GCA_019233375.1. Taxonomy (GTDB): domain Bacteria; phylum Acidobacteriota; class Terriglobia; order Bryobacterales; family Bryobacteraceae; genus Bog-105. The sequence continues at coordinate 47,311 of JAFAMM010000187.1, forward strand.
ATGAAGAATTCCTATACATCACGGCACTCTCCGCGGGGGTGGGATCGAATGACCTCGGCCTCGACCGCGGCCGCATGCATGAGCCCAAGGTGGTTCAATTCGAGCGCATCGGACCGAAGATACTGCTGATTGAATCAAATTACAAATTTCGCGCCACTGCGCCCGATGCGGCCGAGCAGCGGTCGGCACGTGACTCTTTCGCGCGTTCCACTCTGTGGGGTTTCGAGATCATCGCGGAGCAAGGCTCGCAGGCGCTGGTGGATGCTACGGCTTTTTTTCTGCGCGATGCGGCGGGCGTCGCGCGTGCTCTGCAAGAGCAAAAACAGGGGAACTATCGCGTGGATGAATCGCGCTCGGCCTTTTACCTGCCGCTGACGAAGGCGTTCCCGAAGAACACCGAAGTGGAAACGACAATT
>JAFAMM010000221.1 GCA_019233375.1 Acidobacteriaceae bacterium
GGGATTGCAACCGCTAGAGGACATGGAAGACAAAGAGATTCCCCAAACAAACAAAATGGTCGTTGACGGCTTAATCTGGCTATTTTTCACAGTCCTTACGTCGACGGCGGTCTACCTGATGGCGAGTGTTCCTGCTGAGAACATCGCTGGATAGAACGAAAAAGCGATCCTCATTATCCGCAAGGATAATGGCAGCGCGTTAGGAAGTGGAATCTGGTTCATAGTCGCTCGCATCGTCCATGCCGGGTTAATCTCGGTCGCATGGGTTGTTGCGCTAGGAGGCTCTGGAGGCTCTCGCCGGGTCCGAGCTTACTGTGCATGCGGGCTACGTCGGACGGGCGGACATTCTCAGCGCGCTCGATGAGATCGCGCCGGTGATCGCTGGTGCGGCAATGTGGATAAAGGAGCGTTCTCGGAGGCGCTTCCACAATCCGGTGTTGCCGAAGCCGGCGATCTCCGGATCTTTGTTTTGCCACATTATTGCCGACCTGAATTTCGACGCTGCACACAAAGGATTCGGCGCAATTGTCTTCAGACACTCGCATAAGCCCCATACGGAAAATCCAGAGGCCGCGCCGGGTTTTTCGATAGCCTGATAAAAACCCCGGCTTTTCATCCGTTTCGCAGGGCTACGAGATCCGGACAGCATGAGGCAAACTTCAGTTTATTTAAGAAAGTCCGAAGTTCCGCCACCTTGATCCATTCTTAAGGTAAAACTCCTAAGAGAAGCGTAATGGATTTATGCCACAAGTATTCTTACTTATAACGGAACCACCAGGTATTTTAACGTGAATTAGCTTGCTTTTGCATTAATACTGACGTTAAATAGCTTGCGTAAGGGTCTCACGTTATACGCTCGTCTTGCTCAATTCGGCGAGCTGGAATATGTGTGGAATAGCCGGGTTGGTCGGCCTCGAGAGTTCCCGGAGGCCGGGAAGCGTTCGCGCGATGGTGTCGTCGCTTGAACGGCGCGGCCCCGATGCTGAAGGGCTAGAAATTTGGAACGGCGCTACGCTGGGACACCGGCGATTGGCGATATTCGACCTCACCGAGGCCGGCGGGCAGCCGATGGCTACCCGAGACGGCAAGGTGGCTGTTGTCTTCAACGGCGCTATCTACAATTTCCGCGAACTTCGCGGTGAGCTTCAGTCGTATCACCACTGCTTTCGCAGTAACAGTGATACCGAGGTCCTGCTGCATGGGTATCGGCAGTGGGGTATTGCCGGTCTGGTTTCGCGCCTGCACGGAATGTTTGCTTTCGGGCTGTGGGACAGCGACACCGGAAGCCTCCACCTGGTGCGCGACCGCCTCGGCGTCAAGCCGCTGTACTATGTTCAGCTAGCAAACGGATCTGTCGGGTTTGCCTCCAGCGCAAGGGCGCTGCGGGCGGCGGGTCTGGCAAGCGAACTGGATGCAGATGCCGTGGCGGAATTCCTGGAATTCGGCTACGTCACGGAAAACCGCTGTATCTATCGCGGCGTTCATAAGGTGCTTCCCGCGCACATCGTCAGCTGGTCGCATGGTGTGATTCGCCACAGCCAATATTGGGCGCCTCATACCGGCAATAACTTCAACGCAATTTCGTTTGACGATGCGGTCGAGCAGACGGAAAACCTCCTCCTCAAAGCGGTTGAGATGCGGCTGTTTGCTGACGTGCCGGTCGGCGCGCTCCTCAGCGGCGGCGTCGATTCGAGCCTGGTCTGCTGGGCGGCGGCGCGCTTGGGCGGAAACTTAACGGCATACACGATCTCCACTCCAGGCGATCCGGCGGATGAAAGCGACGATGCGATTAAAACCGCTCACGCGCTCGGGATACCGCACAAAGTTTTGCCGATTCATCCTGAACAGATTCCCGGAATTGATGAACTCACATCCGCTTACGGCGAGCCGTTCGCATGCTCTTCCGGACTCGGCATGCTGCAGCTTTCGCGCGCCATTAAGCCGGAGGCCACAGTCTTGCTTACGGGCGATGGCGGTGATGATGTTTACCTCGGATATCCAGAACACAAGCACCTTTGGATGGCTCAACGCATCGCGGCTTTTATTCCGCCCACGTTCGCAAAATCCTGGTACGGGCTGCGCCACGCGGCGCTCCGTTTCTCCACTCTGCGAAGGCCGGCGCATTTTCTGGATTACGCCACCGGCGGCTTGGCGGCTTTCACCGCGGCGCACGACGGCTGGCCCAAATACCAGCGTGAGGGTTTGTTGGGTGAACGGCTTGCCGATGTGCAACTTGGACAGCGCGGGATGCGATGGTCGCCCGAGAACGGCCGCCAGGTTCTCACAGATATGCTGGTCTACGATCGCGAAGGGCGGTTTGTGTCCGAGTACCTGACAAAGGTGGACGGGTCGACCATGCACTATGCGATTGAAGCGCGGTCTCCGTTTCTGGACCAGAACATCTGGGAATTCGCATCAGCCCTTCCGTACTCTGTACGGCTTCAAGGCGGCCGGCTGAAAGCGGTTTTGCGCGAACTGGCACGGCGGCATCTGGGCGCGCGAGTCGCCTACGGGCGGAAGCGCGGTTTCACAATTCCGGTGCAGCGCTGGTTAACCGGCGCGTGGCTCGATAGCACTCGCGAGGCGTTCCGCGATTCGCTGCTGCAACAGGAAGGCTGGATCCGTTCGGATGCGGCATTGAAGTGCCTTACAGAGGCCACTAAACATAAGTGGGCCCCACTGCAGCTATGGTACATTTACGTGCTTGAAAACTGGCTGCGGCATGAGAAGACTGCCGCCGTAACAACCGAGCCGGAGGTGAAGAGAAAGGCCTTCGCACGGGCAGTCGCGAGCTAGCGCTCGGATTACGGTTTCACCAACCCGATATACTACTGAGTGGTGGCCCCCGCTCTAAACGTCGTTCGCGCATTCGTACGTCTTTTCACGCATATACAGATGCTGCCCGTGCTCGAGAATGGCGAAGAGACCACGCTTGTGGGCGGGCAGGCGGTTATGGAAGGCGTGATGATGCGATCGCCGCATAGCTACTGCGTCGCGGTACGTAAGGCCGATGGGGAGATTGTGACGCAAGAGAGCCCGCTCGCGCGGGTATCGGATCGCTACCCTATTTTCAAATTACCGGTGTTCCGCGGCCTGGGAACGCTTGGGTCGGCGATGTGGCTTGGCATGCGGGCGCTCAAATTTTCGGCGGAGTGCGCGATCGAGGGAGTGACGGGCACAGCGAGAGAGTCCACCGGGCGCGAGATGGGTACCGGTGTGATGGCTTTTCAGATCGTTTTTTCGCTCGCATTCATGATCGCGCTGTACAAGTTTGTTCCGCTGTATCTTGCGACGCTGATCGGGAAGCACGTCGAAGCGATGAGCGGCCGCTTTGCGATCAATATGGTGGACGGCGGCCTTCGAATTGCCATCTTTCTCGGCTTCATGCTGCTGCTCTCCCGGATGAAAGAGATGCGGAGGGTGTTCGAATATCACGGCGCCGAGCACAAAGTGGTTTTCAACTTTGAATCCGGACAGCCCGTTACAGTGGAAAATGCACAGCGCTTTGTGACCTGGCACCCGCGATGTGGGACAAGTTTCCTGGTCGTGGTGCTGATCATCGCAATGATCTGCTATGCATTCCTGCCATTCGACAATTTCTGGATGAAGTTTGCAGCTCGGATTGCCTTGTTGCCGTTGATTGTTGGGCTCAGCTACGAAGTGATCCGGTTTGCCGCGAGAAGAAGGGGCGGCCTGATGGCCGTGATGACCACTCCGGGTCTCTGGTTGCAACGCGTCACCACTCAGCCGCCATCGAATGCTCAGACGGAAGTGGCCATTTGCGCGCTCAGCCGCGCGATGGAACTTGAAAGGGTGCAAGGCGGCGTCCCGGTCATCGCCTAAATAGGAGGAAAGACACTCGCCGTCGGGGCGTACTGTATCTCAAATGCAATATATCGATCGATTGGATGAAGCCGAGGCGCGGCATAACGAACTCGACGCGAAAATGGCGGACGCGAGCGTCATCAATGACCCCGAGGAATACCGCAAAGTCGCTAAGGCTCACAGCGAGCTGAACGATCTGGTAACCAAGTATCGCGAGTGGAAGAGGGCCTCGCAGGAATTGGGCGACGCCCGGCTCATGCTGAGCGAGACGGATCCCGATCTGCGCCAGATGGCCGAGATGGAGGTGACCCGGCTGGAGCCCGAAATCGCGGCGATCGAGAATGAACTCCAGGTTCTGCTGCTGCCGAAAGATCCAAACGATGAGAAGAACATCATCCTGGAGATTCGAAAGGGTGCCGGGGGCGATGAAGCTTCGCTGTTCGCGGCTGAGGTGTTTCGCATGTATACGCGTTACGCCGAGGAACAGGGCTGGAAGGTGGAGATTACGTCGCTCAGCGAATCATCGGTCGGCGGCCTGAGCGAGGTCATCGCGATGGTGAGCGGCAAAAAGGTTTACAGCCGGCTCAAATATGAAAGCGGCGTGCATCGCGTGCAGCGTGTGCCGGCGACCGAGACACAGGGCCGCGTGCATACATCGACGATCACGGTTGTCGTCATGCCGGAGGCGGACGAAGTGGACGTACAGATCGATCCCAAAGACATTCGCATCGATACGTTTTGTTCTTCAGGGCCGGGCGGCCAATCGGTGAACACGACGTACTCCGCGGTGCGTATCACACACCTGCCGACCAACACGGTGGTCTCCTGTCAGGACGAAAAATCGCAGATCAAAAATCGCTCGAAGGCCATGCAGGTACTGCGGTCGCGTTTGTACCAAATGGAACTGGAGAAGCAGCTGGCGGAGATCGGGGCGGAACGAAAGAGCATGGTGGGCACGGGTGACCGCAGCGAGAAGATTCGGACGTACAACTTCCCACAGAACCGTTTAACGGACCACCGCATCGGTTTGACGCTGCATCAACTCGATCTGATCATGGAAGGCCGTCTGCAGCCCGTAATCGACGCGCTGTCCAGCTATTACACCGCACAACGATTGCGCGGCGATGAAGGCCGGGCCGCATAGAGGTTACCGCTTGCCGGCGCCCGCGGCTTCGTCGCGCATGCGCGCGTTTCAGCCGGCGTGACCATCCAAACCGCCCTGCTGCAGGGTACTGAGATTCTGGAAAAAGCCGGTGTTGCCGTTCCGCGGCTGACTGCCGAAGTATTGCTTTGCCACGCGATGGGACGGGACCGGACTTTTCTCTACGCGCATAGCGGCGACGATCTCACAGAGCTTTGGTGGATTCATTTCGGGCGCTATCTCAACGAACGTTTAAAAGGCAAGCCGACCCAGTACATCACACATAAGCAGGAGTTCTTCGGCCGCGATTTTTATGTAAATGAGAGCGTGCTGATTCCCCGCCCTGAAACCGAACACCTGGTTGAGAGCGCGTTGAATTACCTCGAAGGGCGCGGACCCATGCGAGTTCTGGATCTGGGCACCGGGTCAGGCGCGATCGCCATCAGTGTCGCGCTCGAAAGCGGGCGAGCAGTAGACGCCTCCGATATTTCGCCGCCCGCCCTTCAGGTAGCTGAGCGAAATCGCAGTACGCATTCGGCGCCAGTCAGTTTCTTTGCCTGCGACCTGCTTCAGGCGGTTCGACGGACCAGCTTGGACCTTCTTGTCTCCAACCCGCCCTACGTTCCCGGCGCGGATGCGGCCAATATGCAGGCTGAGGTTCGGGAGTGGGAGCCGCACACGGCGCTGTTCGCCGGCGACAGCGGGTTCGAGATCTATCGCCGCCTGATCGCAGAAGCGGAGCTGGCGGTCAAGCCGGGCGGATGTCTCATGCTGGAGCTTGGCTACCGGTCGCTCGAGGGTGTCCGGGATATGCTGGCGGCCCGCTGGACGGATATCTTAGTTGTATCGGATCTGGCGGGACTGCCTCGCGTGATCGCGGCAACATTACGTACCTGAGCGCCGAGAGAAGCGTCGAATGCAACGGCTCATTTGTCACGTCGACATGGACGCCTTCTTTGTGTCGGTCGAGGAGCTTTTCGACCCCTCACTGAAGGGGAAGCCCGTGGTAGTCGGCGGGCGAGCCAATCAGCGCGGAGTAGTGGCAGCGGCTTCTTACGCAGCCCGCAAATTTGGCGTACATTCCGCTATGCCGCTGCGAACCGCGGGGCAATTGTGCCCGCATGCGATTTTCGTCGAAGGACATCCCGAGCGTTATCGCGAGTACTCCAAGAAAGTGTTTGCGATCCTGAGCCGTTTTTCGCCGCTGGTTGAAATGGCTTCGATCGATGAAGCATACCTCGATCTGACCGGAACAGAGCGGCTACATGGACCACCGTTGAAAGCGGGACATCTGCTGCATGAAGCGATCCGTGGCGGAACCGGTCTGCGATGCTCGCTCGGGCTGGCGGTGTCGCGCCTGGTCGCGAAGGTGTCTTCGGATCAAGCCAAGCCGAATGGCGTGCTGTACATCGTACCCGGGCGGGAGGCGCGCTTTCTGGCACCGCTCGATGTCAGGAAGATACCGGGCGTAGGCAAAAAGACGGAAGCCTCGCTCCATAAACTCGGCATCAGGAAAGTCGGTGACCTCGCGGGTCTCGAAGAAGCGTTCTTGGCGGCGCACTTCGGCAAATGGGGTCTGGCACTGGCGGGAAAGGCGCGAGGCGCGGACGCCGGTGGTTGGTTTGATACGGAGGTGGGCGAGGCGGAAGACCCGAAATCTATCAGCCACGAGCACACGTTCAATGAAGATACCGTCGAGCGAAACCAGCTTGAAACGGCCCTGCTGAAATTGTCGGAGATGGTGGCCAAGCGACTGCGCGAACACAGACTATACGCGCGGACCATTCAACTGAAGCTGCGCGACGAGGATTTTTTTACGATCACGAGAGCCTCGACCTTGGACCACGCGACTCAACTGGATGGGGAGATCGCCGGCGCCGTAGTCGGGCTGTTCCGGCAGGCATGGAATGGCGCAAAACCGATCCGGCTTCTGGGCGTGCACGCGGGCGCGCTGCAGGCAGTGGAGGGACAGATGAATCTGCTGGAAGAGCCGAAGAAAGCACGCTTGCGCGAGGCGTTCCGGTCAGTGGATCATATCCGCAACCGTTTCGGCGTGCAAAGCGTTTCGTTCGCAAAGACGCTAAAGACCGGTATCCGCGAACGCGTACACGACAATCCCTATGACCTGCCGGGCAAAACCGCGGATAGCAAGCGCACGAATGAGCCCTAGATAGCTCGGGTAGCGTTTGCGATCTTCATGAATGAGTCGGGGTCGAGGCTGGCTCCGCCGACGAGAGTACCATCGATCTCAGGCTCGCGCATGAGTCCCTCTATGTTCTCCGGTTTGACGCTGCCGCCGTAAAGAATTCGAACCTGCTGAGATGCCTCTTTGCCAAACCGTTTTTCGGCTTCGCAGCGGATGAGCTGGTGTGCCTTCGAGGCAATTTCCGGCGTTGCAGTCTGGCCGGTACCGATGGCCCAAATAGGTTCGTACGCGATGACGATTTTTGCAAACTGCTCTTCGGTAAGACCGGCGATACCGCCCGCGAATTGCCGGATGAGAACATCGTTGGCTTTGCCGGCTTTGTGCTCCTCAAAGCGCTCACCGAGACAAATCACGGGCGTGAGGCCGGCATCGATAGCCGCCTGTGCTTTCTTCAGCACATCCGCATCTGTCTCATTGCAGACGTAATGGCGTCGCTCGCTGTGCCCGACCAACACCCAGCGTGCTCCCGCCGCGATCATCATTTCTGCCGAGATTTCGCCGGTGTAGGCGCCCTGATGAGCCCAGAAGATGTTCTGAGCGCCGATCTGGATACGGGTGCCCGCAGTCTCCTGCACGGCAACTGGAATGTCGATTGCCGCAGGGAAGATCACAATATCGCAGCCATTGAAGCCATTCGCCAGCGGCTTGAACTTGTCGAAGAACGAGGTGGTTTCCTGCGGGGTCTTATACATCTTCCAGTTTCCCGCTGCAATGCGGCGTCTCATATGGACTGAAGCGTCAGTATCCTTTCTCAATCTGCGGCAAGAAACTGCATCCGGCAGCGATGGAGGTGCCGAAGTTCGCCGCTACGCTCTGGCCGATATCGGCGAGAGTGAGGCGAACGCCGAGATCGACGCCGGCAGCGCTGTGCTTGCCATAGACAAGGAGGGGTGTGTACTCGCGGGAGTGATCCGTGGACGCGGTAGTTGGATCGCAGCCGTGGTCCGCGGTAAGGATCAGCAGATCGCGGGGTTGAAGTTCGAGGGAAGGCAGCCAGCGATCGACGGCTTCGAGCGCTTCGGCGTATCCTTCTACATCGTTGCGGTGTCCGTACTGCTGGTCGAAATCGACGAGGTTGGCCCAGATGAGACCGTTCGAGAAGGACTCGACTGCCGCGAGAATCGCCTGCATGCCTTCCACGTTGTTTTTGGTTCGAACCGCTTCTGAAATGCCTCGGCCCAGGAAGATATCCGCGATCTTGCCGATGCTCATCACCGGAACGCCGTTTTCGGCGAGGCGATCGAGCAGCATGCCCCGGGGCGGAGGCACAGCAAAATCGTGCCGGTTCGCGGTACGAACAAAGTGACCGGAAGCGCCCGCGAAGGGGCGCGCGATCACACGACCGACTTCGTGGGGCCCATGCAGCAGGTGGCGGGCGATCTCGCATATACGGTAGAGCTCTGCGGGCGGTATTACCTGTTCGTGCGCGGCGATCTGAAAGACGCTGTCCGCCGAGGTATAGACGATCGGCGAGCCGGTGCGGATGTGCTCGTCTCCAAGTTCCCGGATGATGTCCGTGCCCGAGGCGGGCTTGTTGCCGAGCACCTTTCTTCCGATTCGTGATTCAAAACACTGAATGACGTCCGCAGGAAAGCCGTGCGGGTAGACAGGAAAGGGCCGGCGAAGAATGATGCCCGCCATCTCCCAGTGGCCGGTGGTTGTGTCTTTGCCCGGTGCGGCGAGCGTGCATTTGCCGAAAGAGCCGGCCGGAGAAGCGACGGGAGAGATGCCTGGCAGCGGCTTGATATTACCGAGGCCGAGGCGCCGAAGATTGGGCAGGTCCAGCGCCCGGCGGCGCGCGATATTGCCCAGAGTGTCGCTGCCGATGTCGCCGTAGGCGGCGGCATCCGGCATGGCCCCGATGCCGACACTATCGAGGACAATCCAGATGATCCTATCGAAGATCCGGCTCATTTCGATTTGCTATCGGCCGCTGCAGCAGCGGACACGTTTTGGAACTGATCCTTAAGCCGTGCGGCGCGCTCTCTCACCAGGTGCATATAGGATTCATGAGTGGAGATGCGGGTTAGTAGCGGAATGAATTGCTGCGGCGCGGCCAACTGCTTATGCAACCAAAGTGATTCAATGTTCGCGAGAGCATCGTTCACTCCCAGTTTGTCGTAGTGCGCCGTGCTGTCAAGTTGAAGATACGCATGCTCGCTGGCGGCGATGTTCTCAAACCGTTCGAGAAGATCATGCGCGATCTCGTCCGTTGAGTAATTGAATACGGCCTCGGAGGGAGTGCCATCGGCGGCCTCGTAGCGGAACGTCTTCTTTCCGGTATTCGCTACTTTGAGGCCGGATTCAAGCGGCGACTTGAAGTAATTGAGCTTTTCGGCGTCGGCAAAAAGCGGACCCGCCTCCGTTGGAGTCAGTTGCGCCTTCACGGGGTGTTCGTCCGTAGGCGATTCCTTGTATTCGAGAGCGCCATCGTGATCGATCTGAATTTGAAACCAGGCTGGATCACTGCCTGGGAAGCTTCGAGTGTATGTCAGTTTCGGCAGAGCGGCCGCGGCCCCGCCTGCACACAGCAGCGCGAGTAGCGCATATCTCATCGCCGTTCTCCCACAGCAACGGGCATGTTGTAGCGGGTTCCGTGGCAGATAGCGACCGCGAGCGCGTCGGTAGCATCGAAAGAAGCAAACTCCTGGCCGATACCGAGCAGAGAAAGCACCATCATCTGCACCTGTGATTTCTCGGCGCGGCCGTAACCGACGACGCTGATCTTCACTTCAAGAGGCGAGTATTCGCTGACGGTGACGCCGGCTTCGGCGGCCAGCAAGAGAGCGACACCGCGAACATGCGCCAGCTTGAGGACCGACTTCGTATTCACCGCGTGAAAGACGTCCTCCACCGCAACCGCGTGAGGTTTGCAGGTGACCAGAACTTCGCGAAGTTCGTTCGCGATTTTCTTCAGCCGCCGCTCGAAAGGCTCTGATGCTTTCGTTCGAATGACTCCGGCGGTCACATATTGATGTGAGCGGCCGTCGGTGTCGATAACGCCGAAGCCCGTCCGCTCGCTACCGCAGTCTATTCCCACGATTCGCATTTAGATGGAGAGGAAAGCAGTCTGATCACGACTTGCATGCCGGCAGGGGATGCTGCAGCCCGGTTTATGCGAGCGCTTCTACTTCCGCCTCGTCGACTTCATAGTTGCCGTAGACGTTTTGAACGTCGTCATGATCCTCGAGCGCATCATAAAGCTTCAACATCGCTGAAGCATTCTTGCCCTCTAGCTTGACAGTGTTTTTCGGAACCATTCCGATCTCAGCCGAGTCGGTGGTAATGCCTGCGTGCTCGAGTGCCTTCAGAACGGCTTCCTGAGCCTCGGGAGGCGAAAGGATCTCCCACGCGCCATCGTGGTTGCGGATGTCGTCGGCCCCGGCATCGAGCACAATGCCCATTAGCTGATCCTCGTTCGTCTTTTCACCTTCTACGAAGACCTGACTCTTACGTTCGAACATCCACGCGACGCTGCCCTGCTCGCCGAGATTGCCGCCGTTTTTCGAGAAAAGGTGCCGGATCTCGCTAACGGTGCGGTTGCGATTATCTGTGGCAACGTTGACCAGCACGGCAGCGCCCCCGGGGCCATAGCCTTCAAAGAGAATCTCCTCAATTTGACCGCCTTCGAGCTCACCGGTGCCACGCATGATGGCGCGTTTGATGTTATCCGCCGGCATACTGACGGCTTTGGCAGCGAGCACAGCGGTACGCAGGCGGGGATTGGCGTCAGGGTCACCGCCGTTCCGGGCAGCGATCATGATTTCTTTAATGAGGCGCGTGAACGTCTTGCCGCGTTTGGCGTCGAGGGCCGCTTTTTTGTGCTTGATGGTAGCCCATTTACTGTGTCCGGACATCGAAAACCTCTACTGTTCCTTAATTTTAGAGAATAACAGAGACATGAGGCAGACGGCTTTCGGCGGCATCGGCGGCTCAAGGCTGGGACGTTGTTTATGCTACGATTTCAGAGAAACCGCACAAATCCATTGGCAAACCACGGAGAGGTGGCTGAGTGGTCGAAAGCAGCGGTTTGCTAAACCGTCGTAGTGCCTTAAAGCGCTACCGGGGGTTCGAATCCCCCCCTCTCCGCCAGAGGTTGCCTGTCCATTCCGGACACATGGTTAACAGTTCGTTCCCAAGACATGGGTAACACTCGGGCACTGCCGGCTCGAGCAGCCGGAGCCGTCCATCCAGCGGTGGCGCTCCTGGACGGAGTGAGGCCGGCGCCTATGTGATTCTTTTGTGGGATTTAGAATGCATGGACATTTTGTTATCCGATACTAAGCCACTACGGTGTGTACGGGTATGGCGCGAGGCCGGTCTCAACTTGTGACAACGACGAGAGCGGTCGTTTTGCGCGACCCGATTCTGCGGTACGAGTGCGGAATCGCAGAGTCGAAATAGACCGCGTCTCCTTCCGCTAACTCGTGCTCCTCGTCGCCCACTTGCAATGCCAGTTTGCCGGAAATGAGATAGAGAAATTCGATTCCCGGATGCTCATGCTTGCGCAGATGTGACGTCTCGAGTGCCTCGAACTCCGCGTAGTATGCATTCAGCTTTCGGTTTTCAGCGGCAAAGTCTAGGCTTTCGAAGTGATAAGCCGGGTGCCGTTTATCCCCTGCTTCGGGAAAGCGCAATCGCACTCGCTTGCGAATGATCTCCAATATCGGTTTAGGTTCAGGATTGAAAAAGTACTCGAGCCCCACGCTGAATACCAAAGCGATGCGCAGAAGAGTAGGAAGAGTCGGATGCATGAGGTCACGTTCGAGCTTGGACAATAACGACGCGGACAGCCCCGTATGTTTACTTAATTCGCTCAAGCCCATGCTCTTGCGCAGCCTCAACCGTCGCAGTTTTTCTCCGATTGAGTAACGCTTCAGACCTTCGCTGATCGTTGCGGATTCCATTCTATTTCGTTTTCCTGTCGATCAATTTTTGTGTCCTGTTTTGACGCGAGCGAAAACGGGTTTCTCGTTTTTCTTTACAGTCAATCTCGTTGTCCCTACGATCAAATCATGAACCCGCAAAGCGGGCTCGTCAAGAATTGATTCGAAGAAGCAGTCCCAGCGAAAAACAGCGCCTATCGCAACTCAGACGACAAACTGTCGTAATTCTGCGCCGCCGATGGGACCGCTTCGGAGCATTGCCCGTAGCCGTCGTCCGGCAGCGTCCCGAACCTTTTCTGTTGTGCAACGCGATGGGTCAGGTTGCGCTCATGCCTTCCCATATACGACATCCGGACCTTCTCAGACACGAGAAAGGACACAGACACATGGTTTCCGAACTTATTGCAGAACCCCGCTCTAACTCGGTTAAACAACATCGCCAGGGGCCGCTGGTTCGTGGCATAGAGCAGCAGACAGTAGTGAAGCTGCACGGTTGCGACCCGAGCATAATATCCGCCGCAGACGTTACTAGATAGGCCGGCCAAAGCGTCAAGGAGCACTTGTTTGTCGCATCACGTTGTTGTAGTCGGAGCTGGGCCTGGAGGTCTTACGGCCGCTGTACTACTGGCCAAGGCAGGCGTTCGCGTCACTGTGGTTGAACGCCTGCCGTATTTGGGCGGCCGGACTTCGACCTTTACTCAAAACGGATTTTGCTTCGATCACGGGCCCACATTCTTTCACTACCCCCAGGTTTTAGAAAACATCTTGCGAAGTGCGGGCTACAACTTATGGCGCGAACTCGACCTCATACGTCTCGATCCGCATTACCGGCTCGTCTTCGGAAGCGGTGGGGAACTTATGGCCACATCGGATTTGCACAAGCTGCAATCGGCGGTGGCGCAGATGTGTCCGCGGGATGCGTCGCGCATTTCTGCGTTCTTGCTCGACAATCGTAAGAAACTGGATTGTTTCCGGCCCTTCCTGGAATCGCCATTCCACACCTGGCGCGACACATTCCGTCTCAAGACACTTGGTCTTCTGCCGGTTCTAAAGCCGTGGCGCTCATTGGATTCGGAATTGACGCGTTATTTCTCGGATCCGCGGGTTCGGCTTGCATTTTCATTCCAATCCAAGTATTTGGGCATGTCGCCGTTTGAATGCCCAAGTTTGTTTACGATCCTCTCCTTCCTCGAGTACGAATACGGTGTTTACCATCCCCGCGGCGGATGCGGTTCTGTATCAGCAACACTAGGGCGCATCGCCAAGGAACTGGGCGCAACTATACGCTTGAATGAGCCAGTCACCGAACTTTTGATCGACGGGCGTCGAGCAGTTGGAGTTAGAACCTCTCACGCCACCTATAAGGCCGATGCTATTGTTCTGAATGCGGATTTCGCGCGCGCCATGACGCGCCTTGTACCCGATCATTTACGGTCCCGCTGGCGCGACCGCAAATTGGCCAAGAAGTCGATGTCCTGCTCGGCCTTCATGATGTATCTGGGCTTGCGCGGCCGTTACGAAGATATCGCTCATCATACGATCTACATGGCAAAGGACTACGCCCGCAATATGCGCGATATCGGCAAGACACACACGTTGTCAGAAGATCCTTCGTATTATGTGCAGAACGCCTGCGTGACCGATCCAGGCCTTGCGCCGCTGGACAAAAGTACGTTTTATGTTCTCGTACCTGTGACACATCAAACCGGCAGCGTCGATTGGGAGCGCGAACGGCCGAGATACCGCGAGTTAGTTCTAAATAAGTTATCCGAAATAGGCGCGACCGATATCCGCTCTCGGATCGAATACGAACGTATCATCACGCCGTCCGATTGGGATACGGGTTTTGAGCTATACAAAGGCGCGGTGTTTGGGCTCGCGCACACGTGGTCCCAAATGCTTCATCTACGCCCCGGAAATAGATTCCGTGAAATCGAGCGCATGTATCTGGTTGGCGGGAGCACGCATCCTGGCAGCGGATTGCCGGTTATTTTCGAATCCGCACGGATCAGTTCGCGGCTGCTTCTCGAAGATTTCGGCGTTCCGTCCTCACGGAGCGAAGTTCCGGCACAGGAGCCGACTTACGCGGGGGCGGCCTGATGCTTCCTGTTGCAGAACGAGCTGAAACAATTGTTCTCCGCTGCCGCGCAGCACAGGCGAGCTGGGCAAAAACGAGTTTGCGGGAGCGGTTGAGAATTGTGCAGCGTACCCGAAACGAATTGGCCGTTTCCGCGCATGCAATGCTCGCTGCTTTTCCCATTCGGCTGCAGACAAATCGAGCGGAACGTATCGCGGCCGAGTTGATTCCGTTGGCCGAAGCCTGCCGTTTCTTAGAACGGGAAGGGTCAACTATACTCGCGCCGCAGACGCTGCCGGTCAGAC
>JAFAMM010000300.1 GCA_019233375.1 Acidobacteriaceae bacterium
TACATTCTTGGACAGCTGAAGGAGTGGGGTTTAGATGCCGAGATCGAGGAGTTTGAAGCCCTGCTGCCATATCCGACGGTCCGAGAGGTGGAGGTCATAGGGCCGAAGCGGTACGTAGCCAAGCTAAGGGAACCGGTGGTGCCGCAAGATCCGAGTAGCGGCGATGCTCATCAGCTGCCGACTTACAACGCCTACGGCGCAAGCGGCGATGTTACGGGCGAGGTGGTGTACGTCAATTTCGGCGTGCCGGCGGATTATGAGTGGCTGGACCAGCAGGGCATCAGTGTAAAAGGCAAGATCGTGCTGGCGCGCTATGGGGGAAGCTGGCGGGGAATAAAGCCCAAGGTGGCGGCCGAGCATGGCGCAATCGGTTGTCTCATCTATTCGGATCCTCACGAGGACGGTTACTTCGAGAACGACATATATCCGAAAGGACCGATGCGGCCTTATGAGGGCGTGCAACGCGGCAGTGTTCTCGATATGCCGCTGTATCCGGGCGATCCGCTTTCGCCGGGATGGGCTTCCGAGAAGGGGTCCAAACGGCTGTCCATGGCCGAAGCCAAGACGCTGATGAAGATTCCGGTGCTGCCGCTCTCCTACGCGGATGCGCAGCCGATTCTGGAGCAGTTAGGCGGACCGGTGGTTCCGCGTGAATGGCGCGGTTCGCTGCCAGTGACGTATCATGCCGGACCTGGGGCCGCGCAGGTTCATCTCAAGACCGATTATGACTGGACGACCAAACCGCTTTACGATGTGATTGCGACAATTCCAGGCTCGGGATCGCCGGATGAATGGGTAATCTCCGGCAATCATCACGACGCCTGGGTAAACGGCGCGGACGACCCAGTTTCCGGCACCGTGGACCTTCTCGAAACCGCACGCACGCTGGCCACTTTACAAAAGCAAGGCTGGCGTCCGAAGCGTACGGTCAAACTGACCTTTTGGGATGGGGAGGAGTTCGGGCTGATCGGCTCGACCGAGTGGGCCGAAAAGCATCAGGACGAGCTCAAACAAAAGGCGGTCGCTTATCTGAACTCCGACAGTAATGCCAAGGGCTGGATTCACGTGAGCGGGTCTCACACGCTGGAGGAGTTCGCGGCGGAAGTGGCGGCCTCGGTTCCGCAGCCAGGGATGAATACCAATCTGGCGGATTTCTCGCTGCACCATCCGCCCGCGGTTGATGCTGAGGAGCCGGAGAAACAGGAGAAGACATTCAAAATCGGCGCGCTGGGCGCCGGCTCCGATTATGTGGCTTTTCTCGATTACCTGGGCGTAGCGAGCATGAACGAGGCTTTCGCAGGCCAGACGAAGAGCGGTATTTACCACTCGGTGTATGACTCCATTTATTGGTACACGCATTTTTCGGATGGAACCTTCGTGGACGGAAAAGCTCTGTCTCAATACACCAGCACCGCGCTGCTCCGTCTGTCGGACGCGACAGTCCTGCCGTTTGAATTCGGGCACTTTGCCGTCACGGTGACGGGCTACCTTGATGAAATTCAGAAGCAAGCAGAAAAGAGCGGAGGGAAGCTGGATTTCGCGGGACTCCGAAAACAGCTCGACAAGCTGAAGCAAAGCGGAGCGAGATACGACGCGCTGCTGAGTACGGTACAGGGCCGGGATTCCGTCGATGGGGTGAAAGTCACGGCTTTGAACGCTGCACTGATTAAGACGGAGCGCACGCTGACACGGCCGGAGGGCTTGCCGAACCGCGAATGGTACAAGCATCAGATCTACGCACCCGGGTTCTACACAGGCTACGGGGTAAAGACGATTCCAGGTGTGCGTGAGGCGGTCGATAGCAAGGACTGGAAGCTGGCACAAACCGAAGCCGGGATCGTTGAGCAATGCCTTGCCCAGATGAACGGCGCCGTAAACGAAGCCATTAATGATCTCTCGGGCATGTAAGCGCTAGCGAATCGAGAAACCGGACAGGTTTTGCACGTTTTCGTCGCGCTCTTCCACCGTTCGAACGTGCGCTGCGCGCGGGCCGATGTGCAGCGCTGCCGCGAGATCGCTGAGCCGCGAGGCCGGCCCGACCGCATATACTTCCACGCGGCCATCGGACAGATTGCGCGTCCAGCCGACGAGATCGAGCGATGCCGCCTTGTCCTGCACGAAATAGCGAAAGCCAACGCCTTGCACAATTCCGGAGATGAGCCAGCGCTTCGCCGCCTTTCCGCTCATCTCTCCATTGTCGGGTAGGATATTCGGGGCAAGGTGCACGCGATCCGTGGGATGATGCCCCAGACTGGCTTGAGGACGCGTCCGGGCCTCGAGCAGTATCACGGCGGAGTGCGTGCTCAGAAGATTAGCGTCCTGAACTTATTGCTTAGCATGGACAACATGAACGCCAGCGTGTCCGGGCGCGAGTCCCTGAACGGCGCTGCCGAACGTCGAGGCGATCTCCTGATACTCGATATCGTCGATCGAACAGAATCCGTGCGAGCGAAGGAGCGCTGCAATCCCAGCAGGCTCAAAACGGCTGACTGAACGTTCACCAATTCTCTGCAGCCCTTCGGTCCGCTTCGCTTCTAATTGCCTAAGCTCTTCCGAAAATGCCTCGGGAGATTCCATGTAGTCGAAGACTACCTCCGAGTTCTGGATGGATGACATGTAGTCCAGCGTCCGGCCGATAGCGTCGTGCGTCAGATATGGCACAACCCCGAGCCAAGTGAAAAAAGCGGGCGAGTTCTGCTGAAAGCCTGCGGCGGCGAGCTTCTCTCCGATGTCGTCCAGTTCGAAATCGACTGGCACGAGACGTAGGCATGGTGGAATGGCGATACGAGCTTCAGCTAAGCGTTGGCGTTTCCATTTCTGCGTCGCGGGGTGATCCACCTCATAGATATGGAGCAGTTGTGGACCATGGGGGTTCCGGAGAGCGAAAGTGTCGAGTCCGGCGCCAAGGATGACGACCTGCCGGATCCCTCTTTCGACAGCTTTTGACAAAGCATCTTCTGCAATCCGGGCTCGTGCGGTGGTGAACAGACGTCCGATGCTGGCCAAGGGGTGCGTGTTCGCAAATTGAACCAGGTCCTGTTCGCCTTCACCCAGGATCTTCAGGGCAAATGGGTCATGGAGGATTGAGCCATGATCGAGCACCTGATGAGCAGCTCGTTGTCGGGCGATCATCAAGGCTGTGCGGCTGGCTTCATTCGGGCTCATGTTCGACGACACCGTTCATCAAACCTCATGGCGCGAGTTGCGTGGTGACGAGCCGATGAGAATCTGGTCAAAGCAAAGCGTTCATGAAATCGGGCTCAGGAAACTTTATACTTCAGTAAACACTTTCGCAGGCCGTTAAGCCGCTCATTTCTCGCGTCCACTTTGACGCGAGGCAGGAGTCTGGCAGAAATGTCGCTGATCCTTGTCCTGAGCAGTCCAGAAAGGGTCACGTTTCTCGCTTGTTTGCTTCTGAGTAGGATCTGGTTTGTATTACCGAATCGATGCTCCAGGCGAATCCCGGCGCTTTGGCCAGCAGAAAGGCACCAGCGGATGCAGCAAAAACGGAGCTATCGAGCGCGCTCTTTATATTGGTGCCCGCGGTCATGCCGAACGCGAATGCGAACAACAACAAGCCGCTCAGGCGCGCGGCCCAGCGCGTCTGCAATCCGATAAGCAGAAACAAGCCCAATGCGATCTCGGCAAATGTCGCGAGCCATGCTATAGCGGGAATGAGTGCGGCCGGAAACCAGGGGTTGAGTATGGCGACATATGGGAAAAAGTGCGACATATTTCCCCAGGCGACGTGCTGGCTGCCGGGCGGCCCCCAAAAACCGAAGCGGTCGGCGACGGCAGAGAAAAAGCCGGCGGCGAGCGCGGCGCGAAGGAAGGCCGTCTCGAAATCCGAGTTGCGCATGCTCATGCGGGGAGAACGATGGGGCTGCCCGTGGGTACGACGAGAAATGCTAGAAATCGCACCGGCTGGGCTGGTTCGGCGCTCTCACCGGTCGAGTGCACGGCCCCAGCCGGTTCGAAGAAGGTGCCGCCGCGAGGTATGACCTGAGGGGCCGCGTTATTGATCGCGAACTTCAACTCGCCGTCGAGAACATAGCCGAGGACAAAGCTGGGATGCCGGTGAAGATGGGACGGGGCACCCGCTGCGGACGTCACGTCTACCAAAACTGCTTCCATACCCTGCTGCGGTCCTGACAAGGCGTGTCGAGCGATTTCCTTTGCGCTCGACTTTGCCAAGGCAGGCTGCGCTTTGGCGCGAAACACGGCCAGAAGCGTGGCGGCAAATCCAAAAAGCATACGACGATTTAGCTTCACGATTTCTCCTGATGATGGATGCGCCAGCCTGCCGGGATCAGATGCTGGCCTGGAGACAAGACTATAACGAACTCATCAACGCAAAGTGCGTCTGGCCATTGACGTTGCGAATACGCGGCTTCGCGGCACACGGCCGAGACAGAGTGCGGGGAGTATTGGCTTTGTGAGCCACGGAATTTGGGCGTAGGGTCGCCGCGTGCGTCTCGCTTCAGAGCGCACCATTTCAACTCTTTGTTCGGGGCTTGGCCGGGGACTGGCCATTTGCCAAACTGAGAGAAACGACATGCCTTTTCCCGTGCAGCGGCCGCGGCGGCTGCGTACTTCTGAAGCGATACGCCGGTTAGTGCGAGAGACACACCTGACGCCTTCGCAGTTCATCCTTCCGCTCTTTGCGTGCCCGGGCGACGGCGTCCGCAGACCCATTACCTCAATGCCGGGGAACGCGCAGCTCTCGGTCGACGAATTGGTGCGTGAGGCTGAAGATTGTCATAAACGTGGACTCGGAGGCGTCATTCTGTTCGGTATTCCGGCGCAGAAAGACGAGAAGGCGTCGGAAGCGTATGCGCCTGACGGGATCACGCAGCGTGCGATTCGCGCGACAAAAAAAGAGGTTCCTGGGTTGCTGGTGATTACTGACGTCTGTAACTGCGAGTACACCAGCCATGGCCATTGCGGCCTGATCAGGGATGGGGCTGTGGACAACGATGCGACGCTCGAATGGCTCGCGAAAACAGCCGTTTCACACGCCGAGGCGGGAGCAGATATTGTTGCTCCCAGCGACATGATGGACGGACGCGTGGGCGCAATCCGGCAGGCACTTGACAGGGCGGGTTATTCGCAGACGCCGATCCTCTCCTATGCGGCGAAGTACGCTTCTGTGTTCTATGGTCCTTTTCGCGAAGCGGCGGAGTCAGCGCCACAATTCGGCGACCGGCGGAGCTACCAGATGGACCCCGCGAACGGCCGCGAAGCGCTTCGTGAGATTGCCCTGGACCTTGAAGAGGGCGCGGACATGATCATGGTGAAACCGGCGCTGCCATACCTGGATGTTATTCGCGCTGCGCGCGACAGCTTTGATGTTCCGCTGGGCGCCTATCAGGTGAGCGGGGAGTTCAGCATGATCATGGCAGCGGCAGAGAAGGGCTGGCTGGATCTTGACCGCACGATCCTCGAATCGCTTATGGCGATTCGCCGAGCGGGAGCCGACTTCATCCTAACGTATTTCGCAAAGAGGGCCGCAGAACTGGTCGCTTGAAGTGGAGCGCTACTGATCAGGCAGTCTGCCGGACAGGTAAAAGCGCTGAGGTTCGCCGTGATGGCCGATTCCCGCGCCGCGGACCACATGCACCGCCACGGGCTGGCCAGGCTTGAATGCGGTCTGAACTCGCATTACGTCGTCGGGCGATGTTACGGGCTGCCGGTTAATCGAGAGGATGGCATCGCCCTCCTGCATGCCGATGTCTTCGGCGAACGAGCCCGGATCCACGGTGACGACCTTCACGCCAGATTTGTCATCTATATGCAAATCCTGGCGCTCTTTTTCGGTCAGGCGCATGATGGTGATGCCGAAGCGGGCGGGCGTGAGAGGCTTAGACGCTTGCGGCGACTCCATGCGATTTTCGCCAACCTCTTCCTTCCAGACGACTGAGCGCTCAGCGATGACGACGTTGAAATCCATTCGTTTGCCATCCCGGTCTACGGTGAAGCTTGCGGGAGAGCCTACAGCCATATCGGCCACTTTGTTCACCAGTTCCTGGCCGTCCTTCACGGGATGATCATTCATCGCGACGATGATGTCGTCGGCCTTGATACCGGCTTTGCCCGCCGGCCCGGAGGGCGAGACTGATTCGACGAGGACGCCGTGATCCAATCCGAAGGCCTGGAGGGTATCGGTCTGGCTCCCATTCTTCGACCAGCGAATGCCGATGGACCCACGAACGACGCGGCCCTGCCGGATGATGTCGTTATAGACTTTGACGGCCATATTCGAGGGCAAAGCAAAGCCAATACCCTCATAGGACCCGCTGCGGGTAGCAATCATCGTGTTCACACCGATCACCTCTCCGCGCGTGTTCAAGAGCGGGCCGCCGCTGTTTCCGGGGTTAATAGCAGCGTCGGTTTGCAGGAAATTCTGGAAGGTATTTGCGCCGGGCAGATCATTACTGGTCCGCTCAGCGCTCACGATACCCGCGGTAACGGTGGCCTGCAGGCCGAACGGGGAGCCGATGGCGATGACCCAATCCCCGACCTGCACGCTGTCGGAGTTTCCGATCTGTACGGGAACCAAGGGACTCTTTGCCTCGATTTTCAGGACCGCTACATCGGTTTCGCTGTCGAAGCCAATCACGCGCGCCCGGTATTCGGTGTTGTCACCCTGCAGATGCACCTTAATGCGGTCCGCGTTCTCCACAACATGGTGGTTCGTAATAATGTAGCCGTTCTTGTCGACAATGAATCCGGTGCCGGAGCCTTCCGAGCGGAAGGAGCGCGGCTCCGGACTGCCGAAAAAGCGCTTGAACATGTCAGAGGGGTCGCGCGGCTGCTGTGGCGCGCTGTCGTCTCCCTCGTCGGAGTCCTCAGAATGACGCGCACTCTTGCCGGGCTTGGCCAGATAATCGGACTCAATGTAGACTACGGAGGGTTCCACACGTTTCGTCAGCTTCGTAAACTCGCTTGCAATCGGAGTGGCCTGCGGTATGGTGAGCGGCGAAGCATCGGGCGCGGTGACGGAAGTCTGACGATCTGCCTTCACCCCTGTGTTGATCACGGTTCCGATCACAATACCGACCGCCAACGTGATCAGCAGCAGCGCAAAGCTAAATAGCTTCGGCCGCCTTAATTTGTCAAGCAACGGCATTGGAAATACCTTTCGACAGCGTACCTTCAGTATAGAGAAGCGCTAGCGGCCCGGAGAAAAGTCTTAGAAGAGACTGGACTGCGGTTGCGCAGAGCGGCGGGTCGCGCCGCTCGAGCGCAGAGAGCCAAGCCACAGCACTTATGCCGCGCGGCTAGATTGTCTCATGGACCGAACGACGGGTACGCGAAACGGCTTCCGAGACGCCCGTTCAACGGGGTAACTATTTCAACGGCGACGTTAGCCAGGGCTCGAAAAGGACTCCAGGCCCGCCCACATTGGCGCATTCCTCCGCACCGCCTGGGCCGGCAGGGCACGCCCACCAGTTCTCCGTAGCATCAACGGTTCCAGTGCTGAGGTTATCGACGCCAAGCGTATCGTCGAGGAAGTTGTTCAGATGTACTTCCACTTCGGCGGGTGTGTTGATGACCACTTGTGCCGCCTCATGATCGATCACATTTCGCGAGATGATCGTGCCGTGAATCGGCGAGACGCCAAATATGTTGATGCCCGCCGGGCCTGGGGTTGCCGCATCATCTGTATCCGCTCCGTTGCCGGCGATGTAATTTCCTACGATGACGTTATCGTCAAGAATTTCGCCACCCGGAGCATGCCCATGGAAAGCCACACCAGGTAGGCCATTATCGGTCAATACATTATTGATAACCACATTGCTTGAGACCGTTGCGCCGGGCAGGAACCCGAACATACCGACTCCCGCGCCGGCTCCCGGAACCTTCGTCCCGTTATGCGAGGACTGATTATTCGCAATCGTGTTGTGAAAGACTTTTAGCGGTTTGCCGGTTCCCGATGCCGGCGGGTGCGATGCGAGCGTAATCCCGCAGTCGAACGGATTGTCCTTGACTACATTATTCGCGATTAGATTGTCGTGAGTGGGACCTGTCTCGTCGCTGAGCAGAATTCCTCCCGCATTGTTTTGGACGATGTTGCCGGTCACAGTTGAGTAGTACACGCCGGTGAGGTGTATTCCTTCGCCGCAGTCAAAGCCCTCAGCGGTTTCGAAAGGCGGGATGCCCGGGCACGTGACCGTGGAAATATCGAGACTCTGGTTATTTTGGATCACGCGATTGTTCCAGATAGTTATCGAGAACGCATTCGTTATGAGAATCCCTTCGAAATTGGCGTTCTCGACCGTGAACCCAGAGACCACGACGTTACCGAGGCGCGCATGATCCTTGCCATTGATGTTGATTCCGTTCGGCAAATCTTTTGCGTTGATGATGGTATTGTCACGACCCGCGCCGACGAGCGAGAGTGGGGTCGAGATGGTGACAGCTTCCTTGTATGTGCCAGGCGCAACTTTGATCGTGTCGTTGGGGCCTGCGGCGTTCACCGCCTGTTGAATTTTCGAAAAGCAACCACCCGTCCCGCCGGGATTCACACACAAGGTGGCTGCCGACAATGGCGTACACGCGGCAATGAGCAGTGTTATACAGAGCCTGTTTGCCCTCGTAGTTTTGATGGCGTATTCGTTAACGTTGTGAAGCACTGATTGTTGTCCCCTTTCACCGTTTACCGTCGAAAACCCAGTTAACAGATCACATTTCGGCACGGTCTGTCAACGGTTCTCAGTACCACGACGAATCAGGAATGCAACGCGCACGAAGGTACTGGAACGCGACTTACTTGATGCTCCCCCGGGTTTTAGAACTGTCTTACGTCTTTACAGCGACCGGCTCGTCGGCGGTCAGCTCTGTGATGCGTTTTGTCAGTTCTTCAAGCAACCCGGCCGGATTGGAGGAGTTCAAAGGCAGTTTTAAGACACCTGCGGGAGTGAACTGCGCGTTGCCGGTGTTGCGCACGAGCGCCATGAGTTTGAATGGATCGACTTTTGATCGCTGGTGGAATTTTAGATTGGCGAAGCCCTGGCGCCGGTCGATGGATTCGACGCCCACGCGCTCGGCCAGGCTCTTGAGCAGAGCGAAGCGGGCGAGGTTGCGAACTTCGTCGGGCAGGGAACCGTAGCGATCGGAAAGTTCGTCGGTAATCCGGCGGGCCTGATCCTCGACCTTCGCGTCGGCGATGCGTTTGTAGGCACGAAGGCGTTGGGCCTCATCGGAGATGTAATCGGCGGGAATGCGGATATCGAGGCCGAGGTTGAGGGTCGCGTGGATTTCGAGCGGAACTTCTTCGCCTTTGAGCTCGCGGACGGTTTCTTCGAGCAGGCGAACGTAAGTGTCGTAGCCGACGGCTTCAATATGACCATGCTGCTCGCCGCCCAACAGGTTGCCGGCGCCGCGCAGTTCGAGATCGAGAGCAGCGATTTTGAAACCAGCACCGAGGTCGCTGAATTCTTTAAGGGCGGCGAGACGCTTCCGGGCGACCTCGCTCAGCTGGGTGTCCGCGGGGACAAGCAGATAGGCGTAGGCTCTCCGGTTGGAGCGGCCGACGCGGCCGCGAAGCTGATAAAGCTCGCTGAGGCCGTAGCGTTCGGCGTTCTCGATCACGATAGTGTTGGCGAGCGGGATATCGAGACCGTTCTCGACGATGGTGGTGCAGACGAAGACGTCGTACTCATGACGCATGAAGCCGAGGAGGACCTTTTCGAGTTCGGCTTCGCCCATCTGTCCGTGACCGACGCCGATGCGGCACTGGGGAACGAGTTCCTGGATAAAGGCGGCGCGCATAAAGATGGTGTCAACGCGATTGTGGACAAAGTAGACCTGACCGCTGCGCTGCAGCTCCTGTTCGATGGCGGCTTTGATCAGGTCGGGGTTGAAGTGAGCGACGACAGTGTTGATCGAGAGACGGTCCTTGGGCGGGGTCTCAATCACGGACATATCGCGCAGGCCGAGCAACGACATGTGCAGCGTGCGCGGGATGGGCGTCGCGCTCATGGTGAGAACATCCACGTTGTGGCGAAGCTGTTTCAGGCGCTCTTTGTGGCGGACGCCGAAGCGCTGTTCTTCATCAACGATCAGCAGACCGAGATCGTAGAACTGAACGTCTTTTGAGAGCAGACGGTGAGTACCGATGAGAACATCGACTTTGCCGGACGAGAGGTCTTCGAGAATCGCCTTAATCTCCTTCGCGCTGCGGAAACGGCTGACGAGTTCAATGCGGATGGGGAATGAGGCAAAGCGGCGCTTGAAGGTTTCGTAGTGCTGGAACGAGAGCACAGTGGTGGGTGCGAGTACCGCGACCTGCTTGCCGTCACCCATAGCCTTAAAGGCGGCGCGCATGGCGACTTCCGTTTTGCCAAAGCCAACATCGCCGCACAGCAGCCGGTCCATGGGCTGTTCGCTTTCCATGTCCGCTTTGATTTGCTCGGCGGCGTTGAGCTGGTCTTTAGTAGGCGAATACTCGAAGGAATCTTCAAATTCGCGCTGCCAGTTGCTGTCGTGAGAGAAGGCGAAGCCTTTGGCCATGCGGCGCTGCGCGTACAGCTTGAGGAGCTCATCCGCCATGTCGCGCATTTTGGCTTTGACGCGCGATTTTGTCTTTTCCCAGGTGACGCCGCCAAGGCGATCGAGATGCGGCTTCGCTTCGCCGGCGCCCCGATATTTCTGGACGAGGTCCAGGCGCGTGAGCGGGACGTAGAGTTTGGATTCGCCGGCGTATTCGAGTAGCATGAAATCGCCCTTCTGATCGGCTTGCACGATTTCGCGAATACCGAGGAACTGGCCGACACCGTGGGTGGTGTGAACGACGAAATCGCCGGGTTTGAGATCGGCGATGTCGGCAGCGAAGGCGGCGAGCTGGGACTTGGAGGGCTGGCGCGCGATGAGGTCGGATGTTTCGAAGAGATCTTCCGAGCCGAGGATGGCGAGTTGGGAATCAACGAAGACTGCGCCGCGGCGAACGCAACCTTTAATGAGATAGGCGCTCGAGACGGAGCCGGCGTGATAGGCACGCTCGGCGAGTGAGGGGCGCGCGCCGGGCGTGGATTCGAGACCGAGCTGGTACGGCACAGCGTATTCCTGCAGGACATCGGCGAGCCGCTCCAGTTCACCGATGGATGCGGCGAAAAACGCGACGCGGTTGCCAGCATGGATGAGGTTACGCGCTTCGGCGACGGCAACCGGCATGTTCCCTTGAAAGGTCAACGAGGGCCGGGTGGAGAGATGGAAGTGGTGCGTCTGGCTGTCGGGTTCGGTAGGACCGGAAATGAGCTCGAGTTCCTGGAGGCTGATGCGAGTGCGCGGTTCGAGCGATGCGGAGAGATCGTCCCAGCGGAGGAAGTTGTTTTCGGGCGGCACGGGCGCGGGCCGGTCAGGATGGTCGAGGCGTTGCCACAGGCGGTCGGCGGCGGAGGCGATTGCATTCGGCTCATCGAGGATGACGAAGGCCTCCGGATTGAGAGCGAAGATGTTGTGAGTGCGCGGGCGAACGAAAGGAACGAGGAACTCCCAGCCGGGAAATACCTCGCCCGGATTCGAGAGATCGAGATCCGCCTGCTCGGCCGCCTCGGCGAGCTCGCGCAGGATGCGGCGTGATTTGGGGTACTCGGCAAGCGGCAGCAGAGTGGCGGAGGAGACCTTTAAGATCGACCGTTGCGATTCCACGTCGAACTGGCGGATGGATTCAATCTCGTCGCCGAAGAACTCGACGCGGACGGGCCGTGACGCTTCGGCGGGGAACACGTCGAAGATGCCACCGCGAACCGAGAATTCACCGACCATTTCCACGGGTTCACGGCGCTCGTAGCCGATGCTTTCGAGATGGGCCACCAGATCTTGGAGCGGGATCTCTTCGCCGGTGCGCAGGACCAGAGCAAGCAGGCGGTAGAAATCGGCGGACTCAGTGCGCAGTAGCGCGGAGGCGACCGGCACGATGGTGATCGGGATCTTCTGCGAGGAAAGGCGCCATAAACCCACGGCGCGCTTCTCCGCTATTTCGTTGTGCGGCGAAAGGCGCTGGTGAGGCAGAACGTCCAGCGCGGGGATCAGCAGAGGCCCGGGTATATCGCGGCCATCGAAAAGGAGATCGAAGAAGACTTCGATGGATTCGAGCAGAGTCTCGGCCTGCTTGTTGCCGTCTACCAAAACGAATAGGGGTTTCTCGGTCGCCTGATAGAGCAGGACGAGGTAGAGCGCTTTGGCGGTGTTGACGAGACCGGAGATGGAGTAGGGGCCGTGCTCGCCGCGAATCAGGTGTTGGAGCAGCGCCTGAAAAGCGGGCTGGCGCGCCGCCGATTGCAGCAGATCGCGTGTTGCGGGGTGTGTCACTGAGCTTTAGCCGGCGAAGCGGCTGCCGGTTCTGGATGAGCTCTGGCGAGAATTTTGGCGGCGATATCGGTGGTCGAAAAGCCGGGTTCGAGCGGTAGGGCTAGAACACGGCCGCCCGCTGCTTCGACTTCTTCGCGGCCGGCGATGAAGTGGGCCCAGTCGGCGCCCTTGACGAGCACATCAGGAAGCAGCGCGGCGATCAATTCGCGAGGGGTGTCCTCATCGAAAAGAGTGACGGCGTCGACGGCTGCAAGCTGTAGGGCGAGGGCGGCGCGAGCCGATTCATTGAAGAACGGCCGGGAAGGACCTTTCAGGCGCTGAACACTGGCATCCGTATTCAAGGCGAGAACGAGGACATCGCCGAGGGAGCGCGCCCGTTCAAGCAGCCGGATGTGGCCGGGATGGAGGATGTCATAACAGCCATTCGTAAATACGACAATTTTGCCCTCCGACTTCCACACCTGGCGGCGGGCGATGAGCGCTTCGCGCGCAAGCAGTTCAGCCATTCCCGCCTTTATTTTACGATTCGAGGGGAAGGCGCCCGCGCAGGCGTCGCGCCAGGCGTCGCGCGGCGGTATGCAGTCCGCGCTTCGTTATTCTGAAAGATTGTACAGACGCATATTAGTTCGCGCGACAAACTGGGTGGGTGACGCGGTGATGTCGGTGCCCGCTCTTCAGGCTTTGCGCGCCGGATATCCGGACGCTCATATAGCGATTCTGGCGCGGCCGTGGGTAGGGGCGCTGTATGCGCGAGAGCCGTTCTGCGATGAGCTGATCAGCTATGAGGTGCCGCCGGGTTGGGCCGGCTTCGGTGAAAAATGGCGGCTCGCGCGAGAGTTACGGGCGCGGCAGTTTGACTGCGCGGTTCTGTTCCCGAATGCATTCGGAGCAGCGGCGCTGATGCGGCTGGCCGGGATACCGGTCATTGTGGGCTATCGGCGAGATTTCCGCGCATGGTTAATGACGCATGCGGTTCGAAGGCCGAGGAGGGGCGAACTGCCGGCGCACCAGCGGTTTTATTATCTGGAATTGCTGAAACGCGCCGGGTTGATTGCAAGTTATAACGAGGACCGCGCGATACGGCTTTCGGGGGCGGCGCCCGCGGCGAAGGCCGGACGGAACCGGCTGGACGGGCAGTGTCTGCGAGGAGCTGTCATCGGCGTTAGTCCGGGCGCGGCCTATGGCGGGGCTAAACGGTGGCTGCCGGAGCGATTTGCAGAAGCGGCGGTGAGTGTAGCCCGCGAGCGCGAGGCCTCGGTCGCTGTTTTCGGGTCGAAGGAAGAGGCCTCGATGTGCGAGAGCGTGCGCGAACGAGTGTCCGGTGCCGGCGTACGCTGCATGAACTTTGCCGGGGCTACCAGCCTTGCCGAGTTCATCGAAATGGCGGCAGCATGCGAGCTGTTCCTGACGAACGACTCGGGACCTATGCATATTGCGTCGGCGCTGGGAGTGCCTACGATCGCGGTTTTCGGAGCAACGGATGAGAGCGCAACGGGTCCA
>JAFAMM010000328.1 GCA_019233375.1 Acidobacteriaceae bacterium
GAGTGGAACGTCAAGCCAGGACAGATGAGGGCCTATAACGATCTGATCAAGAGCCAACTGGTGCCGGTGTTCGAGAAGATGTTGGCGGACGGCACCGTGAACTCGTACGCCATCGCAACGGAAGATTTCCACACGGGGAAGATCGGACGTGTCGTGTTCTATTTCACAACGCGGGACGCTACCTCGTTTGACAAGGCGAGTAAGACGTTTGACGAGACATTCGAAAAGAACTCGGCACTTGCCAGTGCGCTGCAATCCATGGTAGACCGCGAAGACCATCGCGACTTTTTGGATCGCTTGGTGTACATGAACAATAAATAGCGGTTCGCTGAAGCGGCGACTTCTTCGCTCCACAAGTGTGCTTCGGAGCCGACTCCATCCACCAGACCGCATGACGAAAGAAGATAGTCAGGTTACGCAAAATCGCCAGGAGTTGAGCACTCGCAGAGTTAGTTCGTATTCCAGCGCGCGCCACCATCCCCAAATCCGCGCTTGAGAAAGACTCAATTCTCTCGAAGCGCAAATGCCGGCCAGCTGAACAGTGTCGCGGCGTGCAATTACTTACATGAATCGCGTGCCGGTCAGCACTACCAGCTCGCAGCAGAAGACGAACGACTTCCACAGATGGGTCGCAATCCAGACTGCTGCGCGGCAACCAATCGAGGAAGCTTGGCGGCAACAATCCGTGCAGATTGTCAAGCGGGGCATACGTGTTCCTTCACCATCTAGGGCGATAAATCACAGGGAAACCGATCACGGGCAGAATTGTCGACGGCAAAGCGTGTTTCGACTTTCGCCGGAACCGAGCGGCGCGGGTCAGTAAGAAATTCCGCTGAGGGAATTTCTAACTATTCGTCGCAATGTCTTATGTAAAAGGGAATCCCATGACTTTCGACGAACTTTGGAGACTGAAGCCCGAACCAAAACACCCAGATTCAGTTGAGGATGCGGAAACCATGGAGCTCTTCGCCGACTGCAGTGAGAGTTATCCTGCATTTGGCGATCTGGACGAGGCTGAGGTCAGCCGATTTATCGAGTGGCTGGAGGAGGGCTTACGCTCGCCGGAACTCGATGATCCATCGATCGATTGACCCCCCGAGCAAGCGGCTATCGGGATCCGGAAACCGCCTTCAAGAAACGTTCTTGCCGACACGGCCTTTGCGTTTTACCTGGCACCAGAAGGTTTCGACGCCGTGATATGCCTTCGAATTCAGTTGATTCTTGGCGTGCCAGCCAACACATCGCGATCGCCGTGAGACTTTTCCTTACGAAGAAAGTAGCTGTATGCACCAACGGTCAAGAAATTGATCACTACAGCAATCACGTTCCATGCGATGACGGGCCGAGAGTCGATCAACAAGCCATAGTAGATCCACAGGGTCTGAAAGCAGCCCATAATTGCTCCCATGCGCGGGTTCATGCCTGCACTCGATTGGCGCTTCAGCATCGCGATCAGGTCGGGCACTGCGGCGAAGGTCGTTCCTAAGCCTGCCAGAAAGCCCACGATTTCCGACAGTTCAACGCTGGACCTCAATAACGTTCCAAGGTGATGCGGAACCAATTTATCGCCATCGCAAGCGGTGAGGATGAAGATGGCTACAAAAACAATGGCGAGCGGGAATGCTCTCATAGACAGATCCTGTACTCACGCCGCGGAACGACGTACGCCTCCGGGTGAGTGATGCACAATTCGGGCCGCGGCTTCTCAATTTTTGCGAGGACTCAGGGGGATTTCGTATTCGTCAACCTTATTTCATGCCGAATGTCCAACTCAAGCCCGAGCTGGTGCCATAATCGCTGGCTGCGAAACTGGCGGGTGGCCGATTGTCCCAATTCCCATAGAAAGAAACGTTCCATGACAGATCACCTGTGATCTTGATGTAGTAGGTCGAATTCAGGCTGAATTTGACCCGGCCTGGGGTGTTCAGCACCGGGAAAAGCAATGCCGTAACTTCGAGATTGGTTTTGTTGAACTTGAACAACTTTACGTCGCTGCCGATCAAGGCGGCCGCGAGCTGTTCAGTAGGCGCTGTCACTTTCGCTTGATTGTATTGGGTGCTCTGCCAGGCAAGGCCTCCGAGGATAGATATGGTCGCCCGGTTCGTGTTTTGCAAGTAGCGGCCGATACCGGCACCGATCGTGGTTTGCAGCGGGATTCCTTGCACGGAGCTTTGCAGGAAGTCGGCCAGCCCCGCGTAAAAGTAATTGTTCCACGGCAAGAGGTGCCGTCCGCTCAAAGTTAGCTCGTTTCGGGTGGCAGCGCTACTGCCGCTACTCCTTGATAAGGTTGAGTTCCAGTTGGCGCCCGCGGACCAACGTTCGCGAAGATATTCGACCTCCGAACCCACTGTGTACTGCACGGTTTCATTTCCTTTGGTGTAAGTGGTCCCGAAATTTACGGCGCCGTTGAATCGCTGCCAGAATCTATTCGATGTCTGTGCCATGTTTACGATTTGCTGGGAATCAATCGCGACTTCCTTGTTAGGTGTCTCGAGGATCTCAATCTTCACCGGTCTGTCCGCTTCAGTGTCGTTCGTTTTGAGAGCCCCTCTGTAAACCGAACCGCTCGCTGTTTTTACGATGAATAACTGCTTACTCTCCAGCCGGGCTACCTTCGACCAATCAATCGAGGACGTAGCAAGAATGTAGGGCATACTCACATACAGCACGCCGCCGTCCAGACCCTTGATCTCACCCGTCAGCCGATCACCGTTCTTCATAACAATGGTGTCAGTGCTATCGCGGGCGAAGAGCGGAAAGGAAAAAACCAAAGCAAGAAAATAAGCTGCTGGTTTAATTTTCAAGCGCGGCTCCAATCTGCAAGACTTTAGCCCTTCCAGAATGGAAGGAGAGCGGCTAATCAGCTGGCAACTTTACAAAGTCCAACACCGCGGCTGCTCAATGAGGATTGATCGCCTCATCGAGGCTCTTCCGGCTCTTGGCGGGAGATGCATCGCGAAGGAATAGGGAGTTACAAAATCAACAGGTTCGATTTATTGAGATGTGCAGGTCAACAAATAATAAGACCCCCAGATGATGTAAACATCGTGGCATAACGGAGACTCAAAGGGCGTTCATGCACAGACCTGACGGCATCACTCAAGTCCTGTACCAGCTGCTTCCCCAACTGCTGAGCGTGCTGATCGTATTGACCCAAATTTCGGATTTAGGGCCAACTTTGCAGGCCCAAGAACCACAAGGGCCGGCACCGGCATTAGGAGCTCCTTCGTCCTACACAGGCCAAGGCGCACCATTGTCCGCGCAAGAGCTTCAATCTCTGGTAGCCCCTATTGCACTGTATCCAGACTCCTTGGTGGCTCAGATCCTGAATGGCGCGACATTTCCGGATCAGGTCGCCGTGGCCAATTATTGGCTGAGCCAGAACAAGAACCTGACCGGTAGCGCCCTCCTGCAGGCGGTTAATGGACAATCTTGGGATCCGAGCGTAAAAGCCCTTACGGAGTTCCCATCGGTGCTGAACAACATGGCGCAGAACCTGAGTTGGACGTCTCAATTGGGCGAGGCGTATCACAACCAGCAATCGCAAGTGATGCAGGCGATTCAGACGCTCCGCGCACAGGCGAAGGCGGCAGGGAATCTCAAGTCAGGTTCACAGATAACCGTCGTGCAGCAATCGCCGCAAACTATCGTGATCCAGCCAACGAATCCTCAGGTGGTTTACGTCCCTCAATACAATCCCACTGTCGTGTATGGAACGCCCTACACGACTCCTGGATACAGCACCGGTGACCTGGTGGCGACCGGGTTGCTTTCATTCGGAGCCGGAATCGCCGTCGGAGCGCTAGCGAGCGGCGGTTGCTGCAGCTGGGGCTGGAGCAGCTGGAATTGTGGCTGGCACGGCGGTTATTACGGGGCTTATTATCACGGGGCGCCGTATTACGGGAATGCCGCCTGGCACGGCGGCTATTACGGCAACGGCTATAACAATTACGGCTACCACCCTTACAACAGCAACTACAATTCTTCCGGCTATCATCCGAATTACAACAACGGGTATGAGCATCCGAATTACAACAATGGGTATCAGCATTCCAACTACAACAGCGGCAATGAACATTACGGCGATAACAACCTTAACCACAACACCAACGTGAGCGGCAACACCGTCAACGTGAATCGAGGCGACACGGCTTCCGCTAATTCGTGGGACAAGTCAGGCTGGTCCAATTCGGATGCGGCCCGGGGTTGGGGATCGCAGGATACCGGAAGTCATGACACGGCATTCAGTGGCTATGGAGACCATTCGGGGTCGAGCTTCGGCGGTGGCGGCTGGGGCGACCGGAGCGCAAGCGCGCAGGGATGGGGGAGTCATGGAGGAGGCGGTGGCTGGGGTGGCGGGCACTTCGGCGGTGGCGGATTCGGCGGAGGCCGCTTCGGAGGAGGCGGCTTTCGCCGTTAGGGCGGCGATTGCTTGTATGGAGGAGGACCACAATGTCGATGAAAAATAGCAATCGCCGCCGCTGGCCGGCGTTGTTTGTAATCTCATTCGTTGCGTTGACATTGCATTCCTGCGGCAAGCAGGAGAAGCCGGCAGCGACGCAGGCGCCTACCACGGCTATGTCGTTTGCGGCGCCAGAAGACGCATCGAAGGCGCTCGTCAACGCTGTTAAATCCGATAACGGTCAGGAGTTGCTGAAAATCTTCGGCGCCGGTGCGAAGGATCTCATTTACTCTGGAGATCCGCAGCAGGATCAAGCGTCGTTTAAAGGATTCATTTCCGATTACGACGTCATGCACCGTTGGCGCACGTTGGTGAACGGAAGCCAGATTCTGCTGACTGGCACAGACAACAAAGCGTTCCCGATTCCATTAATGAAAAACAGCGCGGGCCAGTGGTTTTTTGACACAGAGGCCGGCAAGCAAGAGATGTTTGCTCGGCGCATCGGCCGAAACGAACTGGCAGCAATTGATGTGTGCGCGGCCATCGGCGAGGCACAATTGCAATACTACGCGCAGCGTCATGACGGCACGCAGCAATTCGCTCAGAAATTCATCAGCGACGAGGGAAAGCAGAATGGGCTCTACTGGCAATCGGCGGATGGCCAACCGAAAAGCCCTCTGGGGCCGCTGGTGGCTTTTGCGACCAGCGAAGGCTACAACCTGAAGCCGGATTCCCATCAGCCGTTTCACGGCTATTTCTTCCGCATGCTTGAAAAACAAGGCTCAGACGCGAAAGGCGGGGCGAAAGATTACGTCGTTAACGGCACGATGACGCGCGGATTTGCTGTGCTCGCGTATCCAGCGAAATACGGCGATTCCGGGATCATGACGTTCATGATTAACCAAGACGGCGTCGTGTACCAGAAAGACCTTGGCAAAACGACCGACCAGCTCGCAGCAGCAATAACAGAATTCAATCCGGATAAAAGTTGGCGTCCGGTAGGTCTGTAACGCAGTTCGCATTAGCGACTGCCTGACGAGCCTCGCTTTCGCCTCGACTCGCTCTCGCTCTCAAACCTTCACACGAAGAACACATTAATGAACGACAATTCTTGACAGGTATCTTATGCCACCCCTCCTAGATGAAGCTCGCATCGGAAACAGCACGGCCGACCTGAAGCAGGCCATACTCGATAACCTCTATTTCATTCAGGGCCGCATACCAGAAATTGCCACGCCGAACGACTGGTACATGGCGCTCGCTTACACCGTGCGTGACAGGATGATGGCTCAATGGACCTACGCTATCACGCTTTTGCGGAAGGCAGACATTAAGACCGTCAGCTATCTTTCAGCGGAGTTTCTCATCGGCCCACAACTGGCCAATAATCTTCTCAATCTCGGAATTCGCGTACCCGTCACAGAAGCGCTTCGCGAACTTGGTCTTGACCTCGAAAGTCTCATAGCGCAGGAACCGGAGCCGGGTCTCGGTAATGGCGGCTTGGGTAGGCTTGCCGCGTGCTACATGGATTCCCTGGCGACTCTGCGCGTTCCCGCGATCGGTTACGGCATTCGCTACGAGTTCGGTCTGTTCCGCCAGGAGATCCGGGATGGTTGGCAGGTAGAAAAGACTGACAAATGGTTACACTTCGGCAATCCTTGGGAGATCTGCCGGCCGGAGATCTCATACAAGGTTGGCGAAGGGGGCCGCACAGAGTGGTATCACGATGAGGGCGGAAACCTTCGTGTTCATTGGATTCCCGCCAAGGTCGTACTGGGTATAGCGCACGATACGCTGATCGCGGGGTACCACGGGGTCGTCGATATTTTGCGGCTGTGGGCGTCGGAAGCAGTTGACGAATTCGACCTCGAAGCGTTCAATATCGGCGATTACGACAGAGCGGTCGAGGAGAAGGTCGCTTCCGAGACTATCAGCAAAGTCCTTTATCCGAACGATCAACCTGAAGCCGGGAAGCGGCTTCGGCTGGCGCAACAGTACTTCTTCACTTCATGTTCCCTTCAGGACATGATGCGGATTCAACAGTTGCGGGGCGAAAGCATCGAGACGCTTCATGAGAGCTTCGCGGTGCAAATGAACGACACGCATCCTTCCATCGCGGTCGCCGAACTGATGAGGCTATTGGTTGACGAGCACCACATGGACTGGGACAAAGCCTGGGATGTCACTCAGAAGACGTTGGCCTACACGAACCACACGCTTTTGCCCGAAGCGTTGGAAAAGTGGCCGCTGCCGCTATTTGCCAGCATGCTCCCACGCCACCTCGAGATCATCTACGAGATTAACCGCCGGTTCCTCGACGAAGTGCGCTCCCGGTATCCCGGCGACAACGACAAGATTAGCCGCATGTCACTGATCGATGAAAACGATCAGAAGTATGT
The DNA here is from genome assembly GCA_019233375.1 of Acidobacteriaceae bacterium. Lineage (GTDB taxonomy): Bacteria > Acidobacteriota > Terriglobia > Bryobacterales > Bryobacteraceae > Bog-105. The sequence goes on from JAFAMM010000328.1 coordinate 6,802, forward strand.
ACGCATGGCGTATCTGGCGACCGTCGGCAGTCACGCTGTGAATGGCGTTGCGGAGTTGCACTCAGAGTTACTCAAAAAAACCGTAATGCACGATTTCTATGAGCTTTGGCCGCAAAAATTCTTGAACGTAACGAATGGCGTGACGCCGCGGCGGTGGGTGGCGCTCAGCAACCCCGAGCTGAGCCAGCTCATCTGCAACAAAGTTGGAGGAGAGTGGCTCACGCACGAGGAAGAACTACGAAAGCTGGAGCCGTTTGCTCGCGACGCCTCGTTTTGCAGCACATGGTGGAATATGAAGCAAACGCGCAAACGTGCGCTGGCAGCATGGATCAACGAACGCACCGGAGCAACGATCGACCCCGCAACCCTCTTCGACGTGCAGGTCAAGCGCATCCATGAATACAAGCGTCAATTGTTGAACATTCTGTACGTCATCAGCCAGTACAACGAGATCAGAAGGAACCCTGGAATCGACGTCGTTCCGCGGACATTAATCGTCGGGGGCAAGTCGGCTCCCGGCTACTTCATGGCGAAGCTGATTATCAAGCTCATCAACTCCGTAGCCGAGGTGATCGATCGCGACCCGGCGGTGGGTGGGCGGCTAAAGGTGGTTTTCTTCCCAGACTTCAACGTGACGAATGGGCAAATGATCTATCCTGCGGCCGACCTTTCCGAGCAGATTTCGACGGCCGGGAAGGAGGCATCGGGCACCGGCAACATGAAGTTTGCAATGAACGGTGCGCTCACGATCGGCACGCTGGATGGAGCCAATGTCGAAATTCGCCAGCAGGTAGGTGAAGAGAACTTCTTCCTCTTCGGACTAACAGTTGAGCAGGTATTTGAATTGAGACGCAGCGGATACGATCCACGGCGCTACTACGAAGCGAACCCTGTGCTGAAGGAGACGCTCGACCAGATCGCATCGGGAGTTTTTTCGCCTGGAAACCGCGATCTCTTCCGTCCTATCGTCGATTCCCTGCTTACGCAGGACGCCTACATGCTGTTGGCCGACTTCCAGGCATATCGGGAATGCCAGTCAAAAGTGGACCAGGCCTATCGTGACCGGGAGCAATGGACACGAATGTCGATATTGAATGTTGCCCGGATGGGCAAATTCTCCTCTGACCGCTCAATACGCGAGTACTGTCAGAACATCTGGAATGCAAAGCCGATCGACGCCGCTTTCCACGTGGCGTCCGTTGCGTTGGCTAATGAGATGTTAGCGGGACGCCACGTGTAACTGGCCGCGGCGCGGCGCCACATATACGAATCTTCCCGCTGGGAAGTACACACTCGCGAAGAATGCGGCCGGGGCAGCCAATCGGGCGAAAGCCATTTTCCTCGCCCTCATGGCGTTTTCTCGAAACACCGCAGGGATCTGGAGGTCATCAATCACAGCGGCGAACATCTGCCGGGAACGTCACTCGATGCGTTGGCAGCCGGTCAACCAAGGACGCACAACTTGCCGGTTGATAATCGAAGTAAAGGACACCGGAATCGGCATCATAAGAGACGAGCTGGCGCGTATGTTCGAGCCGTTTGTCTAAGAGGGAGCATTTCTATGCGAAAGGGCAAAGGTCCGGGGCTAGCGATCAGAAAGAAACTTTATCGGGCTGATGAGTGGGACCATCAAACCGAGAGCACGCCGGGCAAAATCTGTTTGCCGGCTGGTTACTGCCACACCTCCGGAACGAGCTGATGAAAGCGGTGATTTCGCTCGATATCGACCGCACAGCCAGCGTGATTCGTCACGTTTCCGAACACGATGCTGTCTCCGGCCGCATACTCTCCCAGTACGCCGAAAAAGACGTATACTCGTCGATTCTCCCGGTGCTCCAACCTTCGGAAGCCATGCAAACGTGAACGGACCGCGAACAGCGCTATTCTCAAGCCTCGGAATGTTGGCCGGCATGATTGTAGGACTTCCGTGTGCCGCCGCGTCAGAGCACGTGAATGGTTTGATAAAGCCCCCGGTCGTCGAGAAACAGGATATCCGCTTTAGCCGCGTGACGCTAAACGGAGAGTCTCTGCAGAGCCGGATAACCAATATTGCGCAAGATAACTACGGATTTCTGTGGCTCGGGACCTCCGACGGCCTATACAAATATGACGGCTACAGTCTCACGCCTTACCGGCATCAACCAGGGAACTCTAATACGGTAGGTGACGACCTCATAATCGCCATCTACGAGGACCGCGATGGCAGTCTCTGGATCGGCACCAAAGCGGGAGGGCTCGACAGGCTCGATCCCAGCCGGAACACCGTTACTCACTTTCGCCACCAACCCAATAACCCCAAAAGCCTGGCCAATGACTTGGTGCAGTGCATCTACCGTGATCGTAGCGGCAATCTCTGGGTGGGTACCTTCGACGGGCTTGATCGCCTGGAACCGGCCACCGGGACCTTCGTCCACTACCGGCATGATTCCCTGGATAACGGCAGCCTGAGCGGGAATGACATTATCTGTATCTACGAAGATCGGAGGCAGAACCTGTGGGTTGGCACGACAACCGGCCTCAATAGACTGGATCGGGCAACGAGCCGGTTTAAGGGATTCCTGCACGACCCGAAAAACCCGCGCAGCATTAGCCACGATTACGTCACCTCTGTACTGGAAGACCATTCAGGCGCGCTATGGGTGGCATCGCCGATGGGCAGCGGCTTGAGTGCCCTCGACGTCGAAACGGGAGAGTTTACGCACTATTCCTTTCACACCGAGGAACCGTCGGCTCAAAGCGTTGCGGGTGTACAGGGGCTGTTTGAAGACCGGGACGGCCGCATCTGGCTGTCTACAATTGATCGCGGATTACTGCGGTTCGACCGCGAGCGCAAGACGCTCACTCGTTACGCCCATGAACCCGGAAACGCGAACAGCCTCCCGAGCGATACGGTCTATACGGTGTTCGCGGACGCCGAAGGAGAGATGTGGGTTGGGACGCAAAACGGCTTCGGCCGCTTCCAGCCTGGGCCACCCTCGTTTGTGGACTATAAGCACGAGCCCGGCAACCCGAACAGTCTGCACAACGACATGATCTGGTCCGTGCAGGCAGACAATGAGGGATCCCTTTGGATCGGGGATGAAGACGGCCTCAACCGGTTCGATGCGCGAACCGGACAATATTCTTTCTATCAGCACAATCGCAGAAATCCCTTTAGCCTTTCATACAACAAGGTTGCCGCCATCCGTGAAGATCGATTGGGCACGATGTGGTTCGGGACGTATGGCGGAGGCCTAGCCCGTTTTGATCGCAAAACGGGACGATTCTTCACGTACCGCCACGATCCAAAGGATCCTGGCAGTCTCAGTAGCGACTCTGTCGTTTCGTTGCTGATCGATGAGCGAGGGACGCTGTGGGTAGGAACGCAGGGAGGAGGATTAGATCGGTTCGATGCCAGAACAGGACGTTTTACTACGTATTTGAACGATGTCCCCGACACGGATTCGTCGCTACCTGTGCTGTTTGAAGATCATGCCGGTATGCTGTGGGCGGGCACTCCGGGCCGGGGGCTCATTCGCTTCGATGCAGCCACCCATCAGTTCACGAGTTATCGGCATAACCCGGAAGATGCTCAGAGCCTCAGCAATGACAAGATAACTGCCGTCCGGGAAGACAGGAGGGGACGACTGTGGATAGGAACGCACAACGGGCTCAACTTGATCGCCGAGGGCGGCGGAAGCTTTACGGTTTTTACTCGAAACGAGGGTCTGCCGGATAACGACATCGAATCGATTCTCGAGGACCGTCACGGATACCTGTGGCTGGGCACGCACAACGGGATCAGCCGGTTTGACCCGGACGGGAGAACGTTTCATAACTATTCCGAATCAGATGGCCTGGCCGGCAATTTAGAAGACCCGTACGGTCCGGAAGGTAGCTGCCAGACGGCGGACGGCAAAATGGTGTTCGGCTCCAGCAATGGCGTTACTGTATTCGATCCGGATCGGATTTTCGAGAACCACTACGTCCCATCTGTCGTGTTGACAGACTTCCTCCTGTTCAATCAACCGGTGCGCGAAGGGAAGGAATCGCCGCTCAAGCGCTCAATCTGGGCCACTGATTCGCTTATGCTGACGCATCGTCAAAGCATTTTCACGCTGGAGTTCGCCGCCTTAAGTTACATGGCTCCGGAAATGAATCGCTATCGCTACCGTCTGGAAGGATTCGAGAGGCAGTGGAACGAGGTGGACAGCGGGCGCCGCAGCGCCACATATACGAACCTTCCCGCGGGGAAGTACACATTCAAAGTGCAGGGCTCGAACAATGCCGGCGTGTGGAACACCAAAGGCATTGCTCTCGCCATCACTGTGCTGCCGCCGTGGTGGGGGACATGGTGGTTTCGAACCCTCGCCGGCATAATCATTGCCGGTCTGATCCTGGCGATCTACCGATCACGCGTCAAGCATCTGGAACTGCAGGCCGCCAGGCTCGAAATGCAGGTGCTCCAGCGGACTCATGAACTGGAGCTTGCAAAGAATGCGGCGGAGGAGGCAAGAAAAGCGGCCGAGTTGGCGAATCAGGCTAAGAGCACATTTCTCGCAAATATGAGCCACGAGCTGCGCACTCCCTTAAACGCGATTCTCGGTTTTTCCAATCTCCTGCGCGACAATGCCGTGTCCGAGAAACAGCGCAAAGACCTTGAAACGATCAACCGCAGCGGCGAACATCTGCTCACGTTGATCAATGAAGTACTGGATATGGCCAAGATCGATTCCGGCCGCGTCGCAATCGAAAACGCGCCTATTGATGCCGGCGAACTGGTGAACGGCGTGGCGGATCTCATGCGCTTGCGGGCTGAGGAAAAGGGTCTTGAGCTGTTGGTCATGCGAGCCCCTGAGTTCTGGCCGTTCCTTGAGGCTGATGGGCAGAAACTGCGTGAGGTCCTGCTGAACCTCATCGGCAATGCGGTCAAGTTCACCGAAGATGGTTGGGTTTCTGTGCGCGGCGGCACTCAACCGGCCGAGGACCCACAATACTGCCGCTTGGTGCTCGAAGTACAAGATACCGGAATCGGGATCGCTGCCGGCGAGCAGACGCGCATCTTCGACCCATTCGTTCAAGCCGGCAGGCTAGCGCGGCAAAAAGGGACCGGGCTGGGTCTCGCGATCACAAAGAGGTATGTGGAGCTGATGGGCGGCACAATTCAGGTCGAGAGCACGCCGGGCCGCGGTTCATTGTTTCGCGTGGAGATTCCTGTACGGAAGTTGGACGCATGGGACATGCCGGCCGCCGCTGTCCATCGCGGAGGCATCATCGGGCTCGAGCCGGGGCAGCCCGCCTATCGCGTACTGATTATAGAAGACCAGGAAGAAAACTGGCTGTTGCTGCAACGCCTGCTGGAAGATGCGGGCTTTCAGGTGCAAGTCGCTATGGACGGTGCAACCGGAATCGAAAGATTCTTGGCCTGGCGCCCGCACTTTATCTGGATGGACTGGCGGCTGCCCGGCATGGATGGCACGGAGGCGGCGCGGCGTATACGGGAACTCGATGGCGGTAGGAACGTAAAGATCAGTATGCTCTCGGCTTTCGCTTTTGCCGAATATCGCGCTCAAGCGCTGGCGGCCGGCGTCGATGATTATGTGAGCAAGCCGTTCCGGGCGGAAGATATATTCGACTGCCTGGCGCGCCATCTCGGGGTGCGCTACACGTACCGGGCCGCTGCCGCGGGAGAGCCCCCCAGCTTGCTCAATCCGCAGATATTGGCACGTTTGCCGGCAACCCTCCGCAAACAACTCGCTGAAGCAGTTATTTCGCTCGACATAGACGGGATTGCACACGTTATCAGCCGCATTACAGAACAAGACCCTGCGGTGGGAAGTATCCTCTCAAACTGTGCCGACAGATACGCCTACTCCTCCATTCTGCAGGCGCTCCAATCTCTCGAGGCTGTCCAAGCATGAAACGCACGCGTCAGCAAACCAGCGCGTGGTATGCTTGACGCACGTACGTGCCCTTGACACCCGGCTGCCGCCGCGTGAATCTTCATATCAGTGACAACCGATGAGAAATTAGGGAATGCGGCGAGCGTAGCCTCGCTCATCGACCATACTCTCCTGCGACCCGAAGCCACGCTGCAGGACATTGCCGCTCTTTGCCTCGATGCCGTGCGCTTCCGCTTTGCTACTGTGTGCATCAATCCTTACTGGGTACCGTTTGCGGCCGAGCGCCTCGCCGGGTCGTCCGTTGCCGTGTGCACGGTAATCGGGTTTCCGCTCGGCGCAAATCAGACACGGGTTAAATTGGCTGAAGCGGAAACAGCTCTCCTTGAAGGAGCGCGCGAATTGGATGTGGTCCAGAATATAGGAGCG
>JAFAMM010000363.1 GCA_019233375.1 Acidobacteriaceae bacterium
TTTGACGATTACCCGCAATGGCGACGAGAGGAATGTTCGGAGCCGCCTTTCGGCTCCGGCTCTGAACCCGGATCAGCCGTTATATGCATCAGCCGAGCTGCCACAGACGGGCCGCATCATGGTCAAAGATGAAGACGTTTGTGTTCATTGCGGTTTATGCGCGGAGCGCTGTCCCACGGCGGCATGGGACATGCAGAAATTCGAGCTGATTATTCCCTATGCAGGCGTGAAGGCGTGCAGCAACGTTCCCGTAATGGCATAAACGACTTCGCCATCAAGCTGGCGAATGTAAATGGCACAGGATCCGCAAGCGCAAATGGTCTTTTGATGCAGGCCATTTTCCGGATGGGCGTTCCGGTCTCAGGCAAGAATCTCTTTCCGTCTAACATCCAGGGCCTGCCGACGTGGTACGAGATTCGCGTTAGCAAAGACGGCTATGGCGCGCGTTCGCTCGATTACGACCTGATGGTCGCCATGAACGCCCAGACGTACGCGCGCGACATCCAGGAGGTGCGGCGCGGAGGCTACGTGCTGTACGACTCGAGCTGGCCGCTCGATCGTGCGCTCTGGCGAGATGATGCACAATTTCTGCCCATCCCGCTGGCTGAGATGTGCAATTCGCGCTTCCGCAATCCGCGGGAACGCACGCTACTCAAAAACATCGCCTATGCGGGCGCGCTCGTCGCTTTTCTCGACATCGACATGGCCGTAATCGAGACACTTCTCGACGAGAAGTTCGCTGGGAAGAAGGCGCTGCGCGAATCGAACCGCCAGGCTCTGCACATCGGCTATGATTATGCGCGCGAGCATTTCTCCTGTCCCTTGCCGTTCCACGTTCAGACCATGGATGCGAACCGCGACAAGATTCTAATTGACGGAAACACCGCTGCGGCGCTGGGCTGTGTCTATGCCGGGGCGACGGTCGCCGCATGGTATCCCATAACGCCGTCTACCTCTGTCATGGACGCGTTTCGAGAATTCTGCGAACGCTACCGCCGGGAACCGGAGACCGGACGCCATAATTACCTGGTACTCCAGGCGGAAGATGAACTGGCAGCGATCGGTATGGTCGTAGGCGCCTGTTGGGCGGGGGCGCGCGCTTTCACAGCTACGTCGGGTCCCGGAATTTCGCTCATGAATGAACTTCTTGGCCTGGCGTATTACTCCGAGATTCCGGCCGTTATCATCGACGTGCAACGTGTCGGGCCCTCTACCGGCATGCCGACGCGCACGCAACAGGGCGATCTGCTCGAGTGCGCTTATGCCTCGCACGGCGATACCAAGCATATACTCCTGTTTCCCGCAAACCCGGGCGAATGTTTCGAATTTGCGGTGAAGGCCTTCGATCTCGCGGAGCGCTTCCAAACTCCGGTCATCATCCTTTCCGATTTGGATATCGGAATGAATGATTGGGTTGTACCGCGCTTACACTGGGATGACAGTTACCGGCCGGATCACGGCCGGATTCTCTCAAAGGAAGATCTGGACCGCCTTCCGAAGTTCTACCGCTACTCAGACGAGGATGAAAACCACGTCACGCCGCGCACGCTCCCCGGCGTCAGCCCGAAAGGGGCATACGTCGCAAGGGGTTCCGGGCACAATAAGCTAGGCGCATACACCGAAACGCCGGACGAGTATCAGCAAGTCATGGACCGGCTCGCGCGCAAACACCGTTCCGCCGCGGATGCCGTCCCATTACCGCAGATCGAGGACACTGCTCGTAGCCGAATCGGCATCATCACCCTTGGCGGCTGCGATCCGGCTGTCCGGGAGGCGCTGGATCTTCTGGCAGACGGCGGCATCACCGCCGATTATCTTCGCATCCGCGGCTTTCCCTTCCACAAGAGCGTCGAGGAGTTTCTGTACGCTCACGACGTCTGCTTCGTCATCGAGCAGAACCGGGATGCGCAGCTGCGCGCCCTCCTGGTGCTGGAGACCTGTGTGCCGAAGGACAGGCTGCGCTCTGTCCTGGCATACGGCGGGTTCCCGCTCAGCGCGCGCCATGTTGTGGAGTCAGTAAGTCAGCACGTCCAGGAACTCACCATCGCAGGAAAGATGAAGGGCCGGAGCGGATAACAATGCCATCGATTGCGAAGCCGGTCGTCCGGCACCCCAGCCAGCAGACGAATGAGCTTGGGCTCACCATACGAGATTACGAAGGAACGATGTCGACGCTCTGCGCCGGATGCGGGCACGATTCCATCACGGCTGCGATTGTGCGAGCGCTTTGGGAGATCGCCATGCCTCCGCACATGCTGGGCAAAATGAGCGGCATCGGCTGTTCATCGAAAACACCTGCATACTTCGCCAACGGTGCCCACGGATTCAATTCCGCCCATGGGCGGATGCCCGCGATCGCAACCGGCGCGGCCGCCGCTAACCGGGACATTACTTATATCGGTGTCTCCGGTGATGGCGATTCGCTCTCGATCGGCCTGGGTCACATGTGCCATGCCATTCGCCGTAACGTGCGGATGGTATACGTGATCGAGAACAACGGCGTTTACGGCCTCACCAAAGGTCAGTTTTCGGCGTCAGCCGATGTCGGCTCAAAAAGCAAACGCGGGGAATCCAACCAGTTCCAGCCCATTGATCCCGTGATTTTGGCGCTCGGCCTCGGCGCAACCTTCGTCGCCCGCGGATTCTCAGGTGACAAGGAACACTTGGTCCCGATCCTGAGGGCTGCGTTCGCGCATCGGGGGTTGGCACTGGTCGACGTCATCTCCCCTTGCGTCACGTTCAACGATCATTCTGGATCGACCAAGAGCTATCTCTATACGCGCAAAAACGAGCTCAAGGCCACGGCAGCCGACTTTGTTCCCGTTCGCGAAGAGATTGTTACCAGTATTGCGGAAGAGGGCGTCACCAGCATAGCCATGCACGACGGCAACATCGTCAGGTTCCGCTCTGTGCCTGAAGGTTATGACCCCACCGACCGGCAGCGCGTCATGAGCTTTCTGCTGGACAAGAAAAACTCCTCCGAGATCGTCACCGGGCTGCTTTTCATAGACGAGACGGTGGACAATCTGCACGAGCAGAACAATACTTCCGCTGTGCCCCTTTGCCAGTTGCCGTACGAGCAGCTTTGCCCAGGTGCGCGCGCTCTCGATCAACTGCAAGACGAGTTTCGCTAGACAGGCACCGGGCGTTCCGCTGTTATCATCGGGCCGTAAGCTGTGAGCGAAACACAAACTCAACCCGCGCAAACAACATCCGGTTGGGCGCCGCTTCGCCATCGGTTGTTCCGTGACCGCTGGATCGCGTCGATTGTCTCCAACATCGGCGGGTGGATGCAGGACACGGCCGGCACGTGGCTGATGACAGCCCTGACCCGTTCGCCGCTGCTGATCGCTCTGATGCAAACCGCCGCAAGCCTGCCCGTTCTGATGCTGGGCTTCGCCGCCGGCGCTACAGCTGACATGTTTGACAGGCGCCGTCTGCTGATTTTCTGGCAGACCTGGATGCTTGTCGCCGTACTAATCCTGAGTGCTCTCACGCTTTTAGGAATCGTATCGCCGTGGTCGCTGCTGACGCTTACTTTTCTACTCAACATCGGCGCCGCGATGACGAATCCGGCTTGGCAGGCTATTGTTCCGGAACTGGTTCCCAGGCAGGAACTACCCGACGCAATCGCGATGAACAGCGCCGGATACAATCTGGCGCGCGCAGTAGGACCCGCGCTCGGTGGCCTGATGGTCGCCGCCTTTACCTCGACGACTGCCGGCGCCGGCTGGGTCTTCTTTGTAAACGCAATCTCGTTCGTCGCGGTTATCTGGGTGCTTTACGCTTGGCACAGAACGCCGCTATTTAAAAGTGCCCTTCCCGGCGAACGAATGCTCGGATCCATGCGCACCGGACTGCGCTACGTTCGATACGCGCCGGCGCTGCAGGCCGTCCTGATTCGCGCGTTTGTGTTCACCTTCTTCGTGAGCGCGGTGTGGGCCTTGTTGGCGGTCGTCGCACAGCAGCATCTGCACCAGGGCGCCGTGGGCTACGGCATTCTGAACGGCTGCCTGGGAGTCGGCGCGGTGGTCGGCGCAATCTGTCTTCCCACGGTCCGAAACAAGCTCTCAGCGGACCAGATTGTCGCTATCTGTACCGTGGTTGCGGCGATCAATTTGTTTATCCTTGCCTTCGCCAGAAACACTCCGCTTATCATTTTTGGATTGCTGGCGGGGGGCTTCGCCTGGACCAGCACTACGTCCACCTTCAACGTTGCCGTGCAGCTCTCCATCCCGGCATGGGTACAGGCGCGAGCACTCGGGATTTATCAAACCATCTTTCAGGGCGGCATGGCGCTCGGCAGCGTCGCCTGGGGCTTCACGGCGGAACACATATCCACTCCAAGAGCACTGATGTTCTCCGCCATCGGTTTGCTTATAACAATTCCGTTAACCCGTGGATTGCACCTGCTGCGGGGTAAACCGGCAGATTTGAGGCCGTTCACTCTGTCCCGCCCCACGCCCCAGCTCGTAATCGAGCCGAGTTACGACGATGGTCCGGTCTTTGTCACTGTCGAGTATCAGGTGCACAAAGAAAATCGCGACCCGTTCGTTGAATCGATTCACAAACTGCGGGATGTCCGTATGCGCAACGGCGCGATTCGTTGGGGCGTGTACCAGGACGGAAGCAATCCCGAGCGGTTTGTCGAGACTTTTGTGGTCGATTCCTGGCTGGAGTTCTTGCGTTCTCGTGAACGGATGACCGCCAATGACCGCGCAATCCGCGACGGCGTGTTGCAGTACTATGAGGGCGACGCGCCGCCGCCGATTTCGTACATGCTGTACGCCCGAGAAAAGGCTTGAATCCTTTTTGTCACTTGCGCTGAGCCTGCGCCACAGGCTGAATGTCCAAAAACCGCGCCCCGAGAAATCTGCCGTCCTCTGAGAAATGGAAGGCAAACCGTGCAATGCCCACACGAGCGCAGGCGTGGCAGCCCTGCACGAGCCTGTAATTCACGATAATCCGCATTTGCTTTCCATTCAGTTGCTCAATACGCGGCCCTGCGCTCTCACTACGGTCACCAGGAAACAGCGACAAATTAGGAGATGCCTGCTTTAGCGCGGCGTACGTCGCATTCCGCTCCATATCCGTCTGGGGTAGTGCGCCGAGCGTATCCGGATCGATCACTGGGGGCTCGCTGTTCACGTTTACGAACAGCCAGCCCTGATTCTCATTGGCCCGAATCGGGTATTCCACATAGGCGATGCCGACGGGGCCGCCCGTCTTGCGATAACGGGTGAGCCATCCGAAGTCGCCGTGCCCGTACTCGTCGAGCCACTTCGTAAAAGCAATGGCGCTTTCAGGCGCTCCCGCATTCTGCAGCTTCGATATCAGGCACTTCGAATAATTCGGGTATTGTTCAGCTTGGCATTGCGCGCGCATATTCTGCCAATCTGCCGGTTTCGGCTGCCATACCGCATCCGGTCCTACCTTCTGGCCCGCAATATCAGCCGCTGAGATGAAAACAGCGCAAGCAAGCGAAAGAGTTATGCGCATCGCAAGTGAAAGTGGCTAAGATGATACCGCACCAGGCCTATGGTTCCGGTTCCGGCCGCAGATAACGCACGGCCGCTAGACCCTTTATGAGCAAATGGCGCGCAATATTCTCACGGCTTTCATTCAGTAAGTCTTTCCCGATGGCCGTCCTAATCTGCCATGCTAAGGAACATGGAAGCGGACCGCGTCGAAGTCACTCGCGATGAGCAACACAAGCGATGGCTGATTCGAATTCAAATTGGCGAGGAAGTTATTCGGCGTTACACGCATGAACCTAAGGACGCGAGCCAGGATACTCTGCGCATCGCAGCGGTTAAGATCGCTGGTGACGAGGGTTATACGGTAGACCCAGCCCACATCGTCGTCTCTCGACCTTAGATTCTTAGAGGGTGGACTTCATCCGGCGCGCAGCCGTCCTTTTCGCTGCATCGCGCTGGTTCAGCGTGAGATAGAGAGCGGGTGTTCCCCGTTAGCGAGTATATAGTGACTTCGAGGGCTAACGCTGATTCGCCTTCAGAATTTTCTTTCGCAGACGGATCGATTTCGGTGTCACCTCCACCAACTCATCCTCGCGGATGAACTCGATCGCCTGCTCCAGATTCAGAATCTTCGGCGGGACCAGCCGGATCGCCTCGTCTGATGTAGAAGCGCGCATATTTGTCAGCTTCTTTTCCTTAACGATGTTCACGTCCAGATCGGTGTTGCGCGCGTTCTCGCCGATAACCATCCCTTCATAGACTTCGGTCCCGGGCGAGATGAAGATGACACCTCGTTCCTGCAGATTGAAGATCGCGTAACTGGTCGCCACACCGGCCCGGTCCGCGACCAATGATCCGGTAGGCCGCATTTCAATCTCGCCCTGCCACTCGATATAGCCATGAAACAGTGAGTTCATAATGGCCATTCCTTTTGTGTCGGTGAGCATCTCGCTCCGCAAACCGATGAGACCGCGCGATGGAATATGGAACTCAAGCCGCACGCGGCCCGACCCGTGATTGACCATTTTCGTCATCTTGCCCTTGCGGCTCCCGAGCTTTTCAATCACCACGCCGATAAACTCTTCCGGGCAGTCGATCACCAGCAGCTCTAACGGCTCGTGCAGCACTCCATCTACTTTTCGAGTAAGGATCTCGGGTTTTCCGACCTGCAGCTCATACCCTTCGCGCCGCATCATCTCGATTAGAATTGCCAATTGCAACTCGCCGCGTCCCATCACCTTGAAAGTGTCCGGGCCGCCCGCCTCTTCAACACGGATTGAAACGTTGGTCAGCAGTTCTTTATCCAGGCGGTCACGAAGATTGCGCGATGTCACGAATTCGCCTTCCCGGCCGGCAAACGGCGAGTTGTTGATCGTGAATGCCATGGCAATTGTCGGCTCGTCAATCTGGATTTTGGGCAGCGGCTTGGGTGTCTCCGCGCTAGTCACCGTCTCCCCAATGGTGATGCCTTCGACCCCTGCTATCGCGAGCACATCGCCCGGTTTGCCGATCGTCTCGTCTACGCGCTTCAGGCCTTCGAACGAATACAACTTCGTGATTCGAGTCTTGTGCTGTGAGCCGTCGAGTTTTATAATGGCCACCTCGTCGCCGTGTTTCAGCGTTCCATTGAAAACGCGGCCGATCGCCAGCCTGCCTAGATACTCGCTGTAATCGAGATTGGCAACCAGCAATTGCAGCGTGCTGCCGGCATCGCCGCCCGGCGCCGGAATTTTTTCCAGGATCGTTTCAAATAGCGGCTGCAGATTGTCGGTTGAATGATCCGGGTCGAGCTTGGCGACACCAGCCTTTGCGTTTGTGTAGACTACTGGAAAATCGAGCTGATCCTCGGTCGCATCCAGGTCAATGAAAAGGTCATACACCTCGTTCAATACTTCCTGGATGCGCGCGTCCGGGCGATCGATCTTGTTGATGACGAGAATCGGCGGAAGCTTTGCCTCGAGCGCCTTCATCAAAACGTATCTGGTTTGCGGAAGCGGCCCTTCGCTCGCGTCCACCAGCAGCATCACACCGTCCACTATCTTCAGCGCGCGTTCCACTTCGCCGCCGAAATCGCTGTGGCCGGGTGTGTCGACGATATTGATCTTGGTCCCGTTGTAACGTACACCGGTCGTCTTCGCGAGAATCGTAATGCCGCGCTCGCGCTCGAGCTCATTGGAATCCATCACGCGTTCGGCGACGGCTTCATTCGCCCTAAAAATGCCGCTTTGCCGCAGCATGGCATCCACCAGTGTTGTTTTCCCATGGTCAACGTGCGCAATGATGGCAATATTGCGTGTGTTGATCGGTTGATTTTCTGACATCCGTAAGTTTCATGGTCGCATGTAAGGCAGTTTCAGCCGGGGTTTCCATGTGGCTGCTGTGCGAAGCTGTTAACGAAAATGACGGTAGACGAACCACTTCCGACGGTCGTTATCGTGGGCCGGCCCAATGTGGGTAAATCCACCCTCTTCAACGCGATCTTGGGCAACCGGCGCTCGATCGTTGGCGATGAGCCGGGCATCACGCGAGACCGCATTTATGGTGAAGCCGAATACCGCGGCAAGCGCTTTGGCCTGATCGATACCGGCGGTATCATCCCGAACGATGACGCGTTGATTCCGAGCGAAATCCTAAAGCAGGCGCAGGTTGCCCTCGATGTGGCGGCGCACATTCTGTACGTGATTGATGGCAGAACCGAAATCACAGCTTCTGACCGCGACCTCGCAAAGCTGCTCCGCCCGTTGGGTAAGCCGCTGACGCTGGTTGTGAACAAGATCGACTCGAAGTCCCGCGAAGACCTGGTTCCCGAGTTCTATTCGCTTGGGCTCGGCGCTCCCTTTCCGGTATCGGCAGAGCACAAGCTCGGTCTCGACGATCTGCTCTCAACCGTAACGGCTCCTTTCCCTGTTATTCAGCCAGAAGGGGACGAAGCGGAGAGCGACGGTGAAACAGGGCAGCGAAGGATCAAGGTGGCGATCATTGGCCGTCCAAATGTTGGAAAATCAACGCTGCTGAACGCACTCGTCGGCTCGGAGCGCGCGATTGTTTCTCCGGTTGCCGGAACCACCCGCGACGCTGTCGATGAAAGCATCCAGGAAGGAAACACGCTCTTTCGGTTTGTTGATACCGCCGGTATACGCCGCAAAGGGAAAACAACGGAAATGACGGAAAAGTTGAGCGTCGTCATGGCGCGCCGTCATATCCGCATGGCCAATGTGGTTCTGCTTGTCATCGATGCTGTCGAAGGCGTTGTCAGTTCGGACGCAACCATCGCGGGCTATGCACACGAGGAAGGCCGAGCAGTGATTCTCGTCGTGAATAAATGGGACGCCGCCGAAGGGAAAAGCAAGCGAGCGTTTACGGACGCGATCCGCGATCAACTCAAATTTCTCGACTACGCACCCGTCCTGTTCGCGTCCGCCAAGAATGGCGAGGGCATCCACCGGATTGTAACCACCATCAAACACTGCTTTGAGGCTGCGTCAAAGCGCATTACCACCGGCGAGTTGAATCGCTTCGTCGAGTCGTTGAAATTCGAAAGCGAGATCCGCATTTACTACATCACGCAGGCATCCATCCGGCCGCCGACATTCGTCGTGTTCACAGATCAGGCCGACAAAATGCACTTCTCGGTTGAGCGGTTCCTGGTAAACCGCCTCCGTGAGCGATTCAATTTTGAAGGAACGCCCGTTGTGATCAAGACCAAGCGCCGCTAAGTACTGCACTTTCCACCTCGCCAATGCTCCACCTCGCCATGCCGCGCCTGCCGGAATCGTGATACAGTACCCGCCCGGAGGTTCCTGGTGAAACACTTATTGCTAGTTGGAAGCTGCGTCTGCTGTTTTATGCTCGGTGCACTGGTGGGGTTACCCTCATTACACGCGCAAGACGGAAATCAGAGTACAACTTACTATCAGATCTCGTTCATGAAGAGCAGGCCCGGGCATGACCCGGTCAAAATGGAACGGGATCTATGGAAGCCCCTTCAGGCGGGGCGTCTGCAAAGCGGCCAGATCAAGTCCTGGTCAGTGATGAGGCCAATATTTTCAGGCCCGCATGAATACGATTACATTACCGTCGAGGCCTACAGCAGCTTGGACGCTATGACCAAAACCGATTACATGGGTCTGTTCGAGAAGTATTGGGGCAAAGATAAGATACAGAGCTCCATGGAACAGACCGAACAAGCGCGTGACATGCTCGGAAACGAGGTGTGGGTGACTGTCGAGAGTGTCGGCGGCGGCGCGCCAAGCAAGTAGTTCGGAAACTCGCCTGGTAAAGCTGAATACGCGTTGTTTTCACTCTATTGTTTTCACTCTAACGGGAACTGTTTCACAACCACGTTATCGTTATCATCGAATACGCGGACCGCAATAGTGTCGTTCGCATTTCCGGTTAGCTGATATTTGAGGATTTTCGCAGCGCTGACGAAGTCCACGGGCCGGAGCAATACCCAATCGCCTCCGTTTACGCAGTATTCTGCCTTGTCAATGACCGTGAGGGTGTCGCGAGCGGTGAACGTAAGAGTGCGTTTAGAGCCGTTCTTTGCCACGTTCGCTTCCGAAATCTCGGGAGGAGTGTTGTCTATCAGGAACGGGTCCGTTTCGAGCGAGGAGCTTAGCGCCTCTGAAGGTATATTGTCAGGCGCATCGCTGGCTGTAATGCGCAGAACGTACTCGCCATCGGGAAAAGCGTTCCCATCGAATGAGAAGTACCGGTCCGTGACCCTATCCTTCAAGATCTTCCAGTGCGAGCTATTGTGAGGTCTGATTTCGACGGTGTATACGAGTGAATCATTGTTCGGATCGGTCGCGATCCAGCGCGCGGTGATGAAACCTTTGCTGTACTGCAGCGTGTTTCCGCTGGACTCCGATGTCGAGATGCTCGAGCCGGACTTTTTGGAGCCTAATGCCGGTAGCGTGAGTGTCAGCGGAGAGCCCGATGCCGCGACCGACCGCTCGAGCTGCGAGCTGCCGGGCGCTTCGCGATAGTTCACCGGTGCAATCTCGATCAGCTGAACCCTGGGTTGCATGTTCTTCGGTAAGTACGCAATATCTACCGTTGTTAATTCGGGTGACTCGCCGGAGGGCGAGCGATCCAGTGTCAGGCGGTATTGCAGGAAGCGCGCGGGTGGAGACTGAATGCAGAGGCCGGCATTGCTGTCCATGGTTTTGCTCCAGGAACTCCAACTGTTCTCAGGGTTGTTGAGGTTGCCGCTCCGCGTTTCCAGAGTAACCCCGCCGCCTTTGCCCCTGTACGTGATTTGTGCGGTGCCCCAATGAGAAAAATCACCCGCATCCAGAACTTCGCTCTCCAGAGTTCCCGAGGACTCGAGCGCCGGGCCAATAGAGTAGAGATTTCCGACGTTGCCGGTGGCGGTGTATATCACGCCATTCGCGGCGGGCAGAAATGCGGTGACCTGAGTGGGTGGAGCGTTTAAGAGTTCAGTGGAGAGGGTGTCGGAGTCGATTCGATAGATAACGCCTTTGTTACCGGTACCGATAATCAATTTGCCCGCCGAATCGAATGCGATGGCATAGATAACGTCTGAGGGAGAACTCCAGATCCGTTCGGCGAACCCGTCTTTTTGAATCCGATACAGCTCTGAACCGCCGGTCACGGCGGCGCTGAGCGAGCCCACGGGCGGCGCTACCACTGGCGGCTGAGTTCCCGCGTGTTGCACCCCCGTCGAACTGACTGAAGGAGGATTCGATGGGAGAACGGGCGGCGGCCCGCTTACTGCTATGCCGCTAGGCTTGCTGCCGATTGCCGCGGCGTAGATCACGCCGTCATGCTCGGCAACCGCGGTCACCTCCCGCTTGTTCGCCTGATACAACACGAAGCCCTTGCCCTGCGTGCTGATTCGCATGATAAGGCCGCCCGGGTCGGTGCCGACAATCAGGTTGCCTTCGTCGTCAATCGCCATGGAGCGGGTATGCGTCTCCTGACTATCGAAGAACTTCGTACCAGCGCCGTCGGGTGAGACCTTGTAGATAATGCCGGAATCTCCGGTCGCGACAAAGAGATTGCCCGCGTGATCGAACTGCATGGCCCAGATGTACTTGCATTTCGGATCAAAGAACAGCTGCGGCTTGCCGGATGGATCGATGCGGTAAATCTTGGCATCTGGGAGCACAGCCGCATACACACGGTTTTCCGAGTCAACGGCGAGCGCGTGTACTTCGAGCCCCGTCACCTCTGCCAAAACTTTCGGCTTACCGCCGGGCGGAAGCGCGAACACCTTGGAATTCGAACCCGTGGGAGCGCCGCCGGCGTAATACACCGTTCCTTTCGAGTCACGAGCGAGCGCCCAAAGATAGGGAACACCCGTGCTATCCAACTCGCGAAACTCAGGCGAGAGCGTAATGTGGCCGTCGCTGCGGAGGGCCAGGTGTTTCGGGGTTCCGCGAGCGAAATCCGACTGATCGGACTGTTCCCATACGTGTGTATCGACGGCGAAACATATGTTCGCAGCGGCGGCCAACAAGAAGAAGACCGCGACCCGTAGCGGGCCTGAGTAAGTGGACATTAGTAACTAACACTTCTTTTCAGTTCACGTGAATCTTCAGCGAGTAGCTTCCGGTGATCACCTCGTCGAAGGCGACCGAGGTCTGCTCGTGAGCACTCTCCGGCGAGCTGACAAACTCATGATTCGTAGCCCTGCCGCTCTGCATCACGTTCAACACGGAGGCGGGCAAGCTGGGAAGCACTTTTTCGTCGGAATAGACGGTCGGCTGGGCGCCTATCAGGGACACATAAAGCCTGTTGTTGCTGCGCTCCTGATTGAGCATGGCAACGGTTTGCGGGATGTCCTCAATGCGGTTCAGCGAGCTGGCGATGTTCTGAAAGTGGCTCAATGTATCGGCGTCACTGAAGAGAATTTCGTGGTCGCCCCGATTGAGACCCGCCGGGATCTTCACCGTAACCGTGCGCTCGATCCGCTCGCCTCGATAGGGCTTCAGAAAAACTCTCACCGGAACCTCGCTGCCCGGAGCAACGCGGTTATCGGCGATCCAGGCGGACTCGATCTGTGCAATACGGCGCTCGGGAAGCAGATCCACTGTCACGTTCACCGTGTCGAGCTTCGGCAACCTATCGGAATTCACAAACAGGCGATTGAACTTATCTCCCCACCAGCCTGCCAGGAGCATCGGAGTCGGCACCGGCGTTCCGGCCGGTGCCTGCATCGTCGTCAGCTCAATCGGCTGCTGTCCCTGTACCTGCAACTGGCCATGCAAACGATAAGTCGCCTCCTCGGAGAAATCATTCAGATTGGAAAGCGAGTTGAACAGTGTCGCCATCATGAGGTACGGGGTCCATTTCTGATCCACGAACACATTGAAATGGAAGTCGCGTGACTTACGGACCGTATTCGTGCGGTCAAACGAGCGCACGCACATGGTAACGGGAATCATCTGTGCGGTCGCGCCAAGCTCGCCTTCGATCCCGCTATGGCGGTCCTGGCGCAACGCGCCAACCACTTCCGTAGCGTTTCCCATTTTGGTCGGCTGGTAAGACGAAGCAAGAGTCGTAATAATGCTGTCTTTCGCGATCGGCATATCGACGGGCCCCAGATTAAACATGGGGTGCCCGAATGCCAGCAGGCGCTTGCCGTCGTTATACGTGACGGTCCCGCCGGCGGTCATAGTCATGTCGCCCGAAACCAGAACGGCAGCGATGCTGTCGCCAGGCTGCATGGATGTGCGCCAATCCGCGGCCGGTTTGGATGAATCCAACTCACCGCCGGCTCCTCCTTGCGCAACACTCAGTCCGAGCTGGTTGAATATCGGCGAGAACTCTTTGATGGCATCGTCGCTGAAACCGGACATCGTTATGGGAGTCGCGATCGGTGTCATCATGGGGGTTTCAGGCAGATTTCCCGTCGCCCCCGCCGACATGACTCTTGCCAGCAAACCATCCGGGAGGGGCAGCGATGCGCTCGCCACCTGAACTTTTTCCGGTGTCCGGCTGTCGCTCGGCCGGCTCTGATCGAATTCCTTCACATCCAGCATCAGCTTGATCGGCGTGATGCCGCAGATGGCGTCAGGAGAAAACGTGCTCAGCCGAAGCGAGATTGCGCCCAGCAGTTTCCCATCTATATAGACCGGGCTGCCACTCATTCCGCCGGCTACGTTCGTGTGCTCGGCCTTACCCGAAAGCTTGGCGACGATAATGTCCTGTTGAGGACCCCATGCGTTCTGCCAGATGCCGATGATTTCTACCGGCATGGGTTCCGGCGTGCTGCCCTGAAACACCGTCCAGGCGACTCCTTTCATGCCGGGCTTTACCCCAGCCTCCGGGAATAACTCGACGGCGCCTGACTTCGGTGGAAGGGTCATGTTGGCGATGGCAGCTTGCGGCGCCTGAGCACGAAGATTTGGGAGCGACACGCCCGCAGCGAGGAGAGAGACAAAAACAGCTCTAGAGACCATCAATACCTTCCTGAAACACTAGATACGAAGGTGCCGGGATCAACCAGGATCAGCCACCGGATGCCTTGATTATCGCCTAAGGACGGTGAGGCGGGTGATCCAGAGTTAACGGCCCGAAACAGTTGGACGTTTGTTGCCGCCCTTTGTGTTTCGAGAACGCGATCGACGCCGGCAGCGTTAATCTCCCTTCATACGCGACGGTTTCTGCGGTTAAAGGGCTGACCTCGTTTCCTCGCGGATGTAGACTGTAAACGTTGGACTTCCAGGAGAGATTGCACACATGAGACGCTACACATTGATAGCCGCAGGTTCCGTTCTTTTTTCGGCATTTTTAGCTGCTGGACTTGCGGCTGGTCAAAAGACTGGTAAGGGCGATCCAGCGAAGGGCAAAGAAGCGTTTGAGCAGTGCGCAGTTTGCCACAATGTGGATACCGACGAGACAAAAATGGGGCCGTCTTTAAAAGGTCTGTTCAAGAGGAAGACTCTGAAGAACGGCAAGCCGGTGAACGATGCGAATGTGCTGGCGCAGATTAACGCCGGCGGGAACGGTATGCCCGCATACGCAGATATGCTGTCGGCGGACGACAAGGCGAATATCCTCGCGTATCTCCACACGCTGTAGCGGGCAGGTCCGCTGTGGGCCGGCGCTAACGGTTTGATACAGTGAAGCAAGATCCTCCCAGCGTCCCCATCGTCTAGCCCGGCCTAGGACACCGCCCTTTCACGGCGATAACAGGGGTTCGAATCCCCTTGGGGACGCCAAACAAACCCAACAAGAAATTTCTGCTACAACGGCTTCCGAAGGCGCGGGCTCCTTGGGGAAGGCGGGTGAGCGGCGGCGATACTCCCGAACCGCTCAACACTTTTGGCCACTCGCCGCGCCAGAGCGTGACATGGTCTCTCGACTAGCCAGTAGAAAGTGACCGAGAAAACGAAACATAAAATGATCGCCTCGAACCAGTAGGTCCCTGGTGTGACTTTATCGGCGACGACCAATGTGCTAAGGAGAACGGGTCCGTGAGTGTGGGTCAGGTAGATCGAATAGCTCGCCTCACCTGGGCTTTCGAACCACGGTGTCCGAGCCTTCATACGGTAATATCGCATCTCTTGCTCGAGCCAGAACGTGGCAAATACCGCGAACGCATTTAATGTCCAAGGGAGGCCCAGGGGCGTATGAAACGACAAAGCGCCTGTGACAAGGCTGAGGAGGTATGCCGCCGAACGCCAGCCCCAGATTTGCAGAGTGCTTACCGGCAGGAATTGATCGTTCTCCTGCCTCTCGGCAAGCCAACAACCCAGCAGCCAACAGGGCCAACCTACCGCCCAGTTTAAGTAGGGCCCATAGGAAGGGTAATATCTCGCAGAAGGGTTTGTAAGGATCGTCGCGAGCGAAATCACCCAACCGATACTCATCACTATCGGCCAACCTAGGCGACCCCGCAGCCGGAGCACCAGTGGGTAGAGCAAGTAATAGATCTCCTCACACAACAGACTCCAGAGAATCGATTGCGTGAATAGTCCGAACTTCATGCCCAGCGGTATCGACAGTCCAATTGCTACCGCCATAGGTATCAGGATGCGCACATAGCGGCGCAAATAAAAGGCTCGCCAGGAGCTTAGCTTTAGCGTCTTGCGGTGGGGAAAGTGAATGCAGAAGCCTGAGATGACAAAGAAAACTATCACTGCGGCCGAGCCTTCAAAGGCTAGGTTTCGGAAGGCGCGCAGCGACCATAAAAACCGCGTCCGCTGGGGTGACTCCAAAAATGGGAGCCCGTAATGCCCGAGTACGACCCAAACCGCAAGCACAAAGCGTAAACTGGAAATCGGTAGCACACGGTGCGTTTGGGTACGTGACCGATCTGTCCGCTGGTTCAGAACTCCAGTTTGAGCGTAGGTCCCTCGAGTCCCGGGCCTTCTCATAAAGAAGAAGTCAGCGTGGCACCACGATAAGGTTCGCATCCCCTTTGGGATCGTCCACCTTTCACATCACTTCAACCCCGGCTCCTGCAATGGCAAATCCACCGTCATCGGAAAATGATCTGACAGCGGCTTATCCGGGGCGTTATTCAGTTCCTCTAGCGTCCACGCAAAATGGGGAGCGAACTTATAGCTGCCTCCGGGTTTCTCAGGATCAGTGGCATATCCCTTAATAAAAAACCAATCGAGTTTGTACTGTCCCACCAAGCCGCCGTACGTCTTCGCCATGGCGAAAGTGAACTGAAAACCTTTCGATACCCGCTCATTCGAGTCACTAAGTGTGCCTGCTCGATGGTTCGCGCTTCGACGCTCTTCGCCTCGGAAATCGAATGTGTGCCCGTCATTGAACCGGAAGTCTTCCAGGTCACCAAACATCTTTCCTTCTTTCTTGCGCGAGACCACGGGGACATCAAAGCCAGTCGGGTCGTTCTTGTTTCGGAACATATTCAGCGGCATCAATAAACTTGTCGGCGCGCCGGTCGACCACTTCACCGCATCTTTCGCCCATGCATCCGGATCCTTGATTCGCTCGTTGAGAATCTTCGTCACAGAGGTCGGTGAGGAATCTGTTCCGGTTGTATTCATGTCGCCGGCCAGCACGAGCGGATTCGGGTCCGCCCGGATCCATTGAAGTATTTGTGCCATCTGCTGCCGACGGCATTCGGGCTTGCACTTATTTTCGAGGTGGGTGGCTACAACGGTGAGTGTTCCTGTCGGCGATTCTGGAACCGCCAGTTGAACAATAAGGGCCATCCGGCCGCCGCGACGTACTTCACGGGCGATTCTCTCCATGAAAACCAGATTGGAGCCTGCCCGCATTCCTGACTCCACCTTCGAAATTTCCTTCTTTTCGCCCAGGTACCAGTCGTAACAAGGAGGCAGGCGCTGCAACGCTGCCTTGCGGATCGGATACCGGCTCAGCACCGATGTGCCATGCAGGCCGAGATACTTCTGTTTGTCGGGCTGGAACGATTTCTGTATATCACTTTCCGCCGCTTTGTCTTGCATCTTCACCTTCTCGAGCCCGAGGCTGAGCGGATCGACCTCGATGAACTCCACGCCATAGGCATAGTTCATCTTGAGAGCCTGCGCCAGTTCGCGCGTGACGTCCCGGTACTCGGTTCGCATCACACCTTTGTCCGCCTCATTTAACACCAAAACATCCGTGTATTTCAAAAGTTCAAGCTTACTTTTGACTTCTGCCTGCTCCTCTTTAGTCAAAGGCTTTTCTTCCGGGTCTTTCTTCTGTACTATGACCTGGTCAAACTTCCCCGGCTGAGTAAGAGCGGTGCGGATTGGTTCAAATTCAAGTCCCCGCTCGATATTCCAGAGGACCACTCGAATGAAAGGTCCCAAAGCTTTGGAAGAAGGTCGCCTCG
>JAFAMM010000432.1 GCA_019233375.1 Acidobacteriaceae bacterium
CGGGTTGCTAGTGTTCTTCCGCGTCCTGCAGGGCGTGGGTGGAGGCGGTCTTCAGCCAAGCGAGCAGGCCATTCTTGCCGATACGTTTCCGCCACGGCAGCGCGGCATGGCTTTTGCGATTTATGGTGTGGCCGTCGTGACCGCGCCCGCGATCGGTCCAACGGTGGGCGGCTGGATTACCGATAACTTCACTTGGCGATGGATCTTCTTTATCAATATCCCGGTCGGCATTATTTCGCTGCTGCTCACCTCGTTCATGCTGGAAGATCCGCCATATTTCTTAAAAGAGCGCGCGCTTCGCATGAAAACAAAACTGCGCGTCGATTATTGGGGCATCATTTTCATCGCGCTCGGGCTCGGCTTCCTGCAAATCGTTCTGGACAAGGGCGAGCGAGACGACTGGTTGGCCTCTCCGTTTATCCGCATCTCCTCTATCATCGCCATAGCAGGGTTGCTGCTGGCCATCTATTGGGAATTCAGGCAAAAAGATCCGGTGGTGGATCTCAGCCTGCTCAAGGACCGCAACTTCGGAATCTCGGCCTTCCTGATGTTCATGGTTGGCGTGGTGCTTCTCGGCAGCACGGTTCTTCTGCCGCAGTACTTACAACTCGTAATGGGCTATTCGGCGACGCAAGCGGGCATGGCCATCTCTCCCGGGGGATTACTTGTGATGGTTCTGTTGCCGTTCGTCGGTTTTTTGCTTGGAAAATTCGAGGCGCGCTGGCTCATCGGTATCGGACTGGCGGTGACTTCACTTGCGCTGATCCATATGTCGACCTTCGACATCTATATGGATTTTCGATATGCCGTTTTGGCCCGCTGCTTTCAGGCTGTGGGACTGGCGTTCCTGTTCGTTCCGATCAACACGGCTGCGTACGCGTTCGTGCCGCCCACGAAGAACAACGCCGCCTCCGGGCTGATCAATCTGGCGCGTAATGTCGGCGGCAGCCTGGGGATCTCGCTGGTTACCACGATCCTGGATCGCCGAGCCCAATTTCATCAGAGCCGGCTAACGGAGCGCACGACAACTCTCAACCCAAACTTCAACCAGGCAATTGACTCGGCGGCCCGAGCGCTGCACGCTGCTCCTGCCGCTAATACGCCTTACGCGCTGGTCATGCACAACCTTCAGGTGCAGGCACAGAATCTCTCGTATGTCGACTGCTTCTGGCTGCTGGGCCTCGCGTTCGGCGCGCTGCTGCCGTTGGTGTTCTTCATGAAGAAGACACAGCCTGGCCGGCCCGCGGCAGCGCACTAATTCACCCGCCAACGCGCTGCTAAACAGGCACCGCCGGGCTCGGATATTCATTATTGGCATCGGTCCGCTTGCGTTCCAGGCTGAGCGGCAGGCTGAAATAAAACGTGGAACCGGTGCCCTCGACTGATTCCGCCCAGATTCGCCCGCCGTGCCTTTCTACAATGCGCCGTGCTATGGAGAGCCCCATACCCGTGCCCTCCACTCCGCCGTTCCCGAGACGCTGGAATAGTCCGAAGATTCGTTCCGCGAACTGCTGGTTGAAGCCGCGCCCGTTATCACGGAACGAGAATACCCAGTCCTCACCAACTTTCGATGCGTCCACGCGGATGTGAGGCGGCTCCTCACGGCGGTACTTGATTGCGTTTCCAATCAGGTTTTGCGCTACCTGCGTAAATTGCACTTCATCTACCAATAAAGATGGAAGCGGACCATGCTCGACTTCAGCGCCGCTCTCGCGTATGGCGGCCTGAAGCGCCACCTCCGCCTCCTCGAGGATCTTTTCAAACGAAACAGGCATGCCGGGCTGCCCAGGCTTACGCAATCGTACGAGCGCGAGCAGTCCATTGATAAGGTCCGTCATCCGGCGCGCCGAACTGACAATGTAGCCGATGAACTCGTCTGCGTCGCCGTCCAGCCGCCCGCGGTAGCGGGTCTCCAGAAGCTGAGAGAAACTCGTGATCGTCCGCAGCGGCTCCTGCAGGTCATGGCTGGCAACATATGCGAACTGCTGCAGTTCCTGGTTGGCTTCCGTCAGATCGCGGGTGCGTTCGGCGATCCGCTCTTCCAGGTTGGCGTTCGCCGCCCTGAGCTGACCCAGCGCAGCGTCCCTTTCGTGGAGATAGGAGACCAGTTCGTGATACAACCACGCCAGCACCGCAATGATAATGAGCGTGCTCGCAGCGTAGAACACGAAGATCCGTGTATAGAGCCGGCGATCATCTCGTTCATAGCTACCGCTCTCGCTGTCTAATTGATTCAGAACAGACGATGTGAGCGAGAGCACCTCGCCCATGGTCTTTTGCGAATTCCCGGCCCGCAGTACGTTGAGCGCGGCCGGGACACCGCGCGTCCGCTCTACGTCCACTACCTGCTCCGCTTCGGAATAGCGAGTTTCAACCACATAGGCGAGCTTCTGTACCTGCGGCAAAACTTCCGGCCGCTCTTTTGCCGCGCTGAGGCAATTGGAAATCTGCGTGTGTAGAAGCAGTTCTCCCTGTTCCAGGGGCATAAGGTCACGCTCGTCACTGCTCAGTAGAAATCCCTGTTCGCCCGCTTCGGCATCGCGCGCGAGGCTGCGCAGCTCGGTCACGCTGCTGTACACGGCGCGGATCTTCAGCATTTCGATGTCGGCGTGTTCGGCGGCTACGTCGACGCAAAAAAACACAATGCTGAACACCAGCGGAATGGAAAACAGGAACGCCAACCGGCGCTTCGTTTTCGCCTGAGCCGGCAAAGTCATTCAGACACTCTTTCACGGTACCGGGTGCAAAGATTTTGATGTAAACTTCATTCTCGCAGCACTCGCGGCGATGTCCAATCTATGGTGGCTAAATGCCAAATATTAACGCGGGCTGGGTTGATTTTTCTGTAGCTTACCGCCCGACTGCCGAGCCTCACGACGCCCGCGTTGTATAAGCGCCCAAAGCGCATCAGCCCGGCATCGGAGCTGCTGCTAAACTGAAGCCAAAACCGTAGTTGCGGCGTTCAGGCGTCCGTTCTGCGCCCTTTTCCACGCATGGCGATCCAAACCCTTTTTGGCTCTGTCCCGACCGAACCGGACCTGCTCGATAAGCTGAAGGCCGGTATCAAGAAGACCCGTTCCGGGCTGGTCGACCGGCTGGAAGACGTTCTTTCGGGCAAGAAAGAAATCGACGCCGATCTCCTCGAAGAGCTCGAATACACGCTCATCACGGCAGACCTAGGCGTGCGGACTGTCGAAGACATTCTCGAGACGATCCGGCAGCGGATCGATCGCCGGCAAACAGCAGACGCCACCGGCATCCGGTCGCTGATCCGCGAGCAACTGCTCGAGGTGCTTCGCTCCTCGGAAACGCCAATACGCGTCGTGAGAACACCGCCTGCCGTTGTCATGCTTGTCGGGGTGAACGGGGCAGGGAAGACAACCACCATCGGCAAACTTGCGAATCGATTCCTGGGTGAGGGCAGAAAGGTTCTGCTGTGCGCTGCCGATACGTTTCGTGCCGCGGCGATCGAGCAGCTCGAAGTGTGGGCGCAGCGAGCGAACGTTGAGATGATTCGCCAGAAGACGGGCGCGGACCCGAGCGCGGTAGTTTTTGATGCCTTACAAGCGGCAAAAGCGCGCGGCGTCGATTACGTCATCATCGACACGGCCGGGCGTCTGCACACGAAAGAGAATTTGATGGCGGAGCTTGAAAAGATGCGGCGCACTTGCCAGCGCGTGGTCCCGGGTTCGCCGCACGAAGTGTGGCTCGTCATGGATGCAACTACAGGGCAAAACGGACTCGAGCAGGCCCGCAAATTCACCGAATCGGCGGGCGTTACCGGCATCATCCTCGCCAAGCTGGACGGCACAGCCAAGGGCGGTGTAGTCGTTGCGATTGCTCGCGAACTCAATTTGCCGATCCGTTTCATTGGAGTCGGGGAGAAAATCGATGATCTGCTCCCGTTTGAGCCGGAAAAATTCGTTGAGTCGCTGTTCGATTAGCTGCTATGGCGGGTTTCATGGAGCAAGCGCTGGAGCTGGCGCGGCAAGGACGTGGCCGGACCAGTCCGAACCCGGCTGTCGGCGCCATTGTGGTGCGCGATGACGCCGTGCTGGGCAGCGGATTTCACACCTGGGCCGGCCGCGATCACGCCGAGATCGTCGCGCTGCGCGAAGCAGGCGAGGCTGCGCGCGGCGCAACTCTCTACGTCACTCTTGAACCCTGCTCGCACCAAGGGCGGACCGCTCCTTGCGCGGATGCGATCGTTCGCTCCGGTATCGCACGCGTTGTCGCCCCTATGCAGGACCCCAATCCCGCAGTGAGCGGGCGAGGCTTCGAACGTCTGCGCAGCGCCGGCATTGATGTTGTCGTCCAGCAGGAGCATGCCGCGGCGGCCGAGCAGATCAACCAGGCATTTGTGCATTTCATGCGTTCCGGCCGTCCGCTGGTTACGGTGAAAGCCGCGCTTACACTCGACGGCAAAATCGCTGCGCCGCAGGATAACGTTGGTTGGATCACGAGCGACGTCGCGCGCGCCAATGTCCAGCAGGAGCGTCATCTCTCGGACGCGATTCTCACCGGCCTGGGCACGGTGCTCGAGGACGATTGTCTCCTCACGGATCGTTCCGGCCTGGAGCGCGCACGACCGCTGCTGCGCATTGTGCTCGATTCGCAACTGCGCATTCCGCTTACCTCGAAGATGGTGAGGACCGCGAATCACGATGTTCTGATTGTGGGCACTTCGGCTGCGCCGGCCGAGCGCCGCAAAGCTCTCGAAGACCACGGCGTGGAAGTTCTCATCGCAGACGGAACGTCAGGACGCACGGAGCCGCGAAAGGTCATCGATTATCTGGCAAAGAATCGCTATCTTTCGCTCATGGTCGAAGCCGGCAGCCATGTCAATTGGACGATGCTCGATTCGCAGATTGCAGACAAGGTGCTGTTCTATTACGCGCCAAAGATATTGGGCGGATTGAAGAGCCTTCCGGTTGCTGGCGGGCAGGGGCGGATGCGGCGCGCCGACGCTATTTTGTTCGATCGCGTAACGCTCCATCCCATCTCTCCCAACGAGTTCGCCGTCGAGGCCTTTCTCATTAAGAGCTAGCGGCTGATGTTCACCGGCATCATCGAAGAGGTTGGCCGCGTTCTCTCGCTCGAACATCGTGCTACCGGTGCTCGCCTAGCCGTCTCTTGCAGCGCGATTCTGCAGGATGCTGCACTCGGCGCCAGTATTGCCGTGAATGGAGCATGCCTGACGGCTGTCGAACTTGCGCGCGACTCATTCTCTGCCGACCTCGCGCCCGAAACGCTTGCCAAAACCAATCTCGGTGATCTCGCGGCCGGCTCGCCGGTGAATCTTGAACGCCCGCTGCGCGCAAGCTCGCGTCTTGATGGTCACTTCGTTCTCGGCCACGTGGATGGAACGGCAGACGTTGTCTCCTTGAGCCTGCTGGGTGAAGATAACTGGTGGTTCCGCATTCGCCTGCCCGGCGCACTCTCGCGTTACGTCGTGAGTAAAGGATCTCTCGCGGTCGATGGCATCAGCCTGACGGTAGCGGAGATCGAGCGGGATATTGCCGCTTTCACCATCATTCCGCACACCTTCGAGCACACAGCTTTGCGCGCCCGGCATCCGGGCTCGCGCGTAAACATTGAAGTTGACATTTTGGCGAAGCATTTAGAAAAGCTTGTAAGCGCCGCCAAGCTTTGATCGAGTAGTCCGATACTTGCTCCTGGGCCGCGTGACTAAAAGTCACACTTTTGGTTGAGCTAACCTAGCAGCCCGCAAAGCTGAGTGCGCGGCATTCCACTGCCTCAGAGTGAGGCGACATTGTTGCGCTGCCTAGAGAGCGGTAAATCGCAAGGAAGCCTCTCTTGCTTAGCTCTTCTAGCAAAGAGATGCAGACCAGATCTGGCGGCAGCGATTCTTGCGTTTCGAAAGTCGTGGCGAACTGCTCTATTATTTGCTCAATTGTTGCCACGCCCGTGCAGAGATTAAGAACGAAAGCGCCTAAAGGAGCGATTTCGACCAGTCGCGTCGACTCTTTTGAAATGGGACGGGTGGCATAGAATCCATGACGCCGAACCCGTTCGTCCGGCTCTTCGCGCCGCCGCACGTGGTTCAATACCGCCTGTATGTCCCACTCGAGTTCGAAAGAGTAAACTCGAGCGTTTCTTTGCGGGCGATCCTGCCGTTCAAACGGAGCCTGCACGCGTTCGCATCCGGCGACGCGGGGTAATGTTTCATGTTCACGAATTGCCTGTTGAAGCGCGACTTCGTATTCGAAGAGAGCGCGAACCGAAAGGCTGGACCAATCCCGCACATGCGAACGCAAGAAATTGATAAAGTCTTCGCGAAAAGTGCGCAGACGGTAATAATGGCGGAGATCTCCACCTGTTAATCCGCATCGGTGCTCAACGCGATAGGATCGCCACTCGGAAAAGACGTCGAGTATCCCGGAAGTGCTTGCGTCAAGAGCCGCGAGCAACCACCGGACGCGTGCCGTTGCCATCAGCAGGAACTCCCGTAACTCCAAGACATACTCGCGGTCCAGATAAGGAGTCGGCAGCAGATAAAAGTTGGGGAAAATGTCGCGGTGCGTTTGGATCAGCAGGCGATCCACTACGTTCTGAAACCGGCCCTGATGCGATATGTCTGAGCAGAGGTCATCGAGCGTCAATTCCTCAACGTGCTGCCTGTGGATTGGAGTCGCGGCTAACGGGGCGAGCAGATTCAATTGTGGCGTCGCGTTGGGAGTCCGGACGGCGTGCATGTAGAGACTAGCTGTGTCCCGAAGATCCGCTACATTTTCCTCGGGGAAACCGGTTATTAGAGAAACAGTCGTCGCGATACCGTACCTTTCGGCCGCATCGATCGCCGCTTTAGCTTGGGGAATGTCGAGATGCTTGTCGATGACCGCTTGCATACGAGCCGAGCCGGTCTCAACGCCAAAGAAGATGCCGATGCAACCCGCCTGAGCCATCAATTCCAGGAGTTCCGTATCGACACAATCCGTCCGGGCGCTGCAACTCCACTTGAACTTCTCACCCGAACTCAGTAATTCGTTGCAAAAGCTTACAACGCGGCGCCGGTCCACGGTGAACATGTCGTGCACGAGATCGAATCGCCGAAATCCAAATTTCCGGGCGATGGATCGCATTTCGTCGAGCATGCGGCGTGGTGATTTAACGCGAAACCGCCGCCGAAAGAAGTCATTTGTCGAGCAGAATTTGCAAGCGAACGGACAGCCGCGTCCTAATTCCAAAGAAGCAAACTTCAATTCGTGTAAATTCTCCGCCAGCTCATAGGCCGGGGTGGGAAGGCTGTCCAAGTCCTCAATGACGGACGCATTCGGATTCCGGACGATGTGGTTCCCATCGCGAAAGGTCAGGCCGGCCAAGTTATCAAACCGTTTGCGACCCGATAACTCGTCAAGGAGCGCCGGGAAGGTCCGCTCGGCTTCACCCCTGACAATAAGATCGACAAATGGAAACGTCAGCAGTGTTTCGGCATCAACCACCGAAGCCTGCGGACCGCCAAAGATAATGGTCGAGTCCGGCCGTAGAGCTTTTACATCGCAAGCAAGGCGTATGGAAAGCGGATAGCTGCTGCAGATCGAACTGAATCCATATACGTCGGCACTCTCGGAGGCAATTAGTTTGCTCGCCCACGTGCAAAACTCTTCGCAGGATTCGCGGACCGACAAATATCGGTAGT
This sequence comes from Acidobacteriaceae bacterium, assembly GCA_019233375.1. Lineage (GTDB taxonomy): Bacteria > Acidobacteriota > Terriglobia > Bryobacterales > Bryobacteraceae > Bog-105. Next base: position 7,661 of record JAFAMM010000432.1, read on the forward strand.
ACTGGTGGTTCAGGTCTATCAGTTTGACGGGGCAGCCATTCGATTGAAGAACCGCAGCTAAACTCATGACGCCGAGCTGAAGCTCTCCCGCTGACTCGCGGACCTGCTCGCTCTCCGCCTCGGCCGCCTCTTCAAACTCGGCAACCGTCGGCGCGCTGATAAGGCAAACGACCATCAGGTGGACCCGGTACTCTGTCCATTGCCCGGCTGTCCTGGCGGCGGCTCCCCAGTGTGGTTCTTTTGGCGGATAACTAACACGTAATCAGATCTCTCGACTAGATCCGTGTCCTTCGCGAGCTGTTCTAGTATGGACTTGACAAGCTCGCCGGGGGCCGCCCCAACCTCGGTTACGTAGACTTTGCGTAATTTGCCCGTGCTTTCGTCTTCTGCTGCCATGAGTTTCCTCCGTTGCAGAAGATAACTATATAAGACGGCTGCTTAAGATTCAAGACTTACTTGCTCACGATGTTGTAACAGCGAAGTCATCGCATCGAGAAGAGGGAAGCAGGCTTCCACACTCCACGCCAGATCGTCTCCGATGCTTCGCCGGAATTGAGTACGATAGCGTCCTTCGAAACCGACAACCCGAAATCGCTCCTGATTAATAAATCAGGGTTGGAATGTGAATTATGAAAATGAAGGACAGCAAAGGCAGGAGCAGCGGCCCGATGATGTCTGGCATCGAATTTCTCACCCCAGACACACATAAAATTATCGCGGTTTGAAACGAAATAGATAGTGCCGCCATCCGGTGACCATTGCGGATTATCGCTCCGGTCACTCCCGTTCGTTATCGGTATCCATTCCTCTTCTGCTGCATCATCGTTTTGCGCCAGCTTTGCAGCAAAGATCTGACGGTTGCCTTGCTCGCCTGCCACTGTAAAGAGGAGATATTCCGTTTCGGGGGACCAGGTCGCATCGCCAGCCCGTGCGCCGTCTTTAGCCACTACGGTGGAGACTCTTCCGCTGGCCAGCGTTACTTTTTGAATCCGCCCGGTTGTGGCATTCGTAAAAAGAATCGCGCGATCGTGTTGAAGCCAGCCAGTCGGATCTTCGCATCCGGAGCAGACCAGTGTCGGCTTCTCGCCAGGCGCGACGGTGTACAAACCCTTCGATCTCATATCGTCTGCCTCGAACGCGACCTGCTCGCCGTACAGGCTCATGACCGGATGAATATTATCCATGCCCGGACGAGCGAGTTCTGATTCCTTTCCCGAGGTCAGATCTTTAAACCAGATACTCCGGCGGTGCTTCTCTCCTCGCGCGAAGACCAGAAACCGGCCATCGCGGGAGACGCTCGGGTCCACATCCGCATCTGGACCATTTGTTAGCTTGGAACCTTCCTTCTTGCGCCCTTGAGACAGTAGCGGGAACGCCCAGATATGAGCGGCGCCGCGGAGCCCGCCGAACGCGATGGTTGCATTGTCGGCGAGCGTAGCATCCACCGCAGACAAAGTGCCCGACGTGAGTTGTACCGGCTTTCCGCTAACGCGCCATGAGTGCGGGGACAGGAGGACCCGCCAGATCTCAGCCGGCCCGTCAGAGAATGCTGAAAATAACACTCCCTGGCTGAACCAGCCGCACGGCCAGTACCTGACGCGAAGGCCTTCGCTCCGGAAAAGTGGAATGGCGCCTGTCTTGAAGACTTTCGCGCCATCGAGCGAGGTGACCCACCAATCCTGGCAAGCACTCAATGGCACTTGGACCGGCAGTTGACGGCAACCAGTCAGGAGGATCCAATGGCCGTCCGGACTCCAGATCGGATACCGCGCATCGATGAAATCCGGAGCTAGCCGCCGCGGGGAGTCCCCGGAAGCTGCAATCACATAGATCCGCCCGGATGGAATGGATTCGTCATATTCACCGGTCCAAAAGGCGACCTGCTTGCCGTCTGGTGAGAACTTCGGCCGGTGACCAAAGGGTGCGAGAAGGCGCTCAGGTCCGCCTTTCGTTTCGGCAATGTAGACTCCGCCCCCGTTCCGGTCGGAGTGGAAAACGACCTGACTTCCATCGGGCGACAGATTTGGGGCTTCGTCATCGGCCGGATTCGTGGTAACGCGCCGGGGAACGCCATCCGCTAGCTGCTGAATCCATACATCCTGGTTGCCAGGCTCGGCCCGGTCAGACTCGTACGCAATAGTTTTTCCATCACGCGAGAGCGACGGGTCGGCAGACAGATCCGTCTCAGAAGTCATTGGAGTGAGGTCTTCAATTCGCTCGCCTGGTCTGCTTCGAAGCCAGAAACTCACGCCGACGACCAGGATTGCCGCCAGGACCAAAGCCAGTATGCGGCGCTTGGCGGGCACAGATGCTTGCGCGCTCGCAGGCTCTAATCTGAGTGCCTGTATCAGCGCACCTACAGACGATGGACGCGCCGCCGGCTCGTATGACAAACATTGCAGGATCGCCTTTTCCCAATGCTCCGCGATGCCCGGGCGATAATGTTTCGGTGCAAGCAGCGCTCTCTTGCGCTCCGTAACACGCGACTTCGAATTCACGGGGAAGGGAGCATGTCCGGTAATCATCTCGTAGAGCACAACCCCCACCGAGTAGATATCGCTTGCCACCGAACACAGGCGGCCTTCCCATTGCTCCGGAGCCATATACAGCGGAGTGCCGGCCACCTCGCCGCGCGGGACGTCTCTTCTGGCGTTAGCGAAGAAAGCAAGCCCGAAATCCATGACAACGGCGCGGGTTCCACCGTTCGGCTCAGGTACGAGAAAAACGTTGCTTGGTTTGAAATCGCGATGGATAACTCCCACGCGATGGGCGGCATCAAGCCCTTTGAGGATTTGATAAACGATGGGGGCTGCCGTAACAGTCGAGACCCCGCCGTACCGTTTCATCCATGATTCGAGGGTTTCACCCTCCAACAGCTCCATCGTGAGGAATAGGACATCTTCCGAGTCCGTGCGGTGAGTCTCAAGGTCAAAGACCCGGCAGACATTCGGATGCGTAATACGTAGACTCAAAGAGATCTCCCGGCGAAATCTCTCAATTATGCCGGGTTGCACTGCAAAGTCAGGGAGAATGGTTTTTACCGCAACCTGCCGTCCCAATTGCAGATCCTCGGCGGCGTACACCTCTCCCATTCCGCCCTTATCAATGAAACGCAAAATTCTAAACCGGTCAGCAAGAATTTGGTTTGGGGCGAATGCTCGGGTTGCCGAATCGCCACGGTTGGCGCCCGATTCCCCCGTCGGAGGATCTGTTGCGACGACCGTCGCACCGTCGGGCGAACTGAGGAGACGTTCGATTTCGGAGATCAGCTCGGCGTTGTTGCCGCAACGTTGACGCAGAAACTCGTCGCGTTCCGCGGGTAAGAGCTTCGATGCCTCGGTGTATAGTTCCTTGACGTCACTCCAGCGCTCTCTGTCCATGGGACAAATTTGCTACACCGGGCGCACACGGATTTGCGACGATGGACCCCGCCTGTGTTCCGGTTACAGCCTTCACAAGAATTGCAGTCTTAAGGCTACCAGTCAAGATGAAGGTTGGTGAACTTAGCCCTGGACAGGGCTTGGAGGACGCCTGGATGCTTCAGGTTTTCAGTTCTTCACGGATCTCGGCGGCCGCCTTGCGCGCCTCCAACACTGCTCCGATCGGGAAGCTGATCGCGCCTACCTTGGGGTGCCCGCCTCCGCCGTATCGCTCGCAGATCGTGGCCAGGTTGTGACGCAGAGGTTCTTTCGCCCAGGGGTTCGAGCCGACTGAGACCTTCGTGCGGAAAGTCGAAGTGGAAACCGAAACGGTATAGGCGGAATCGGGAAACAAATAATACGGGATAAATTTGTTGTAGCCCTCGATGCCGTAATCTACGAGATCGAAGTATATGACTCCGCGGTCACAGGAGCCGGCTTTTCGAATCACGTCGATATTATGCAGATGCGTCTGCTGCAGCTTGGCGTATGCCGCCTGAATCTCGCCGTCCGCGACAATCTGCTGCAAAGTGCAATGCTGCATCGCGCGGATGATTTTGTGCACCAGCCGCGGTCCCTTGCTGCCCTCAATCACGAGCGTCAGCTTCATCGCCGGCTCGCGCATTTCGACCGCTGCCCGCGCGCTCTCGTATAAAGCGCCATCTACGATGTCGGCCCAGGTGACCAGCTCTTCGAGATCGGGCGCCTCAAATCCGTAATGCTGCTTTACCCAGGCGGAAATGAACTTCGTGCAGGAACGGTAACTCGGGTCAAGGATCTTCCTTCCAGACGTATCGTTCCGGAAGTGCTCCGCGTCTTCGGGGCTTAGGAACGCGCTTTGATGATGGTCGAACCACCACGTGAGATTGGGATTGGTGGCGTATTTGAAATCGACGATAACGTTCGCCTCGCCGTCAAACAAACTGTCTTCAAACAGCTGATCGGCCCGGTGCGCGAGCCCGGTATAGTGGAACTCGCCGCCGGGATAGAATCTGGCTTGTAAAAATCGCGTGACAAATGCTGCCGATGCTGCCCCATCAAAGCAGTGATCATGAAATAGGACTCGCACCTTCATCAGGAATCGTGTGGTCTCCGAAAACCTTTTAGATTGCCTGAGCGGACGGGCAAATGCAAGTCATAAGCGATAATTGGAACAGTTACCTGGATTTTGAACGGGTTTGTAGCCGCGTCGCTTCATTCCTGTAGCCGAAGGTCATTTGGATCGCTTCCACGGCGGTCTGCCGCGTTCTTGTGCCTTGCGAGCCAAGCACGTATCGTAGAGATTACCCCGCAATTAAACCTGATTTCGAAACATGCTCAAGACGAAAGAAGAACGCGAAACGGATCTGAATCCGCAGGAAACGTCGGAGTGGCTGGAAGCCCTGGGACAGATACTGGACGAAGCGGGGCCCGACCGGACGTCTTACCTGCTCACGAAACTTTTGGAGCGCGCCTCCGAGTTAGGCGTGTCCACTTCGCAAACCATTCACACGCCGTACCTAAACACGATTCCGGCGCACGAAGAACTTCCGTATCCGGGCGACAGGGCCATTGAGCGGCGCATTAAGAGCCTGATTCGGTGGAATGCCGCGGCCATGGTAGTACGCGCAAACAAGTACGACCCGAACATCGGCGGTCACATTTCAACTTACGCGTCATTGGCCACCATCAGCGAAGTCGGCTTTAACCACTTCTTCCGTGCGAGCATCGACGGTCAGCCTGGCGACTTGGTCTACTACCAAGGCCACGCATCACCGGGCGTGTATTCGCGCGCGTTCCTCGAAGGTCGTCTTACCGAGGCGCACCTGCTGAATTTCCGGCATGAGCTGCGCGACCATCCCGGGCTTTCCTCGTATCCCCATCCATGGTTGATGCCCGATTTTTGGCAGTTCCCCACGGTTTCGATGGGCCTGGGACCGATCAACGCGATCTACAACGCGCGTTTCCTGCGTTATCTGGAGAACCGCGAACTCATTCCAAAAACGGACCGAAAAGTTTTCGCGTTCTGCGGCGACGGTGAACAGGACGAACCGGAATCCACCGGTGCTCTACATATCGCATCGCGCGAAAAACTCGACAACCTGATCTTTATCATCAATTGCAACCTGCAGCGGCTGGATGGTCCGGTGCGCGGTAACGGCAGCATTATCCAGGAACTGGAAGGCATCTATCGCGGCGCCGGCTGGAACGTGATCAAGGTTCTGTGGGGCGGCGGCTGGGATGAGCTGTTTGCGCGCGACACAACGGGGCTGCTGCTGAAGCGCATGGAGGAATGCGTTGATGGCGAATATCAGAACTACAAA
>JAFAMM010000475.1 GCA_019233375.1 Acidobacteriaceae bacterium
AATCATTAACGCCCTGACGCATCGTTGAGCGCCGGCCAATTGGGTCCATGGAATGTCAGAGAGATTGAATAACGAAGAGCATTATCCGTTGCACGAACACGATGACGCAGCCGCGTCAGAAACTGCCTACGTGCCCGGCGGCGAAGAGACTGATGTGCTCGAAGAGGATCAAGGCGTCAGCGAAGACGAAATTCATGCCGAAGGCGCCGATGATGGCGTGCATGGCTTTGAGCACGAAGAACACACCGCCGAGCCACAGCTCGAACCCGAGGCCGCCGAACACGCGGCCGCCCCGCATGAGCCCGCGGACCCGGCTCACGTCAAGCATTGGTATATCATTCATGCCTACTCGGGCTTTGAAAATAAAGTTGCGGAGTCCTTGCGAACACGCGCGCAGGCCTTCGGGTTCGCGGATCGTTTGGGCCAGGTACTGATTCCGACCGAAGAAGTTGTCGAGTTGCGGAACGGCAAGAAAGTAACCAGCAAGCGGCTGCTTTATCCCGGCTATGTTCTGGTCGAGATGGAGATGGATGACGAGCTGTGGCACGCGGTAAAAGATACGCCGCGCGTCACCGGCTTTGTCGGGGGCGGCACCAAGCCCGTTCCGCTCACCGCCGATGAAGTGAACGCTGTTTTGTATCGTCAGGCATCGAGCGCCGAGCGCCCGCGGCCGAAGATGACCTTTGAGAAGAATGAGACCGTGAAGATCATCGACGGGCCGTTCACAAACTTTTCCGGTAAGGTGGACGATGTCAATACCGAGCGCAATACGCTGCGCGTAATGGTTACGATCTTCGGCCGGTCCACGCCGGTTGAGCTGGACTTCTTGCAAGTCGAAAAAATCTAAGTTCAGCATTGAGGACAGGTAGGCAGAGGAGTAATTAAGAGAGGAAAGTTATGGCAAAGAAAGTTACCGCGGAAGTGAAGTTACAGATCCCCGCCGGAAAGGCGACTCCCGCTCCGCCTGTCGGCACCGCTCTCGGACCCCAGGGTGTAAACATCATGGAGTTCTGCAAAGCATTCAACGCGAAGACATCAGCCAAGGATCAGGAGGGCTTAATTATCCCGGTAGTCATCACCATATACTCGGATCGCTCCTTCACATTCATTACTAAGACGCCGCCGGTTGCGGTTCTCGTCAAGCGTGCGGTGAATCTTGCTAAGGGCTCTGCCGAACCCAACAAGAACAAGGTCGGAAAGATCACCGAGAAACAAATTGAAGAAATCGCCAAAATTAAAATGCCCGACCTGAACTGCTTCACTCTCGAGGCCGCGGTTGAACAGGTGAAGGGCGCTTGCCGCAGCATGGGCGTGGAGGTTGCTTAGAGCCTCCGGCGCGCGATTATTAAGATCGCTCCATCATTGATAAATACGCTCAAACCTGCTACCCTGTGGGTGAGTGAGGAGCTACGCCGCTTCTTCGCTCAGACCTCAAAGTAATTTCATACACGGCCCTGCCGTCCGTTTCGTCTTCCTCCGCAGTAAGCATCTCCGTCATCGTCCGACACCTTTGACTTGGTCTGGAGCGCCGCTTCAAGACCATTTCTGGCGGTGCTCTGTCCGCACCTTTGTCACTTATTCGTCACAGAGGGAGAAAAGACTCATGAAGAAAATGTTTCAAGCCTTAACCGTGTTTGCGATGCTGGCATTTGCCGGGCTGGCGTCAGCAGCCGATATAGGCAACTCGTTCCGCATACATGTTCCGTTTGCGTTTACCGTTGGCCCGAAGCAATTCGCGGCCGGTGATTACCTGGTTCAGCAGACTGATTCGGGTCTGCTGTTCGTCACGGGAGGCGGCACAGGAGTTGCCGTCATCAGCATTCCGTCTGAAATGACGCGGACCGGCGTATCCACCGGCCTCGTCTTTTCGAACAGTCGATTAGTCGCCGTTCAAGTAAATGGCGAAGGAACTCGCGCCGTTCCAACCGGAGTAACTCAGGAACGGACCATCGCGTTGTCTCACTAGTTCAACTTTGTGAACCAGGAGCTGGCCTCGTCCGCCAGCTCAAATAGCCTCCGTCAGCCAATCTCAAGGAGTAAGATAGCCCTTTAGGCCGTGAAACGCCGACCAAAAAAAGGAATTCACTCAGCGGAACAGGAGATCGAACCACGCAAACCGGCTCCGTATCCGTTTGTGATTGAGGCGCTGGAACACTTATCGCCGTGGACTCGCAGCCTGTTCGGCTGCACGGCCGTTTACATCGGAGAAAAAATCATTCTCGCGCTGCGCGATAAGCCGGCGAGTCCAATCGACAACGGCGTATGGCTTGCTACTACGTCTGATCATCACGAAAGCCTTCGCCGCGATTTTCCAAACATGCGATCCATCGCCGTTCTCGGTAAGGACGTCACGGGCTGGCAGCTCCTGCCCGCAGATGCTCCGGATTTTGAGGAGAGCGCCGTTCGTGCCTGCGAACTGATTGCCCAACGGGACACCCGAATCGGGAAAGTGCCGGTTTCCAAACAGCGCAAACGGCCTTCTCGTACGAACTCCCGAGCCTGAACAGCCGAACATCACGCCGAATCGCCATTAGCCGGCAGCTGCGTTCGCGACACATAACGCCGAGATCACACGTACAACAAACAGGTATGCGCGCATTCAGTCCGGTTCTTCAGCGGCCTACGACTCGGAAACGGGCAAACAACGCTAGCGCTTTTGCCAGTGGGCTGATGATCATCTCGATGACCTGAATGGAATCGTTACCGGCAGCACCGCGGTTTCATCCGCAGCGAAATAACGAAACTACCCGGTACTGGAGATTCTGACGTCCGCGATCGAATCGATCGATAGACCGGAGACGTCGGGCGATAGGAACAGGATCGGCAAGCCAGCAATGATTCCCGGAACATTTGTTCCTGCGATTCGTCTGGACGAGTAACGTGCACTCTGACGGAGCTGATTCAATGAAGAGGTCGCTACACCTTTGCCTGCTGGCTGCCCTCATTTTCTATGGCACACGTTTACGGGCACAGTCTGTCACGCCTGACCCGCTTTTTCTCACAATAAAGTCCCTGGATACGAAACTGTTCGACGCGTATAACCGCTGCGACCTGACAACGCTGGGAACAATGGTTTCCGACGACCTGGAGTTCTACCATGACCAGACAGGATTAACGGTGGGGAAAGCATTGTTTCTGGCCGGCATCAAGCAGAACATTTGCGGGAAGGTCCAGCGGGAACTGCTACCGCAGACATTGGAAGTGTATCCGCTGAAAGGATATGGAGCGGTTGAGATCGGAATACATCGTTTCCATCACCCCGGCGAACCTGAGAACGTCGGTGACGCAAAGTTCATCATGTTGTGGCAGAGCAAGGATGACGTCTGGAAAGTGACACGGGTGATCAGTTACGAGCACAACCATGGTTTGCTCACAAAATAGGCCAAGATAGATCGCGCCTGGGGCACATCCCTAGCTGAAACACTCGGTGAGGTCATCGGCGAACATTCCGGACCCTGTTCATGCGCGAATGATTAATTGCGAACACTCGTTCGCCGTCGAGCTGCGTAAGCAGCGACCTTGAACCTGTTTCCACACAGTTGCATGCTGCACCAGCGCCGCGTCCCCTTCTTGCTTGTGTCATAGAAGTGCAAGACGCACTGTCCACACTTGCGGACGCGGCTGCGATCCACCTCCGCGAACAACGTGGCCGCGCTGTGCGCAACGGGCGCAAACAAGTCCTCGGGGCGCCGCGAATCGAACCACAACTCTATTGCCGGCGTCCCGCTACTCGCCTGTACCCTCGTGAGCATGGGATATTTCGCCAATAAGTCATTCAGTTCGTCTACCGCGGCGCGACGAACTATGCCACCGCTTTCGATCGCCAGGACTTCCGTTCTGAGCTTTTCCCGCAGTTCCCGCATCGCTTCGAGTACATGGTGAGCACGGGCTGATTCGCCCCATTGTTGCCGCAGGCTGGCGGCCTGACGAGAGCTAAGCAGGTCGGCAGCCTGAAACCAGCGCAAGAGGGCTCCGAAATCACAAAGCAACTCCACAGTCTCGCCGTTCTGGACCGGGCATGTGTTCAGAAAATCCAACGCCAACTGATTGCCAATGAACAGAAAGCCGTCCTTCCAATCGGGATTCCGAACACCTTTGTCTGCGCCCATAGCTGTACCCTCGCAAGAATTTTAACACCGATAATGAATCATATCAAAGGTTAGCGCATCTGATCTTGTGGAAGCCGGGATTGGCGCTGGCGGTTGCCGGTCTCCGACGCTCCCAAATCTCACAGGAGGTTCATTATGACCACTTATCAACAAGCCGTGGTTGACGGATCCAAGATTTTTTATCGCGAA
>JAFAMM010000057.1 GCA_019233375.1 Acidobacteriaceae bacterium
GGTCTTGATCCGCACCTCGTCTGGTCCGAGAGGCGGGAGAGAAATCTCGGCATAAGTCAGTACCTCAGGCGGCCCGTAACTCCGCATCTGGATCGCATGGGGGTTTCTCGCCGCGGACATCATCAACCTCTCCTCCCAAGGACAGGACCGCCTGATCGCCTCCCGTTACAACCGCGGGAGCCCCATGTGTAGCCCACGTGATCTGGACTTTCGGTACCGCCGCCCTGGCGTCCAACATTTAAAGGTCCGGTTCCCACCCAGAGTAGGCGCTCAGAGCATATCTTAAAAAATTTCGCGGCAGCGCTTGCTAGCCTGGATTTCTCACCGGGAGTTCCCGAAACCCGCCGGAAGGAAGTGCAGCGGCGAGCGAGCGCTGGCGACGGTGCTGTCGAGGTGAGGTGGCGCAGTTATGGCTGAGCGCTGTCGTTCATCGCTCTCGTGGCGATGTTGTTTGGGACTATGGCGACCGGCCTTGCTGTTTCGTGTTAACGGGCGGCGTTAGCGAGGAAGGCGTGAGCGAGCCCGAACTCGTGCTGCCACGGGCAGGCGGAGGCCATCGCGATCTTCACACGCCGTACGCTGATACGCACCAAGGCCCCGATCTTCAGCAGCTTCATCCGTATCGTGCCGCAGGTGGCCTGGGCGAACTGGGTGTGCGTGAGCCCGATACGGCGCAGTGCGCACAGCAGCACATAGGCCATTGAGGCGAACCAGAGCCGCAATTGGTTGGCGCGCATTGTCGCGGCTGATGTGCGGTCGGCGAAGAGGTCGAGCTGACACTCCTTGATGCGGTTCTCCATCTCACCGCGCGCGCAGTAGATCGCCTCATAGAGATGCCGCGCTCCGGCTTCGGCGGGCTTGAGCGAGGTGACGACAAAGCGGGGATTGGCCTCGCCGCTGGTCCACTCGGCCTTGCCAATGACTCGCCGGTCGCGGCTCCAGCTGTCCAGCGTACGCCAGGAGAAGTCGCGAAACCGTCGGGCAGCCTTGCCCGTCGCAACGCTCTCGACAGCGGCCTCCACGAGCGCCGTCTGGATCTCCTGGACCAGACGCTCATTGCGCGCCAGGCCGAACAGGAAATCGACACGGTTCGCTTCGCACCAAGCCATCAACGTCTCCCGGGCGAAGCCGGAATCCGCGCGCAGCAAGATGCGCACACGCGGCCAGCGCTTCCGGATCTGGGTGACGATACGCTGGACTTCCTCGACGGCGCCGGCCGAGGCATCGATATTCGATGGCCGCAGCTTGGCGGCGAGCAGGTGGCGCCCGCAGAAAACGTAGAGCGGCAGATAGCAGAAGCAGTCCCCCGGGTCCGGCTTCGCCGGCCCGTGGACAGGCTCCATAGCCGTGGAAGAACCGGCCCTCTTGATGTCCGTGCAGCGGATCATCGGTCGCGTCGAGATCAAGGATGATCTGCTCCGGGGGGCGACGGTGCGCCTCGAGGAACAGATCGACAAACAGCGTCTCGATCGCGGAGCCGTCATGGCTGATCCGGTGATAACGGGTGGGTTCGGCCTGACCAAGCTCCAAACGATTCAGTGTGCTCTTGCCGGCCAACGCTGCACAATCCGACCGGCGTGACGCAAGTTTCCCGGCCAGCACCGCCAGTACCGGATCGTGCCTGAGCTCATCGTGATCGATGAGATCCTCGTAGCCGAGTGCGATGCCAAAGACCCGCTGCACTACCAGCGCCCAGACGCTGTGTTCGACCAATTCTGGCGCCCGCCGATCGGCGAAGCACGCCGTGAACCGCTCGGTGAGCCGGATCGCGCGATCGGTCGCGCCCAGAAGCAGCGCGCCCGCATCGGAGGTGATGACCCCGCCATCAAATCCAGCGACCACTTGCCGTCCTTCAACAGCTGCAAAATCGAACAGTCCCGGGTTACACTCTGTCGGCATCGGGAAGCTCCTCTGCTCAGCGGTAAGTCTTTGTCGCAAAAGAACTTTCGCCGATTCGGAGCCCCGATGCACCTACACGCCGTGAGAAATTCGGGCTAGGAGAGATGGATCGGGTGGTGCCTTGGCCGGCGCTGTGCAAGCTGGTCGAGCCGGTTTACCCCAAGAATGGCAATGGACGCCCGCCGGTTGGACTGGAGCGGATGCTGCGGATCTATTTCCTGCAGCTATGGTTCAACCTTTCAGATCCCGCCGTGGAGGAAGCGCTCTACGAGTCGGCGTCAATGCAGCGGTTTGCTGGCGTCGATCTTGGCCGCGAGCCGGTGCCGGACGAAACCACGGTCTGCAAGTTCCGCCATCTGCTCGAGAAGCACGATCTTGGACGAAAAATATTCGAGCGGGTGCACGAACATCTCGAGGCATGTGGCCTGAAAGCGTGGCCCCCCGAACAGCACCAGGACGCACGAACTGAGCCCATTGTCTTGTCCAGCCGCAGTCACGTTGACGCTGCAAGCCGAATTGGCTTCCGAGTAAAGAACTGATCCTTAGATCGAGAGCTTCGATTCAAAGCCGGGTTACCAGATGAAACGATTGACGCTGGGCGATGATAGAACTTCCACCAATTATCATTCAGAATGCCGCCAGTATCGCGTTGCAGACAGATTTCCTAGAGTTAAGGCCCATGACTTGCTGGCCGCACAGCGCGGCAAACCCGTATTACCGGAAGAAACCATTCATAAATACCCGGAGCTAATCCAAGATGCCGCGAGCCTGTTTGTTTCCTCTTGTTCCGTCGTATCACGAGCAGACTGTTTTTGGGCCCGTGATAATGCGGCGAGAGCTCTGCGGACACAAAAAAAGGCCGGTCGCGGGTTCACGGAACCGGCCTTGAGGTAGGGTGTAACGCGAGACAGTGTGCTGCTGCCCGATTGGGCTGGCAAGCAAAACAAAAGCCCGGGCACGGAGAGGGCCCTGGTCAGTGCCTGCGTAGGGCCAGCCGGTCAGCTGGCGTTTAGGGTAACGGCAGCGGAGTCCTGGAGTCCTC
>JAFAMM010000263.1 GCA_019233375.1 Acidobacteriaceae bacterium
TGCGGTCGTAGTTCCAGTTCCGCCGGTCGAGGTCGTCGTGCCCGTGGTGTTCGAACCGGGTATCACCACCGTCGAAGCGCGTGAGTTTTGCGGATAGTGAGCGTGCGAGTAAGAGGCCGTTGCTCCAAAAACCGGAAACAATTGCGACCGCGCCGAAACAACCAGCGCGCGCGATGCACGAAAGTTTGCCGCCGCCTGCGCTACGGTCTGGTTCGAGACCTGCACCTGTTCTTCGAGCGCGTTCAGTTGTGGATCGTTGTACATCTCCCACCACTTCGGCCGGATCTTGTCGTCCCCCGGACGCGCCACGCGCCACCCCACGCCTTCTTTGAACTGCTCAGGCGCTGATTCTTTAAACGCGGTTGGGACCGGCGACGGCGGAGCCTTGGAGTACTTCGGTGCCGGATTACAAGCGAATAACATCAGCAGCGCGCTCAATGCCGCTGCAATCGCAACCCATCGCTTTTTCTTAGTTCTCGACATCGTCGCTTCCTTTGCCGATCCATCGCAGTAGATAGATAGGGCAGTTGACCAACACAACGTCTTGATCGGCTCGTTTTGAGAAATAATGAATGGCCTTGCGGTCCACCAGCGTAACCTCGCTCAGATCTACATAGACGCGATCGCTGCTTCCACGCGCTGCGCTGATAAAGTGCTCCAGCTCCGGAAGCGACTCCTCTTCGAATTTGCCGTTGAGCAGCAACGTAACGGAGCGCTCGCCCGGACCTGATTCACTTGTGATCTTGTAAGTCGTCTCCATCCTGGCCTCCTCTAACTCGCCGGGCCTACCGCTTCTGCCGGAGCCTCGGGTAAGCGCCCGCCGCGCAACCGTTGCAGCCACAGCCCGAATCGGTCCATGTAGAGATAAATCACTGGGGTTGTATAGAGCGTGAGCGCCTGGCTGACGATCAGTCCGCCAACGATCGTGATCCCAAGCGGCCGCCGCAGCTCAGAACCCATCCCGGTGCCCAGCGCCAGCGGCAACCCGCCCAGCATGGCCGCCATCGTAGTCATCATGATCGGCCTGAAACGCAGCAGGCACGCTTGAAACACAGCCTCTTCAGGCGCCTTGCGGTCGCGCCGCTCCACTTCGAGCGCGAAATCGATCATCATAATGGCGTTCTTTTTCACGATGCCGATCAGCAGAATGATTCCAATCAGCGCGATAATGCTCAGCTCGGTCTTTGTGATTAACAGCGCCAGAATGGCGCCCACACCCGCCGAAGGAAGTGTAGAAAGAATCGTGATTGGATGGATGAAGCTCTCGTAGAGAATGCCGAGCACGATGTAAACCGCCGCTAGCGCCGCCGCGATCAACATCGGTTCGTTCGCAAGCGAAGCCTGGAACGCCTGCGCCGTACCCGTAAAGTTGGTGTTGATCGTCGTCGGCATCCCGGCTTTCGTCTCGACTGCGCCGATCGCGCTTACCGCCTGCCCGAGCGCTACTCCCGGAGCGAGATTAAACGAGATCGTCACCGACGGAAACACGCCCGAATGGTTCACCGTCAGCGCGGCGGTTGCCGGTTCATAATGAGTGAACACTGATAACGGCACCGGAGCTCCCGTAGCAGACGGAGCATAGACATAATTCAGCCCTCGCGGGTTCTGCCAGAAGATCGGGTCCACCTCCATGACGATGTAGTACTGGTTCATCGATGTGTAGGTCCGCGCGATCTGTTCCTCTCCGAATGCGTTGTAGAGTAAGGCATCAAGCGACTGCGGCGTGACACCAACTCGCGAGGCCGTTTGCCGGTCGATCACCAGCTTTGCTTCCAGGCCGTTATTCTGCTGATCGCTGTTGACGTCGGTGAGCTGCGGCATCTTCTTCATCAGGTTCAGCAGCTTTGGCGCCCAGGTCATCAGCTCGCCCAGGTTGTCACTCTGCAGCGTGTACTGATATTGCGCCGCGCTCTGCCGGCCGCCGACGCGAATGTCCTGCGATGACTGCAGAAAAAGCGTGACTCCGGGCACCGCATTCAGCTTTGGCCGCAGGCGCGCGATGATCTGATCCGCCGTGACCTTGCGATCATTCAACGGTTTCAGTGAAATGAAAGCGCGGCCCGTATTGGTCGTCGTGCCGCCGCCGCCCCCCGTAAATGCCTGGACGGTATCAACCCCAGGGTCTTGCTGTACAATCCGTGCGAGTTGAAACAGCTTTTTCTGCATCGCCTGAAAAGACGTGTCCTGGTCCGCGATAAAGTTCCCGTTCATGCGCCCGGTGTCCTGCTGCGGAAAGAACCCTTTCGGCACGATCACGAACAGGTAAATATTCAGCGCGAGCGTGGCGATAGTCAGCAGCAGCACGAAGAAAGCATGCCGCAGCACCCACGCCAGACTGTGCTCATAAATCTTCAGAATGAATTCAAAGAATCTCTCGCTGGCGTTGTACAGCCTGCCGTGACCGTGCTCATCGGTGAGCAGGCGCGAGCACATAGTCGGCGTCGTGGTGAGCGATATCACCATTGAGACCAGAATCGTGACCGAAAGTGTAACCGCGAACTCGCGAAACAGTCTGCCCACGATGCCGCCCATCAGAAGAATAGGGATGAAGACGGCCACCAGCGAAACGCTGATCGAGAACACCGTAGAGCCGATTTCGGCCGCACCCCGGTAAGCCGCTTCCATCGCATTCGCGCCCTGTTCGCGATAGCGGCTGATATTCTCGAGCACGACAATCGCGTCATCCACCACGAAGCCCGTCGAGATCGTGAGTGCCATCAGCGATAAGTTATCCACGCTGTAACCGAGCAGGTACATCACGCCGCAGGTCCCGATCAGCGAGACCGGTACTGCAATGCTCGGAATCAAAGTGGCGCGCACGTCCCGCAGAAAAACGAAAACCACCAGCACAACCAGCCCGATTGAAATCAGCAACGTCATCTCGACGTCATGGACCGATGCGCGGATCGTGACCGTCTGATCCAACACAATCGTCATGTCAATCGCCCGGTTGATCGAGGCATGCAACTGCGGGAGCGCTGCCTTGATCCCGTCTACCGTGTCGATGATGTTCGCGCCCGGCTGCCGGAAAATGATCAGCAGCGCCGAGGGCTTTCCGTTGGAAAGACCAAGCGAACGCACCGTCTGGACGGAATCCGTTACTCTTGCGACGTCACTCAGCCTCACCGGCGCTCCCCGGTACGAGACGATCAGCGGCCTGTAATCCACCGCATGCATAAGCTGGTCGTTCGCTTCAATCAACCACTGCTTATGCCCGTCGGCAAAGAATCCCTTCGCCAGATTCGCAGTCGAGGCGGCGATCGCCGTCCTTATACTGTTCAGGCTCAGACCGTAGTGATTTACCTGCGTGGGATTGATATCGATACGCACCGCCGGCGCCGAGCTTCCGCCCACAATCACCTGGCCCACGCCGCGTATCTGCGAGATCCGCTGCATCAGGATCGTCGAGCCCGCGTCATATAAGGCAGGCGGCGCCAATTTGTCCGATGTGAGCGCGACGATCATGATCGGCGAGTCGGCCGGATTCACTTTGCGATAGGTCGGGTTACTCGGCAGGTTCGCCGGCAGATAGCTGCGCGCCGCGTTAATGGCAGCCTCCACATCGCGTGCCGCCGCGTCGATATTCCGATTCAGATCGAACTGCAGCGTAATGCTCGTCTGCCCCAGCGAGCTCGACGAAGTCATCTCCGTCACTGCCGAAATTCGCCCGAACTGGCGTTCGAGCGGCGTCGCCACCGACGACGCCATAATCTCAGGACTCGCGCCCGGCAATGATCCCTGAACGGAAATGGTCGGAAAGTCAACCTGCGGCAGCGGTGAAACAGGCAGCAGCCGGAATGCGACTGCTCCTGCCAGTCCGATCGCGGCCGTCAGCAGCGCCGTGGCGACCGGCCGGTGAATGAAAGGCGACGAGAGGCTCATGGCTGCGCCTCGGTCTGCGGAGCCGGTGCCGGCGGATGAACACTCGCGTCGGCCTCGCCTCTGTGCCGGTGCCGCCACCTTGCAAAGCGCGACGCAGACTCGTCAAAAAACAGGTAGATCACCGGCGTCGTGTATAGCGTGAGCAATTGGCTCAGCAGCAGGCCGCCGATGATGGTGATGCCCAGCGGCCGCCTGAGTTCGGATCCCACGCCGGTCCCGAAAGCCAGCGGTACCGCGCCCAGCAGCGCCGCCATGGTGGTCATCATGATCGGCCTGAAGCGCAGCAAAGATGCCTGGAAAATCGAGTCGTAGGGTGTCTTTCCCTCTCTGCGTTCGGCCTCGAGCGCGAAATCGATCATCATGATCGCGTTCTTCTTCACAATGCCGATCAGCAGCACGATGCCGATAATCGCCACCACCGTCAGTTGCTCCCGGCAAATGATCAGCGCGAGTAGCGCGCCGACTCCCGCCGAAGGGAGTGTCGAAAGAATCGTAATCGGATGAATGTAGCTCTCGTACAGAACCCCAAGCACGATGTAAACGGTGACCAACGCCGCGAGAATCAGCAGTGGCTCGTTCGTCAACGAAGCCACGAACGCCTGCGCCGTTCCCTGGAATGAGGTCTGCATGGCGGGCGGCGCCGGCACTTGTTTCTGTAACTGCTGAATGCGCTCGACGGCAGTCCCGAGCGCGGCCCCGGGCGCCAGATTGAATGAAACCGTTGTCGCCGGGAACTGGCCGATGTGGCTGATCAGGATCGGCGTCGAGGAGTTCTCGTTCGTCGTAAACGTACTCAGAGGAACCGATACGGTGCCCGTCGTGGATTTGATGAAGAGATTCCTCAGGTTGCGCGGCGCCACGCGAAACTGCGGCAGCACTTCAAGAATCACGTGATACTGGCTGAGCTGCGTGAACAGTGTCGAGACTTGTCTCTGTCCGTAGGCGTCATAGAGCGCATCATCAATCGCCTGCGTCGTGATGCCCACCCGCATCGCCGTTTGGCGGTCGAAATGAATGGCGGTCTGCAGCCCGTGCGTCTGCAGATCACTCGCCACATCCGCCAGTTCCGGGATGTTTTTCATCCCTCGAACAAAGCGCGAGGTGAAGCTCGCAAGTTCGTTCGGGTCCGGGTCCGCCAAAGTGTACTGGTATTGAGTGCGGCTAACGATGTCTTCCACCGTCAGGTCCTGCACCGGCTGCATGTAAAGCGTTATGCCGTCGATCTTCGAAAGCTCAGGCTGGAGGCGGCGAATAATGTCGGAGGCGCTTCCGTTCCGCTGCTCCAGCGGCTTTAAATTGATCTGAATGCGCCCCGCGTTGAGGGTCGTGTTCGTGTTATCAACTCCGATAAAAGAGGAGAGGCTCTCAATGGCCGGATCTCTGAGCACCACCGCCGCCACGCGCTGCTGCAGGCTCGACATTTCCTGGAACGAGACGCTCTGGTCCGCTTCCGTCACGCCTTGTATCTCCCCCGCATCCTGTACCGGGAAGAATCCCTTCGGAATGACGATGTACAGGAAGATCGTGAGAGCGAGTGTCGCAGCCGCCACCAGCAAGGTCAGCGTGCGGTGGCGCAACACAACCTCCAGCGTTCGCCCGTAGAAAGCGATGGTTTTCTCAAACACGGCTTCCGAGGCTCTGTAGAATCTCCCTTGATCTGCTTCCCGCTTGTGCCGTAACAGCTTCGAGCACAGCATCGGAGTCAACGTGAGCGAGACAAACGCCGAGATGATGATCGTGACCGCGAGCGTCACAGCGAATTCACGAAAGAGCCGCCCCGTGATATCGCCCATGAAGAGCAGCGGAATCAGCACGGCGATAAGCGAAACGGTAAGTGAAACGATCGTGAACCCGATCTGCTCCGCGCCCTTCAAGGCCGCCTCGAGCGGTGCCATACCCTCCTCGACGTACCGCATGATGTTCTCGATCATCACGATCGCGTCATCCACCACAAAGCCGGTCGAGATCGTGAGCGCCATCAGCGTGAGGTTATTCAGGCTGTAGTCGAGCATGTACATCGCCGCAAAAGTTCCGACGAGCGACAGCGGCACGGCCACGCTCGGAATGAACGTAGCGGCGAGGTTTCGCAGAAAGAGAAAGATCACTAGCACCACGAGCGCGATGCAGAGCATCAGCTCAAACTCGACATCCGCCACCGAGGCCCGAACCGTGATTGTGCGATCCGTTAGCGTAGCCATGCCGATAGAGGAAGGGATGGTGGCGCGCAGCTTTGGCAGCAGCGCTTTGATGCGATCTACCACCTGGATGATATTCGCCCCCGGCTGCCGCTGAATATTAACGATCACGGCCGGCACCTGGTTCATCCACGCGGCCTGATTCGCGTTTTCAACGCCATCGATCGCCTGCGCTACATCTTTCAACATCACCGGCGCGTTGTTCCGGTACGCGACGATCACTTGGTTGTAGTCTTTTGCCGCGAGCAACTGGTCATTGGCGTTGATCTGGTAGCTCTGATGCGCCCCGTCAAAGCTCCCCTTCGCCGCGTTCAGGCTCGTCTGCGTGATGGCCGTGTGAACGTCTTCCAAATTCAAGCCATATGCGGCCAATTGCGTCGGATTCACCTGAATCCGCACGGCCTTCTTCTGGCCGCCGCTGATGGTCACCGCGCCCACTCCCGAGAGCTGTGAAATCTTCTGAGCGAGCCGCGTATCGGCGAAATCCTGCACGTCCTGCAGCGCCATTGATTTCGATGTAAGCGCCAGGGTCAGAATCGGTGCATCCGCGGGGTTGGTTTTGGTGTAAACCGGCGGCATCGGGAGATCCGCCGGAAGAAACGACTGTGCTGCATTAATCGCCGCCTGCACCTCTTGTTCAGCTACATCGATGTTCAGACTCAGCACGAATTGCAGCGTGATCACCGATGCCCCTTGAGAACTCGTCGAGAGCATCTGGTTCAGCCCGGGGACTTCGCCCAGTTGCCGCTCCAGCGGCGCGGTGATCGCGGACGCCGTTACATTCGGGCTCGCGCCCGGATAAAACGTCACCACCTGCATCGTTGGGTAATCCACTTCGGGCAAAGCCGAAACCGGCAGTTGTTTGTACGCAACGATGCCGATCAGAAGGACCGCCGCCATGAGCAGCGAAGTCGCAATCGGCCTCAGAATGAAAGGCCGGGAAGGATTCACTTACGCTTCCCCGGCTGCGGATTTTGCTGTGCCGTGTCGATGTTCTTATTCGCCTCGCCCTGGCGCGGAGCCTGCATATTCTCCTGTGCCTGGTTTGTCGCAGGCGCGTTCGTCCCGCGTTGTGCCGGAGCCTGCCTGATCACCACTTTGGTTCCGTCCTGCAACTTGTCGAAGCCGTCCGTTACGAGCGTTTCCCCCGGCGCTACACCCGTCACGGCGGAGTTTGAGCCATCCGTCGTTGCCACCGCGACATTCCGCGAGTGAACCGTATCTGTTGCCGGATCGATCACGTAGACATAGGCGATCTCGTTGTTCCGCTGTATCGCCGCATTCGGAATAATGTTGACTCCCATCAGCGTCTTCACCAGCAGCTTGGCGTTCACAAACTCATTCGGGAACAGCCCGTAACTGCTGTTCTGGTAGATAGCCCGCACCTTCACGGTTCCCGTCGTTGTATCCACCTGGTTATCTACTGTGAGCACGGTCCCTTGCGCCAGCTCCGTCTCGTTATCGCGATTCAGCGCATCCACCCGCAGCTTGTGGCCGCCTCTCATCTGCGTGACGACATCAGAGATGAAATCTTCGGCCATATTGAAAATCACCGTGATGGGTCTTAGCTGGGCAATGGTCACAATCGGCGTCGTGCCGTTTGCCGCGACAATGTTGCCGAGGTCAATCTGCCGCAAGCCGGCCCGTCCGTCGATCGGCGATCTGATCTGGGTGTAATCCACGTTGACTTGAGCCGCATCCACATTTCCCTGATCCAGCTGCACCGTGCCTTCATCCTGCTGCACGGTGGCCTTCTGCGTGGCCACGGTTTGCTCCGGCACAGCGTGTTGCGCATACGCCATGCTGTAACGCTCCAGATCAATACGCGCATTCGCGAGCAGCGCTTTATCACGATTGAGTTGTCCCTGCGCCTGCGTCAGGACTGCCGTGTACGGCCGCGGATCAATCACCGCCAGGAGTTGACCCGCGCGTACCATCTGGCCTTCTTTGTAGTGAATCTCCGTCAGGGCGCCTGCGACTCTGCTCGTGACCGTGACCGTGTACACGGGAGTAACGGTTCCCATCGCCTCGATGTACACGCCCATGTTCCCCTTCGTCACCGCCGCAGCCGACACCGGAATAGCGCCCCCGCCTCCCCGTGCGCCTCTGTTACCCGCCTTTCCGCCCGCCGCCGAATTTTGTGCCGCCGAATTTTGTGCCCCCGAATTTTGTGCCAAAGATCGTTGCGAAAGCAGAAAGATGCCGCCTCCCAAAATGACCAACGCGGCGATCCAAGCGAGCCATCGCCAAGAACGCCGGCGTGGCGGGTGTTCGTTAACGGGAGGTATCCCCGCTTCGGCGGGTTTATCGGGATTGGCGGTCATAACGCTACGTTCAGGATCGACGCGAACGAGCTGAAAGCGCGACTGCCGAAAGGGAGATTGTGTTCTATGCCATTCGGCATAGTAAAGATAACGGATGATCAAGCGGTTGCCGGACAGCATTGCTGCTGTCCGGCAAACTGCATGTTCCAAACGTTGCGGTTATTCGTTTGAAATCGTCGCCATTGTGCCGTCGACCTTCATCAATTGCACCCGGAACTTCTCGTTGTAAGTCCGGGCGTGGTCGCGCAACACACTCAATGCTACTGCTTCGCCCAGCTTAATAGAGGTATCCGTGTCGCTGCGCCAGTGGATACCCGGATGAATTCCGTGGCCAAAGCTGATGTTATGTGCGAGTTTATTTAGCTCGCCATTGACGGTCAAGTCCGGGCCCACATAATTCAGCAGTTGGGTGCCGTCGTTCTTAGGAACAACGGGATTCGGAATCTTGGTTGCACCGTCGTAGAAGAATTTCAGCACGGTGATGCACGCTCCCGCTACCGTCCCGTGTCCGGTCGGATAGGCCGGATGCGCTGGCGAGCCTTCCGGGAACGCTTGCGACAGGAAATAGCTTGTGTTCTTGGTGTGCGCCTGCATCACCGCGTCCGAGGTGAGCACGGTATTGCTGGGTAGGCCCATCACAGTGCCGCCGTGCCCCGTCTTCGCGAGATACACCAGTGCTCCCCCCGCCTCCGGCCGGTGGCGCAGGTGGATGTACCACTTCTGATACCAAACAGCCTTGAGGGCCTCGCTTGCAACTGCCGCCATTGTGGCAGCGAAATCGGGAGGGCCCATTGTCGTAAAGCCGTTCTGTGTTTGATTCCCGATATACGGGTTGCCCGGATTGAACGGAGCTGCATTGTCCTTCACCGCGCAATCGATGCCGTTTAGCGTCTGCAGAACCAGGTAAGCGACAAAATACGCTTGATACAGCACATCATTGTGGGTGTACGCCCCGAGTCCACGGCCATCGTGCAAGTACAACGGTTTGGCGGCGGGCTGCAGTACTTGTCCGGTGGAGATTCCGTTTTGTACCTGCTGATAACTGGCCGGGTCGAGCATGTAATCCACGCCCGCTTTGAAGGTCGTGTACTGCTGGGTAATCGGCAGCGCGCCCAGGCAGGTTGGTTTGAGCAGGAACTGGGAGACATATGGGCCGTCCGTCTCGCCCGGATACCCGCCGCGGAACAACAGATCGGGTGTGACTTTCCCCATCGCGTCCTTTGGTCCCTTGTACATCGGCATCATCGTCAGTTCGTTAGCCGCGTTTATCGCGGTCGCATTCGTTGAGTAATCTGTGAATGCCACGTCTCGCAACAGCGACGCCCAGTACAGCTCAACCAGCTCTGTCGCATATTCCTCGCTCGCCAAAGGAGGCGCGGGAGGCACCAGAAATTGACTCGAGTCGCGGCATTGCAGGTCGAATGCGAGCCCACCCTGCGGGCCGTTGAGCGTGCGCGGGCCGCCCAGAATGATGTTGTTGAAATCCGCTTCGTCACCGCTGTTCAACGCCGTTTTGAAACTGTTGTAAGCGGCCAGGTCGACCAGACCGATTCCAGCTTGTTGAATGCATTTGGTGTACGTCCCGCATTTGTCGGCGTAGAGCGCTTCGTCACCGTTGTCATACTGTTCCGCTGGGCGAACAAAAGCGTCACCTGCAGCGGTCGCCTCACGGATCGCGAGCATTCGCTCGATTCGATTGGCTATGGATGGAGTTATGGGGGCAAGTTGGGTACCCATGGTTACCTCGGTAATGGCAAATCGACTCGACCCGGATCCGCCTCCGAAGCAGGTTCGGGCCGTTCGTGCATGAACGCAAAGCAAATCAAAAGCCAAGTTGGCGGCTGCCACATCTCCAGAGACTTGGGCCGCTTCGCGCCTCTACACTGAACACTGGAGCAGCGCAGCAGGCAATCCTTTCGGATAATCGACCGTAATCTTTCGCGGTACATGGTCTCATTGAAACGCCTATTTCGCTATATTCGTAACAAACCCCCTGGGGAATGCGCCTGTTCATTTTGGGAAGTTTGCCTGAATTCCAACGCGTGTTTCTCTCTCGTGCGTCCGGATTTCTGTTCGCCGCCGCCCTTACGATCTCGTCCGTTTTCGCCCTCGATCCGGGCAAGACGCTCACGCAGTACTCGCACCGGGTCTGGGGTCAGGAAGAAGGACTCTTTCAGCCCACGATCTACTCCATCTTTCAGACGCGCGACGGTTTCATCTGGCTGGGAACGCAGGATAGCCTCATTCGCTTCGATGGCGTCCATTTTCGCGAGTTCAATAACGGCAATGCTTTCTTCGAAAGAAGTCTCATTCGCGCGCTGGTTGAGGATACCCGTGGCAATCTATGGGTCGCCTCGGTAGGAAGCGGCATCGCGCGGATCGATTTGAAAGGAAGCGTCACACGTTACACCGAGCAAAACGGGCTTCCCAGTTCGAATGCATTCTGTCTTGATTCCGATTCACGCGGCGCGGTCTGGATCTGCACGGACCGCGGCCTTGCGCGTTTAACAAATGGCTACATCCGGATTTTCAATCAGGCGGAGGGATTACCGGGCAATCAGGTTCGCGCGAGCTGCGAAGCCGCCGACGGCACTCGTTGGGTCGCCGGTATCGATTTCGGGCTCAGCAGGTGGTCCGGCGCGCATTTTGAAGCTTACTCCGATACTGTCGTTCGCCCGGGTGAAAAGTTCTCCGCACTTCTATGCGCGCACGACGGCAGTATTTGGGCCGGCGGCTCGGGCCTGGTTCACATCACCGGTACCGGTTCGCGCCGGCTCACCACTCGCGATGGCCTGCCCGATAATCAGATCTCATCCCTTGTCGAATCATCGGACGGCGCGCTCTGGGCCGGCAGTGATGATGGCATCAGCCGCATTCGCAACGAAGAGATCAGTGTGTACCGCACGCGCGATGGGCTGTCGCACAGCGTTGTCCTCTCTCTTTATTTCGATCGGGAAGGTTCTCTCTGGGCCGGTACCAAGGATGGGCTCGACCAGTTCACAGATGCCAATGTCACACCTTACACCACCAATGATGGTCTGCTGAGCAATGATTCCGGTCCAGTTATTGAGGACGCGGCCGGCCGGCTCTGGATCGGAACCATGGGCGCAGGGCTCAACTGGTTCGACGGCCATCGCTTTCACGCCCTGACCTCTGCGCAAGGCCTGATCGGCAATACGATTCTAAGTTTGGCGCGCGATGGCGCAAATGACCTGTGGGTCGGCACCTCGCAAGGCATCAGCCGCCTTCGCAACGGAGTGCCCGTCGCCTCGTATACGCGAGCCGACGGGCTTTCCGGCGACAAGATTCAGGCCCTGTTCATCGATAAGGACGCAACGCTCTGGGCCGGAACGGCAAACGGGCTTGATCGCTTCAACGGACGCCGTTTTGTGCGCGCGGATTTTGTGCCGCGTAATCAGAGCGGCGGTATTGTCGCACTCGATGGCGGCCGCACGGTGCAGCTCTTTGCAAGTGTCGCGTCCCCGCGGCTCTATGTCCTCAAGGATGACCGGTCCTCGGCGTATAACTTTGACGTCAGCCGCGCCGTCGATTGCTATTACATCGATCACGCCCGTCGCATCGTCTGGATGGGCACGCTGGGCTCCGGTCTTTTGCGCTGGAAAGATGGCGTGATTACTCATGTTCGCGTCAAAGACGGACTCTACGATAACCGCATTTACAGCATTCTGAGCGACGGCAAATCAAACCTGTGGCTCGCCTCAAGCAAAGGCATTTTCCGCGTCAGCGATGAAGAGCTGGAGCAGTTCGCTCATGGACAAGCGCGCTTCGTTACCAGCATTCCCTTCAGCACAGGGCAACTGCGTTTCGAATGCCGCGCGGGTGTTCAGCCGGCGGCCTGCCGCACCCGTGACGGCCGTCTCTGGTTTTCAACCACAAGCGGTCTCGTGGTGGTCGATCCGGCCCATCTCCGCGCGAACCGCATCGCGCCACCTGTCACCATCAGCGCCGTTATCGTGAACGGAAAGCGCAGTGAGCCGCAGAGCCATCTTTCACTCAAGCCTGGGGAGCAGAACAACCTTGAGATCCGCTATGCGGGCCTGAGCTTCATTTCTCCGGAGAAGGTCACCTTCCGCTACAGGCTCGAAGGCTTCGATAAGAACTGGACGGATGCCGGTACGCGCCGTGAAGCATTTTTCACGAATCTGCCGCCCGGCCATTACCGCTTTCTCGTCACAGCCCGGAACGCCGATGGAATTTCGAGCGCCGGAACCGCCGCTCTGGCCTTCACCGTTGAGCCGCGCATGTACCAGCGCTGGTGGTTTTTCCCTGTACTCGCCGCGTTCCTCGGGCTCGCTGCCATGACCTGGTACCGCCTGCGCATTCGCCGGTTGAAGCACAGCTTTGATCTGGTCCTGGCGGAGCGGAGCCGCATCGCACGCGAACTGCACGACACTCTGTTGCAGGGTCTCACCGGGATCACGCTGCACTTGCAGGCTCTGTGGGCCAGGCTGCCGGCCTCACGCGAAAAGACATTTCTCGCCGATATCATCCGGGATGCAGGCAACTGCGCGATGGCCGCTCGTCAATCGCTCTGGGGATTGCGCACCGAGAGGCCTGATTCACTCGAATTCTCAGACAAGCTCGCGCACCTAGCTCACCGCTCCGTTCACGGCACGCCGCTTTCGCTCGAGCTTGAAGTCGAGAGCGTTTCGCTCCGCGCCACTCCCGCGGCCGAATTTGAGTTGATTCGGATCGCGCAGGAAGCAATGAGTAATGCCGTCCAGCACGCTCGAGCATCTGTCCTTCGCGTCTCCCTTCAACTCCGCCACGGCACTCTCCGGCTCACCGTTGAGGACGACGGCATTGGTTTCGATTACGACGCCTTCGATCGCCCGGGCCATTTCGGACTGGTAGGAATGCGGGAGCGTGCTCGCGATATGGGGGCCGATCTGGCTGTCCTGAGCCAACCGAACCGCGGGACCAAGATCATCATTGCCCTGACGCTTCAGCCGGCGGATGTGCGCGAGAGTAACGCCGAGATGCCCGTTGGACATCCAACTCGGTGACCGTCTATGGACACAGACTCACCGATTCGCATTCTTTCCGTGGACGACCACGATCTCGTCCGCAAGGGGATTGCGGCTGTTCTCGCGACCGAGGCGGATCTGATCCTGGTTGCCCAGGCGGCCACCTCGCAGGAGGCCATTCTGCTGTATAAACAGCACCTGCCCGATGTCACTTTGATGGACCTGCGCCTGCCAGATGAGAGCGGTGTCGAAACAACCCGGCAGATTCGCCGGGTATTCCCGCAAGCGAAAATCATCGCTTTGACTTCCTACGATGGAGATCAGGACATCTACCAGGCATTGGAAGCGGGCGTCCGCGGCTATCTTCTCAAAGAAATGCTTCACGCCGAGATCATCCGCGCGATCCGCATCGTCCATAGCGGGAAGCGATTTATTCCCCTCGAAGTCTCGCAGCAGCTAAACGGGTTCTTTCCAGAGGTCGCCCTTACGCCGCGCGAAGTCGAGGTGCTTACGCTCGTGGCGCGCGGCTTCGGCAACAAAGAGATAGGCGACGTCCTGGGTACCGCCAGCGGCACCGTGAAGGCGCATGTACAGAGTATCCTGAGCAAACTCGCGGCCAAGGATCGCACCCATGCAGTGACTATCGCCCTGCGCCGCGGCATTATCCATCTGTACTCGCCGGAACTCGCCAGCACTATCCTCAATGGCTGAGCGGCCGGTGTCTTCTCCCGCCGTTCCGAGATGGCTCGTGTTACGCCGCTACGCTGCGCGTGCCGTTCTCTGCCTCAGCGCACTCGCGGTGCTTACCTATCTCGCTGATTACGGCGTCCTACGCTACAGGATCGCGGCCAACCGCGCGCCCTTCGGTAGCGTAACCGTGCAACCCCTGTATGCCGTGCCGCAAAAGAATCACCGGACCGAGTACCTGCTCGAAGAGCCCCGTGACCAAACATGCGTGAATTCGCTCTTGCCCCACATGGGCGATCCGCCCTGTTGGTACCTCAGCCGCCACAAAGAACAACAAATCAATCTATAACTTGGTGGGTAGATTTCTTTGCTGTTATCGGGCAACCGGCTCTTCCTGCCTGACCGGCCGGTCATAGGACGCCACTGCGCGCTGAAGGGCGAGCAGAATCTGGTTCAGTTGGGCATGCGTCTCGGCCCGGACGACGATTTTCGCGATCGGCTGAGTGGCCTGCGAGCGGTACGCCATGGCTGCCCCGCCGTCGCTCGAAGCGACGACGTTCTTGCGAGGCCCGGTATTCTCAGTCGACGAGGGTCGCCGGACTCTTCTATGGAAACGGTGCAGGCAAGCAGCACACCGGTACGGCCAAAACCCGGCCAGCCGTCGCAAGTTGTCCCGAAGCCCGGCGCGCCGGGAGCGTCGTATATCTTTGCTGTTGCAGCGTGGGCAGTCCATCGTCTTTGTTCTCATCGGCTGCCCCGCGGCGAGCTTTAACGCCTGCATAGATTCCTGTGCTACAGTGACGAAGCCGCGCGTGAAGCAAGCGGAACGAGGGAAAATGAACCTTTCCTTGCGCCTGGCGCTCCCCATAAGCCTGACGGTGATCGCTCTTGTGAGTTCCACCGCAGAAGCTCAGCAGAGAACATCCTCCCTGCCGCCCGATGTCGCCGCGAAGCGGGTCGCCACCGAACACGAACTCGAGTCGATTGCCGTCATCGACCGCAAGGTGATGGTTCCCATGAGCGACGGCAAGCGCATGGCTACCGACATCTACCGTCCCAAAGATACGACGAAAAAATATCCCATCATCTTCGTCCGCACCCCGTACAACTTCAATTACTGGGACGTCGAAAACGGTGTTCCGCGCGATATGACCGCTGAGCTCGAAGCCGTCAAACGCGGGTACGCCTACGTCGAGATGAACGAACGGGGGCATTTCTTTTCGGAAGGCAACTACGACATTCTCGGCGCGCCGCTCTCGGACGGTTCCGACGCGCTCACCTGGATGGCTTCGCAGCCTTGGAGTAACGGCAAGGTGGGTACGATTGGTTGTTCGTCTACCGCCGAGTGGCAGCTCGGTGTCGCCGCGCTGGGGAACCCTGCGTTCACGACGATGATCCCGCAAGGCTTCGGCGCCGGCGTGGGGCGCGTGGGCCCCTATTACGAACAGGGCAATTGGTATCGCGGAGGAGCCGTGCAGATGCTCTTCATCGCCTGGCTCTACGGCGAGCAGAACCAGGTCCGGCCCATGTTTCCGCCCGGCACCTCTCAGCAAGACCTCATCCGCATCTCGAAATCCTTCGATCTCGCCGAGCACTCGCCGCCGGTTGACTGGTCCAAAGCTCTCTGGCATCTTCCCGAGAAGGACATCATCAAGGCGGTCGACGGCCCCAAAGGCATCTTCTCGGATCCGATGCCGGTGCCCACTGAAGGCGCAATGATTGAGCGCACGCCCAATAATCCGGCCTGGTATCGCGGCGGGTTATGGCATGATGATAAACCGATCAACATTCCGGGCCTCTGGTTCATGTCCTGGTATGACGTCTCTGTCGGGCCGAATCTCGCCGCCTATAATTTCGTGAGGCGCACCGCCAGACCCGAAATCGCCAACCAGCAGTACGCCGTCATCGCTCCTACACTGCACTGCGGGTACAGGCGCGCAACGGAACACACCATCGTCGGCGAGCGCGATATGGGCGATGCGCGCCTCGATTACGACGCGCTCACTTATGGCTGGTTCGACTATTTCCTGAAGGGCGAAGACAACCACATCCTGGAGAAGACTCCAAGAGTTCGTTACTACACCATGGGCCTGAACAAGTGGCAAGCATCCGATACGTGGCCGCCCCAGGGTGCTCAGCCGCTGACGTTCTTCCTGGCGAGCGGCGGCAAAGCCAACAGCCGGTTCGGGGACGGCGCGCTGCTCGATAATCCGCCCGCGACCGACCAGCCTGACAGCTTTGTCTACGATCCCATGAATCCCGTGCCCTCCTATGGCGGGAACGTTTGCTGCACCGGCAATGCCGTAACCGGCGGCGCGTTCGACCAGCGCAATATGGAAGCGCGCGATGACATTCTTGTCTACACATCCGCGCCCTTGAAAGAGGCCATCGAGGTCAGCGGACCCGTCGAGCCGACCCTCTATGTCTCGTCCGACGCCAAAGATACTGATGTGACGACAAAACTGATCGATGTTCTGCCTGACGGTACCGCCTACAACCTGGATGAAACGATCCAGCGCCTGCGTTATCGCGATGGATACGATAAACGGCCGGTCTGGATGGAGCGCGGCAAGGTATACAAGGTCACACTGCAACCCATGAACACCAGCAACTATTTCCCGGCGGGCCATCGAATCCGTCTCGAGGTATCAAGCAGCAACTTTCCCCGCTTTGACCGCAACATGAACACGGGCGGAAACAACTACGATGAAACCACCGGAGTCGTGGCTCATAACTCCATTCACCACTCGCAGCAGTATGCCTCGAAACTTGTCCTGTCCGTGGTGAAAGGCGCGGGCAAATCCTCGGCGGCGGCGTCAGCGAAAACCGGGCAGCAGTAGGCGAGGCGGTCCGTTTAAGTCCGGTACGAGCCCTTTGTGTCGGGCGGGACAAAGCGATTGTCTTTGTCTTCCCAAGCCTTCGGCTGATCGCCCGTATCGCGCTGGAACACCCGGTCATACATATGCGTCCGGCTGGTTGTTCCGAGCGAAGTGTTGTACAGATTTACGAGTCCCAGCGCATCTTTGACGTCCGCTTCGAACTCGTGCAAGGCTTTCAGTTGATCGGCCCGCGCCGGCACTCGAATACCGCGCGGCGTCTCCAGGAACATCTGGTAGCCGCGGTTCAGCAGGGTTGCGATCTCTGACCCGACGAGCACGCCTGCGCGCTCTATCTCCGGTTGCCGCATGTCGGTATCTCCAACAATCGCGCCGACGCCGTGCTTGGTGATCTTTACCCGTCCGTCAGGCAGTGATTCGGTTCCGAAACCCGCCTGCCGCAAGAGGTCCACGCGTTCGCGAAAGGTCAGTACCTTCGGTCTTTCCCGGCGAAAGAACATAGCTCCAGTATAGAGTTTGAAGGAATGACACCTAAGCTGCCGATCGCGGCCATCACAGACGAGTTCGCACCTGATCTCGCCAAAGCTATAGCGCCGATGAAGGAGATCGGTATGAATGGCGCCGAGCTTCGCGTGCTGGACGGTAAGAACATACTCGATCTCACGCAAGATGAACTGAAGCGCGTGCGCGATCTCCTCGCCCGCGCAGAACTGCCGGTCGTCTCGATCGCCTCTCCGCTGCTAAAATGCGTCCTTCCCAATGCCCCGGAAATCGACGGCCGTTTCCAGCATGATGTCTTTGCCTCGAAGCATACCATTGAAGACCAGCCACGGCTTACGGAAACCGCATTCCAGATCGCAAAGTTTTTCGGCGCCCGCATCATCCGGGTTTTTTCATACTGGCGAACAATCCAGCCGCCGGCTTGCCTGGACGCCATCGTCAAGGCCCTTTCGAACCTTGCCGCGGTTGCGGAGCAGGAAAACCTGATCATTGGCCTTGAAAATGAGCATGCCTGCAACATCGCGACCGGCTCTGAGCTGGAGCCGGTACTCGAGCGGATCGCGAGCACGCATCTCGGAGTTGTCTGGGACCCGGCCAATTCGCTCGTTGCCGGAGAAGAGCCGTTTCCGCGCGGCTATTCGCGTTTGCCGCCAAACCGCATCGTTCACGTGCACGCCAAAGACTGCCACATAGAGAACGGACAACCTGATTGGGGACCGCTCGGCACCCGTCACGTTCCTTGGAAGGAGCAGATCCGCGCGCTGTTAGATGACGGGTATTCCGGTTTCCTGAGTCTCGAGACGCACTGGCGCGGCCCGGGCGGCGACAAGCTGGAAGCAAGCCGCATCTGCGGTTGGAATCTGCGCGGGCTGGCAGCGGACTAGGCCAGTGAAGCTATAGCCGTGAGTTGTTTAGCAGGCCGCCTTTCGCACATGACGGTACGCAATGGCCCGCGCTGCCTATCTTAATCGCCTAGATGTTTCCCCGGTGTCAGATAACACCGCACATAATCACTAACGGCTTCTCTTAGTGGAGCCGGCTGCCGATCGTATCCCACGGCCCGCAACTTACTCGTATGCGCGCACGTAAAATACTGATACTTACTCCGCAGTGACTCCGGCATATCGATAAACTCGATATTCGGCTTCCGGCCGAGCGCCTCGAACACAGCGTTTACCAGATCCAGAAATGTGTTCGGCTCACCGCTGCCCAGATTGAACAACCCGCCGCCATCCGCATGCTCCGCCAGAAACACCGTGGCCGCGACCGCATCCTTTACATAATAGAAATCCCGTCGCTGCCCCCCGTCGGGGAACTCCGGCCGGTAGCTTTTGAATAATCGGGCTTTTCCGGTCTCCTGGATCTGGTGGAAGACTTTGTTGACCACGCTGCGCATATCGCCCTTGTGATACTCGTTCGGGCCAAACACGTTGAAGTACTTCAAGCCCGTGATGGCCGGCAGCATGCCACTACGTTCGGCGTAGGTATCGAAGAGATGCTTCGAGTAGCCGTACATATTTAACGGCCGCAGGCTGTCGAGCGCCACTGATTCCGGCATCGCCGCCGCTACGCTTCCATATGTGGCGGCTGAGGATGCATACACAAAGCGCCGCGCCCCGTCCATGGCGAAATGGGCCAGCACTTTCGTGTACTCGAAGTTATTCCTGATCAGGTACGACGCATCGGTCTCCGTAGTGGACGAGCATGCCCCGAGATGAAAGATCACCTTAATTTCACTCAGCCGGCGCGGCTGCTCGCACAACATCGTCCGCAGGTCGTCCGCTTCGACATAATCTCGAAAGTTCAGCGGTATCAGATTCTTCCACTTCTCGTCCTTTCCAAGAAAATCGCTGACGAGAATATTGGAAATCCCGCGCCGGTTCAGTTCCCACAGTAAGGCGCTACCAAGAAATCCTGCGCCGCCGGTCACCAGGATTCCTCCCTTTGTAAGATCGGTCATTATTGTTCTTGGTGAGACTTACTAACGATCAGGATCGGCACATTCACTTTGTGCCGTACCGCGTTGATCGTTGTTCCAAAGACTAAGTCCTTGATCCCGCGATGCCCGTGCGAGGCCATAATGACCAGATCCGGGTGAAGCTCGTGGGCGGCCGCCACGATCTCGTTCGCCGGGCTCTTGCCGTGCCGGACCACCACGTCTACATGCACGTTCTGGCGCTCGAGCGCGCTCTGCATTCGCGCCAGATACTCGCGGCCTTCGGTGATCTCCGCCGTGGACGACTCCGCACCGAACATCTGGCTTGTGACACCTTCTTCCACGTGAAGCAGAATCACGCGCGCACCATACATTCGCGCCAGTGCCAGCGCGTTCCCGAGCGCCTCGTCATCGGACTCGCTATGGTCGAGCGGTACCAGAATCTTCGAATAGCTTCGGGCCGCCAGCGCTTCTTCCGGTTCATGGCCGAGGGCCACTGCGACCGGTCCCGCCGGTTCCGGCACTCTGCGGAACGTCCGCACGAGCCACGGCCACAGGCTCACGAGGGCCAGCAGCACTCCAAAGATCAGCGAACCTGCTATACACGCTGCCAGCACCAGCGGACGATAACCGCCGCTATTTGCCAGCCACTGCCGGAACTGATCCCAAAGCAGCCAGACATTCAGCATTAGAATGAACGTTGCGCAGCCCCAGGCACCGGTCTTCAGCCAGGCTCCATTGCGGAACGAACCCATGCGCTCTCGATCGCTTGTGAAATGGACCAGCGGGATCACGGCAAACGGCAACTGCATGTTCAGAATGACCTGGCTCAAGACGATCAGCTCCGCGGTGCCTTCGCTGCCTGCAAAGTAAATCGTCAACGCCGCGGGAATAATCGCGAGCGAACGCGTCACGGCGCGCCGCAGCCATGGCTGCATGCGGAATCGCAGAAATCCTTCCATTACGATCTGGCCGGCCATGGTCCCCGTCAATGTCGACGATTGGCCGGAGCACAGCAATGCGGCCCCGAACAGCAGGCTCGCGAGCGTCGTGCCCATTAACGGAGACAGCAACTGGTGCGCCTGCTGGATCTCTGTCACCACAATGCCGCGCTTGAAGAAGATCGCGGCCGACATCACCAGGATCGCGGCGTTCACAAAGAGCGCAGCATTCAAAGCAATACTCGAATCGAGCAGGTTGTACCAGCACGCCCGCCGCTTCTCCTGTGTTGTCTCGCCGATCTCGCGCGTCTGCACCAGCGCCGAGTGCAGATACAGGTTGTGCGGCATGACAGTAGCGCCAAAAATCGCGACGGCCAGGTAAATACTGTGTGAGTTCAACCGCGGAATGAGTCCCGTCACAACTTCAGCCGCATCCGGCCGAGCGAGGAATATCTCGAACGCGAAACAGCCCGCGATCGTCGCGATCAGCACTAAGACAAATGCCTCGATGACGCGGATCCCCATGCGAGTAAACCAGAGCACCAGCAGCGTGTCCGCCGCCGTGATCAAAACGCCGGCCAGCAGCGGCAGCTTGAAAAGCAGATTCAGTCCGATCGCCGCGCCCAGCACTTCGGCCAGATCACATGCCACGATCGCCAGCTCGCACAGAATCCAAAGCGCGTAGGAAACGGCTCGCGGATACTCGTCCCGGCAGGCCTGCGCCAGATCGCGGCGAGTAACGATTCCCAGTCGCGAGCTGAGCGTCTGCAGCAGAATCGCCATCAGGTTCGAGACCACCAGCACCCACAACAGCCGGTATCCGAACTGTGCGCCGCCTTGGATGTCGGTGGCCCAGTTACCCGGGTCCATGTAGCCGACGCTTACCAGGTAGGCTGGACCGGCAAACGCCAGCATCCGCTTCCAGAAGTGGGTATGCGAGGTCGAAACACTCTGATGAACTTCGGGAAGCGAATACTCCCGGGAGTCTATCGAGCGGTCCTGAAGCATCGGCCTATATAGCCAGTATGGCATCCGAACCGGGCCAATCCGGCGCGTTCGACGGGGCTATGTACAACTCGTGTAAGTTCGAGTACGATGCCTGATGGCATGCGAATTGTAGCCCTAGTGGCATTCGCCCTGGTCTGTGCAGAAAGAGCCGCCCCGCAGGTCTCGCAAGCGCCCGTCACCGTGACACTGACGGGTGCCGTTATTGACTCAATCACCGGAGAACCGCTTCGCCGCGCTTTGGTCACCCTCAACGGACCCGAACAGCGCTTTGCGTTAACCGACGGAACCGGCCGGTTTCAAATCGAGAAAGTGAAAACCGGTGAATACTTCGTCATCGCGACGAAGCCCGGCTACTTCTTTCGGCCGGAGGGACAAAGACTGAATGTCACAGCAGGTGTTGAACCGGTCACCGTAAAACTGCTTCCTACGGCATCCATCTCCGGCCGTGTTCTCGATCCTGCGGCCCAGCCTGTCGAAGGCGTGACGTTGCAAGTCCTCACGGGTCAACTTGTCGACGGCCGGCGGCAGTGGTTCCCCAATCAGAGCGGCGAGACGGACAACGACGGCAATTACGAAATCAGCAATCTGAATCCGGGTGAGTACCGGCTGAAGTTGAATCAGATGCGCGTTCCGGCTTTTGATCTGCCGATGCGACATGCGGGCCGCGTACCGACCGAAGTGTACCCGCAGCAGTTCTACCCCAATGCCGCGGACGAGAGCGGGGCCCAAACAATTCATCTTGCACCCGGCGCGCGCGTTCACGCGGATTTCACGGTCGCGGCTGTTCCAGGCTTCAGGGTCAGCGGTACTGTCTCCTCCGCTACCGGCTATGCGAATATCGCGCTCGAAGACCTGACTGGAACCGCAATTGAAAGCGTCGGTACGCAAGGCCCGCGCTGGCGGCTCGACGCCGTTCCGGCCGGCTCCTGGAAAATTAAGGCGACGGACCAGGCGAAGCGCCAGTATTACGCGGAGCAATCGATTGAGGTTCGCGGTGCGGACCTTTCGAACGTGAATCTCGTCCTGCAGCCCGTCTCTGAAATTCCCGTTCGCATCACGGGTCCGGATCCTGGGTCCGGGGCGAATTTCATCCAAATTGTTCTGAACAGTCCCAATTCGACCCACTACTCGAATCCAAGGGAGGGCGGCAGCTCCGTTATTGAAACCGCGCCCCCGGGCTCTTACATGGTTTCGGTGCCTCGAACGGTGCCGAATGCCTGTGTCGATACCATTACGTCCGGCTCAACAGATCTCAGTCGCGACAAGCTGGTCATTTCCGCGGGTGGAACGCCAGCGCCCATTGACATTACTCTTCGCACAGATTGCGCCAGCTTGACAGTGAACCTGGATTCCGGCCCCAACTCCGAAGCGGTATTTCTCTTGATCCCGAACAATCGCCTGTTGCAGCCGTTGCAAGGCGGGAGAGCCGCAACGTCGCAATTCCGCGATCTTCCTCCCGGCGAGTACGTCGTGTATGCTTTCTCCTCCATCGAGG
>JAFAMM010000111.1 GCA_019233375.1 Acidobacteriaceae bacterium
CCGGACACACCCTGCGGTCCGTCAACGCCGCTGTACGCGCATACTTGCGGTCCCGAGTCCGTATTCAAGCCCACCTCGATCTGATCAATACAATCCGGACACGCGGTATCGAAGAGCGAATACGGGAACTGCACCGTCACCGGATTCGGCGAGCTACCCCAGGGAATCTCCAACACATTGCCCGCTGCCGTGTACGCGCTCTGGTTCGTCGAGGACAAACTTACGTTCGATATAGTGACGCCGGCAAACGATACTGTCGATCCGATTGCATCCGCCGATTCCATCACAATAGGAGCCGGATTCGATGGAAACGCAGGCGATTGTTGACAGCTTTGGGTCGTGCCGTCGAATTCGATGTCATACCGTCCTGGCTGTTGCGGCACAGTAAGTGGCACCAGGCCGCCCGTACTTGAGGGGTTGGCCCCCTGGCAGTACTGCGGGCTCCCGCCGGCGAATCCGAACAGAAAGCTTCCATTGAAGTTCGGATCGGCAGCGCCCCACGATCCAGGCAGGAAATCGAGCGCCTGCCCCGGCGTAACCACTCCCTGCTGGTACCCCGCGGGCGGCAGGTGACCACCGCCGGAAGAATTCGCGAAGTAAGTGCCATTCGACAATTGATCCTGCGAGACCACCGGCAATGTCAACGTCAATGTGTTTGATCCGCCGCCGGTTCCAACCGTAAATTGCAATGGGTAGTTGCCGCTGGGAATCAAATTCGGCGTATCACTATCGCTGCTCTGGACTCCGCTCAGGCAACCTGCCAGCACATTGCCCTGCAACAATGCCATCTGGCTCGGTGTCGGTAACGAGGAGCTTGATAGGCTCCACGAAACCGCGCCCGGGTAATACAAGGGCGTCGCCGGATACGGCATATCACAGCTGCTCGCGCCTGCATACGCCGTCGCCAGTCCGATCGTCAGCGGCAGCGTCACGCTCTGTGTAGTCGCTGTCTCCGCCGAATCAGTCACCGTGATCGGAACATTCCAAAAACCGGCCTGTGCGGGTGTTCCGGAGATCGTTCCGGAGCTGGCATTCAGTGTCATGCCCACCGGCAGAACGCCTCCCGGCCCGAGCGACCACGTATACGGCGGTGTGCCGCTGTTGGCCGATAGTGTAAACGGCTGGTAGGGTGCGTTGTACGCGCCCGAAGGCAATGAGGTCGTGCCGATCGCCACGCCACTCGGGTTTACAAGCAGGCTATAAGCCTGTGAAGCATTCACGCCGTTTGCATCCGTGATCTGAACGGTAAAAGAGAACGTCCCGGCCGTCGGCGGAGTTCCGCTGAGCGCCCCGGTCGCGCCATTCAGATTCAGCCAGTTTGGAAGCGACGACCCCGCGGCGATCGTCCATGGCCCGAACGGCGCAGTCCCGCCTGTAACCGACAGCGCTTGCGAGTAAGACACGCCCTGTGTGGCGGGCTGCAGGCTGGCCGGCGAAATCACCGGCGGCGGATTCACCACCAGAGAGAACGGCTGCTGTGCCGTGTGGCCTGCCGCATCGGTAACTTGCACTGTGAACGATAGCGTTCCTGGCGTGGCATTCTGCGCTGATGTCCAGGAAAGTACATTGCCCTGCAGCGTGACTCCCGCCGGCGCTGTGCCGGCGAACGACCAGGTGTAATTTCCCGACCCTCCCGTCGCCTGCAACGTCTGTGAACCGTAACTTCCCGTCAGCGTCGCCGGAGGCAGCGTCTTCGTCAGAATCGTCAGCGTGATGGGCGGTTGTGTGGTTCCGGTGTTGGCAGCCTGTGCGACGACAATGGGGCTGGTCTGCGTGATCGGGTTGTAATCGAGCAATGCCTGGGGAGGATTGTTCTTCGTGTTGAAATCGTACGCACGCACGGTGATGAGTGCCGATTGACCGGGTGCCAGCGTGATAGCCGGTGCCGTGGGGTTCGTGGCCGCCGGCTGCAGAATCGAGGACAGAGTCGCAAACGTGACATTCGTGATGTTGGCGATCGGAACGAAATTCGCTTGCAAGCTCAGCGTGCAGCCCTGCGCAATTGGCGTGTTGTAGTTCCCGTACAGAATCAGCTGCAGCTTCACACCCGCCGGCGGATTTTGGCCGAACAAATTCACCGTGTATGCACTTGACGTATCGCCGGTGTTCGTCACCGTCCAGGTTCCGTCGCTGATCGTCGCATTCGACAGGTCAGCATTTCCGATGTTCGGGTTTCCGATGTTCGGGTTGGCGACATCAAGATTGCTGGTATTCTGATTTCCGATGTTCGGGTTGCCAATGTTGGGGTTGCCGATGTTGGGATTCCCAATATTCGGGTTTCCAATGTTCGGGTTTCCAATGTTCGGATTCCCAATATTCGGATTTCCGATGTTGGGGTTCGAGATGGTCGGCGTGTAATTCTCAGAGCTCGCCAGGGTACCGTTTGACGGTGCGGGATTAGATGGATCGCTGTTGAGAGTGACCGAAGCGCTTTCCGGGGCCGTAACCCCCGCCGTGGTCTCGATGGCGTTCACCACAATTTCCGCGTTCGCATTGGTAGAGGTCGCAAACACGGTTCGCGATGTGGTCGAAAGCGGCGGCACCTGCACTGTGATCTGCGTCAGTAGGGAGGTCTGCAATAACGATGCCGTTCCGCCGGTTGGTTGCGAGGGAATCGTCAACTGGTAGGAGCGCGTCTGTGCCGTCGTATTCGCGACTATGATCGGGAACGCCCGCTGCAGCAATTGGCTTGTGCCGGGAACGGTTCCCAGTGGTTTCGAATTGCCTGGCGCGCTCAGCGTCAGCCCGGGACTGACCTCGGCTGTATAGATATTTTGATTGCGATCGCCGGTTTGGCCGGAGTTGCCCGTACTGCACTGCGGCCTTTGTTGCGTTGGGTCGTAGAGGCTCGTCGTCGATGTGCCGTAGGTCGGCGGAACGTAATCGTCCCAGTGGCCGTCCGCGGGCGCAATCACGTCGCGGTTATCGGTCCAGACGATATGAGTGAAATCAGGATCCGAGGGCTGGTTGTTATAACGCCAGGTGCCGTTGTGATTGGAGATGAAAGTCGGGCCGGCGATATCGACGTAATCTCCGAAAAACGGCACCGTTCCCGTCTGAAACATGGGGAGGTTCGGTGGATTCACCTGCAGTTGTTGGATCGCGCTGCTGCCGGGCAGCGAGCCAAAAGCGTAAGAAGAGACCTGCACAGACGAGAAGAACGTGGGAAAGCTGGCAGGAGTGGTTTGCGCGGCCCGCACATCTAACGTCTGGCGGCGCGCATCGGGTGAATAATTCGGCCCGGTGGGATCTTGAATGTACGGTCCGAACTGCGGGTAATCCGGCGCGCCTCCATCGTTCTGCAAAACTGTGGAGTACTGCGCGCCGCTAATCGGCGTGTATACAAAAAGCAGGTCGTCATCGCGCAGGTCG
Source organism: Acidobacteriaceae bacterium (assembly GCA_019233375.1). Lineage (GTDB taxonomy): Bacteria > Acidobacteriota > Terriglobia > Bryobacterales > Bryobacteraceae > Bog-105. Next base: position 3,373 of record JAFAMM010000111.1, read on the forward strand.
TACCACGCCACCGTCAGTTTGCCCGCGGAAAACGCCAGCACCGGCATGATTTGATGTCCGCGATTATTGGGGTTTGGATCCACCGCTACCGGAGCGGTCCAGTTGACCGTCGCGCCCCCGGCCGAAGTCGCCGCCGCGCCAGCCACTATTTGAATCCGTGCGTCTGTGTTGTTCGGCCCTCGCTGCGACCACGCAACGTAGATCCGCCCGGTATTATCCACCGCAATGCTCGGATACGCGTTCGTTCGAAACGACACTCCGGTTGTTCCCTGATCGAATGGGCTGATCGCGGTAATAACGGCGGGCTTGCTGAAAGTACGGCCGCCGTTCGTAGAAACGGCGTACATCAGCTCATCCGGCGTATTGCCCGCCGCGAACACTCGCCAGACAACGTATACGGTTCCTGTATTCGGATCGATGGCAATCTGCGCGCCCTGGTTGGTCAACGCCGGTCCGCTGATCGTTTGCGGCGCGCTCCAAGTTAAGCCGCAGTCGAACGAGCGCGCAAATAAAATCTGCGCATTACTGCTTTCCTCGCCCCCCGTGAACTGCGTCCAGGCCACATAAATGTTTCCGGCAGGAAAAATTTCTCCGCCGGAGATGATCGTCTTCAACGTGGGGCCCGGAACGATGCAAACCCCGCTGTTATGCCGCGGCGCATCGACGGCTAGCGTTGGCTTGTCCTCAAAGTACATGGGCGGTTTCTTGGATTCTTCCTCGCGCGCCGGGTTGCTGTAGTAAACAGGTGACGTCCAGAGGTAGCGAATGCTGTTACCGCCTTCCGCGTTGTTGTCATCGATGTAAGCGGCGAGGAAGATTTCGCTCGCCCCGTTGGTGGCTCGATTGAAAGCCAGCCCGCTGTAGAAGAACATGCCATTCGCGCCCGCGCGCACCATCGGATCGGCGCCCGCCTGCAAACCGTGCAGCGGGGACAAAAAGCCCGCGACCGAGGTGTCCTGCGGATATCCGGGAATCAGCGTGCTGGTCCAGGTTTGGCCTCCGTCATAAGAGGTGAAGAATCCTAACCAGGCATCACCCGTCGGCTCGCCCTCGCCTCCCACTCCCGGCAGATCGACAGTGCGATAATCATTCGCTCCACCGGCGATGTGCAGCGGATTGCGCGATGAGATCGCCATGGAAGGTTCGTTTTGCCGCTGCAGAAACGGATCCCCGCCGGGCCACTGCGTCCCCGAAACCATATTGAC
>JAFAMM010000049.1 GCA_019233375.1 Acidobacteriaceae bacterium
GGAACCACAATAGGGATCGCCGACCGTAGCGATAGACTGAAAACGCAAAATCCAAAGGACGTCGCCGTGCCTTCTACAAAACGCTTCCGTTGCTACGGTCTTACTCTGGTCGCTCTGATGTTAGTGGGTATCTGCTCGGCGCGTCTCCAGTCCAGCACCCACGAGCAAGCTCCTTATCGGCAGCCGGTCAAGCCATCAAACGCGCAGCTTGTGGACCCAAACATCGAACGGCGGGTGAGCGATCTTTTACGAAGAATGACACTCGAGGAGAAAATTGGCCAGCTCATCCAATACAACGCCAGCCAAGCGCCTGTCACGGGCCCCACCACAGCGGCGCTCAATGTCAACCCGCCCGGCCCTGGTGGCGTCGACTCCTACCAGTTGGCGGAATCCGGCAAACTCGGCTCCATGCTGAACACAGTCGGGCAGCAGCTCACAAATCACTTCCAACATGCCGCCGTCGATCATACCCGGCTGCACATCCCGCTACTGTTTGGCGCGGACGTCATTCACGGTTTCCGCACCATCTTCCCCCCTCCTTTGGCCACCTCCTCGAGTTGGGATCCCGAACTGATTTCGTCCCTTGCGCACATGGCCGCGATCGAAGCCAAGACTGCGGGTGTCAACTGGTTCTATTCGCCGATGGTTGATGTCGCGCGTGATGCCCGTTGGGGCCGATGCACCGAGGGCGCCGGCGAAGACGCATATCTCGGAGCCGCTATCGCGCGCGCCTATATTCGCGGGTATCAGGGCAAAAGCCTTTCAGCACAGGACAGCGTAGCAGCGTGTGTCAAACACTTTGCTGCATACGGTGCGGCCGAAGCGGGGCGTGAGTACAACACGACGGATATGAGCGAGATTCGCCTGCGCCAGGTCTACATGCCTCCTTATAGAGCCGCGATTGACGCTGGCGCCGCCACTGTGATGAGTGCATTCAACGCGTTGAACGGTGTCCCCGCGAGCGCGAATCCATTTCTGTTGAAGACGGTTCTACGCGGCGAGTGGGATTTTGACGGTCCCGTAGTCAGCGACTACACCGCCATCATGGAACTGGAGCATCATGGCATCGCGCTCGACGGAGCAACCGCCGCGGCAAAGGCGTTGAATGCAGGTGTCGACATCGACATGATGTCGCACCTGTATGATACCCAGCTTCCTGCGCTTGTGACATCTGGACGCGTTTCTATTGCCACAATCGATGAGGCGGTACGCCGTGTGTTGCGCGTCAAGTTCGCGCTAGGGCTTTTCGAGCACCCCTTCACTGCGGGTGCGGAAGTAACGAACGCGGTACCCGGCCACCGCCCGCTTGCGCGGCGCGGCGCGCAAGAATCTTTTGTTTTGCTAAAGAACACTGACCCTGGCCAAGGCCCGCTTCTTCCCTTGTCGGGTAACGAAAAGGTTGCCCTCATCGGCCCGCTTGCAGACAATTCGGCTGACATGGTGGGTGCATGGTCGGGAGCAAACAATTTCGGCGATGTCATCACATTGCGCGCGGCTTTGGAACAGCGCGCCCAGCGGAACGGTACAAGTTTCTCTTATGCGAAAGGCACCGATATATCCGGCAACTCCGACGCTGGCTTCGCGGAAGCCGTGAACGCCGCCCGCCACGCTGACGTCGCTGTGCTCGCGCTTGGTGAATCGAGCGCCATGAGCGGTGAGGCAGCCTCGCGCGCACACCTCAATCTTCCAGGCAATCAGCAAAGCCTCATGGAGGCCGTTGTTGCCTCTGGAAAACCCGTCGTCCTTCTTGTTTTTTCAGGCCGGCCTCTGGTACTCGATTGGGCCGCCGCCCACGTTCCCGCAATCATGGAAGTCTGGTTCCCCGGTGTTGAGGCCGGTCCTGCCATTGTCGAAACACTTTTCGGCGATGTCGCGCCGAGCGGGAAATTGACGATGAGCTTTCCTCGCGCCGTTGGCCAAGAACCGCTCTACTATAGCCAGTTCCCCACCGGGCGCCCAGAGCAGTTTCCCGATCCTCAGCATCCAGGTCCGGTCGAGACAAAGTACGTCTCCAAGTATCTGGACGTGCCGAACAGCGCCCTTTTTCCCTTCGGCCACGGGCTCAGCTACACAACTTTCACTTACTCCGATGTGAGAGTGTCTGAGCCGGCCGTCAGCATCGCTGCGCTTACCAGCGTTCACAATGCACACTCTGTGCACGCAACTGCAACGGTAACCAATGTGGGCCACCTCCGCGGGACCGAAATCGTGCAGTGCTACGTTCGCATCATCGGCGCGAGCGTCGAACAACCCGTGCGCAGTCTCAAAGGGTTCATGCGGCTCGCTCTCAATTCGAGTGAATCCAAATCGGTTGATTTCGCGCTCGGCTTTGATGAATTATCATTCTTCGATGTCACCGGGCAGCGTGTTGTCGAGCCCGCCGACTACACCGTTTGGATCGGCGGCAGTTCCACAGCAGACCAATCGGCTAACTTTCAAGTCACCACGATGCCACGCTCTCGATAGCGACGTATTGGCGCACGCACTTCTCAGGAATCTGAGGAAAGGCCTCTACTGAGGATTCGTGTATCGAGAATCGATCCGTGACGAGCTGCCGTTCCATAGTCGGCCGGAATGATGGATTAATTAGCCAAGGAGTACATGATGTACTTAGAGGGAAACGTCGCAGTTGTGACGGGTGCCGCTATCGGTATCGGCCAGCAATCGCTGTTCGCTTCGCAATGGAAGGCGCCTTCCAGAACCGGACTAGCAGGATTACGTACGGCATTCAGGCAAAAACGTGGTGGTAGGAGAAAAACGAATGGCCACTCCCGAAATGACAAGTTCAGCATCCAACCGAGCCACAAGCGCAGTTGCGCTCGTTGGCGCGAAGTCTGGGGGCTACAAGAGGATCGTCTACATCATCTGCGCTCTGGCTGCTCTGGGTGGCCTGTTATTCGGCCTTGACCAGGGATTCATCGCGAACTCACTTGCAACAATCGACGCCCACTATCAACTTGGTGTCCAGGGTGGTGAGCGTTACTCGGCCATCCTCGCAACCGGCGGGATTATCGGTGCGTTGCTCTCGGGCATCTTCGCACGCTTCCTCGGGCGGAAGAAAAGCCTGCTGTT
>JAFAMM010000054.1 GCA_019233375.1 Acidobacteriaceae bacterium
GTCCGGTAATCCCGCTAATTTGTTTTCATCGGTGATCAGTAGCTCGAAGGCATTGGTTGCATCCAGAACATTTTCAGCGAATTTCGTGGTCGCCTTCGCAAGCGCCACGTCCAGTTCTTCTAACTTCTTCTTGCCCGCCTCGTCCAGGTCTGCGCCAGCGCGCCGGAAGCCGGCGACTGTTTTCTCCAGAAATCGCCGGTGGACCGGAGCCAGGTTGTTGACTTCCCCGCTCTCGTTGACCTGCTTCACGGCGTTCCAGAGATCGCCGTTTAACGGGATCGACGTGTAGAACACACTGACGGGCTCTTGCACCTTGTTATACGCCGCGCGTAGTTCGGGGGTCGTCGCCACTGACTCGAGGTGCCGCACAATAGCCATCGCATAATCGAGCGGTTCGGTCATTTGATCGAGCCCGATCAAAACGTCACGGTACGTCCGCGGCGTCGAGCCGCTCGCGAGAGTCACCAGACGGTTCCGCATCTGTTCGAGCAGGACCTGAATCGCGGGCTCGACGTGTTCGGCTCTTACCGCGTCAAACGGGATCGGGAAGCGCTCGACGAGCAGCGGATTGTCTTTCAGATCGTCACTCATACCCTTACCAGACGCGGCAGCCTTTACCGGGAGCCACGTACATGGCGTCGCCGGCTTTGCAACTGAAAGCTTCATCGAACTGCGGCATGTTGCGCACCACGCCGTTTACGCGAAATTCGCCAGGCGAATGCGGATCCGTCTGCGCCATCAGACGGGCCATTTCGGGCCGCACGTTTTCACACCAGAGCTGCGCGTAACCAAGGAAGAACTGCTGAGGCTCGGTATAGCCGTCGGCTTCATCGGTAACGGGAACATTTTTGTCTTTTAATTCCTGAAGCAGAGCCATGTACGCCAGGCGGATGCCGCCATTGTCGGCCGTGTTTTCACCCAACGTGAGGCGGCCGTTCAACTCGATGCCCGATACAGGGCTGAATGCGCCGTATTCTCTGACAAAGCAATCCGCAAGCTGCTTGAACTTTTCTTCGTCGCTCTTTTGCCACCAGTCCTTCAGGTTTCCGTCCGCATCGAACTGCCGTCCCTGATCATCGAAGCCGTGCGTCAACTCGTGTCCCATCACGACTCCGACTGCGCCATAGTTGACCGCCTCGTCGGCCTTGTTCGAATAGAAGGGAGGCTGCAGAATGCCTGCCGGAAAATTGATATTGTTTTCGAGAGGATTGTAGTAGGCATTTACGGTGGGCGGCGTCATGCCCCACTCGGACCGGTCTACCGGCTTGCCGATTTTGTCCAGTTCCCGTTTGGCTTCAAACTCCGCGGCACGGTACGTATTGCCAAAGTAATCGTTGTCAACGATCGTGACGGAGGAATAGTCACGCCACTTATCCGGATAGCCGATCTTGTTAGCGACGGCTTTCAGCTTGATCATGGCCGCCTTCTTGGTTTCGGGGGTCATCCATGAGGCGGACTCGATGTCCTTTCCCATTTCGTCTTCAATCTGGTGAACCATGGCCAGGGTCCGCTCTTTGCCCTGCTCGCCGAACGTTTTCTCGACATACACGCGGCCGAGCGCTTCGCCCAGATTGGCATCGGTCGCGCGGACGCAGCGCTTCCAGCGCGGCTTCTGCTGCTGCGCTCCAGTGAGGACGCGGCCATAGAAATCAAAGTGCGCCTCATCGAAGTCCTTGGGCAACAGCGGAGCGCTTGCACTGATGTAGTGCACCGCTAGATAATCCTTCAGGCCCTGCATGTTTTCCGTTTTCGCCAGCACGCCGAACGCTTTCATGAAGTCCGGCACCGCGACGTTCAGCTTAGAAAACGGGGGCGCTTTCACCTGAGCAAAGAAATCCGTAAAGTTGAAACCCGGCGCGAGCTTCTGTAGATCGCTAACGGGCATTTCATGCACCAACAATTGCGGATTGCGGCGTGCTGTGACATCCAGCGACGCTTTCGCCAGGTCCATTTCAATGGACATGACGGTGTTGGCCTTCGCCTGGCCCTGTGCGGGTGCGGCACCCGTCAACTCGAAGAGACGGGCCAGATAGGCCACATACTTCTTGCGAATTTCCTGCGATTTCTGATCAGTGCGGAAGTAGTAATCTTTCTCCGGCAAGCCGAGCCCACCCTGATCAAAACCGGCGATTTCCATGCGCGCATCGTTCGGATCGGGGGTTGAGGAAAATCCAAAGAAGACGTCGATGCCGCGAAGCTGAAGCCGGGCGATCTCATCGAGGAAATCCTTATCGCCATTGATGGCGGCGATACGGTCGAGTTCCGGCTGCAGGGGTTGCATGCCGCGCTGCGCGATGCCCGCCTCATCCATGCACGATTGATAATAGCCGCCGATTTTCTGATCGAGCTCAGAGCGGCTCTGGTTCTTTTGGGCGTCTTCGAGGATGTCACGCAAGATACTCTGATTGCGTTCAACCAGCAGATCGAATGTCCCCCAGGTGCTCTCGTCTGCGGGTATGGGATGGCTTTTCATCCAATTTCCGCAGGCATACTGATAAAAATTGGCGCAGGGATTAACGGACTTATCGATGGCCTGAAGATCGAGCCCGCTCTTCGATTCGGGTACGCCGGCGCTCTTGGTGGCCGCACGGGCGGTCAGAATGGCGCAAAACAGAGCGCAAAAAGCGAGGTTCCGGTATGTCACATCATCCAGTGTAGAGACTCGCTTACAAGGCGCCCTAGTTACCAGACGCGGCAGCCGTTTGCGGCCGCCATCGGCTGACCAGCGTGGCACCCGAATGCTTTGCCAAATTCGGGAAGATTCTGGACCACGCCGATGACGCGGAACTCGCCGGGGGAGTGCGGGTTCGTACGAACCTGCTGCTTAAGCGACTCGGGGCGATCATTTTCGCACCAGATCTGGGCGTAACCGAGAAAGAATCGCTGCTCCGGGGTGAAGCCGTCCAGCTTGTCTTTGTTGACGCTACCGTTTTCTATGCCGCCGAGCAGCGCCATATACGCCAGGCGAATGCCGGCGTTATCCGCGCCGTTCTCGCCCAAAGTTAACCGGCCGTTCACGTTCACGCCTTCGACGGGGCTGAAATTCGAGTACTCGTTTACCAGGCAATCGGTTCGCTTCTTGAACTCATCGGCGTCCTGCTTCACCCACCAGTCGCGAAGATTCCCGTCGGCGTCGTACTGGCGTCCCTGATCGTCAAAGCCGTGCGTAAGTTCGTGACCGATAACGCCTCCGATGGCTCCGAGATTCACCGCCATATCGCTGGTGCTCTGGTAAAAGGGCGGTTGCAGGATACCCGCCGGAAAGTTGATGTTGTTCTCGGCCGGGCTGTAATACGCGTTGACGGTCGGCGGAGTCATGCGAAATTCCATGCGGTCTACCGGCTTTCCGATCTTAGCGAGATCGCGGCGGACCTCATATTCACGTGCATTACGGACATCGGCGACAAGGTTGTTGTCTTCTATCTGCACGCTGGAGTAATTTTTCCATTTTTCCGGGTAGCCGATTTTATTGGTGACTCCTTTGAGCTTGGCGAGTGCCTGCTGTTTGGTCGCATCGCTCATCCAGGTAAGCGAGCGGATGTCCTTCTCCATCTCGCTTTCGATGATGCGGACAAGCTCCTGCGTTTTCTCCTTCGACTGCCCGGCGAAGGCGCGCTCCACATACTTCTGGCCGAGGGCGTCGCCGAGCCCCCGGTCGGTCATCTGCACACAGCGCTTCCAGCGAGGCTGCAATTCCTGCGTGCCGGCGAGTGTCTTCTCGTAGAAATCGAAGTTCGCGTCGACGAAAGGCTTGCTCAGTTGCGGAGCATACGCGGAGGCATAATGCCAGATCAGATACGTCTTCAGGTCATCGAGGCTGGTCGACTGCAAGGCGGTGTTGAGGCCCTTGAAGAAATCAGGAACGGAGACGTTCAGCGTCTTGAATGCCGGTGAATCGCGGTCGACGAAGTATGTTTTGAAATTGAAATCGGGTACGAGCGCTTCGAAATCCGTGATGGGCATGGGGTGATGCAGCAGGTTCGGGTTGCGGCGAGAGACGCGGTCTAATGATGCTTTCGCGAGCGCCGTTTCGATGGCCAGAATCGCTTTGGCATCCTCATTTGCTTTCGACTGCGGCTCACCGACGAGCTGCAAGACCTGTGAGATGTGCTGCACATACTTCTGCCGCAGGGATTCGTCTTTGGCGTCGAGGTAATAACTGCGGTCCGGCAGTCCCAATCCGCCCTGATCGACATCGGCGATGGTCATGCGGGCATTGTCCGGGTCGGGTTGAGAACGGAAGCTGAAAAAAACGCCGATGCCCTGATCGTGCAGTTTCGCGACTTCGGACGCAAGAGCCGTCTTGCTTGGAATCGCGCGAATGCGGTCAATAACAGGCATGATCGGGCTGTTACCGGCCTTCTCTATTTCGGGCTCGTCCATGCATGCCTGATAAAAGCCGCCGATTTTAGCGTCTATGGGGGAGCGATTCTGATGCTCGGCGGCGTCCTGGAGAATATCGTGCAGAATTTGTTCATTGCGATCGTTCAGCTCGTTGAAGCGGCCCCAGCGCGCGTATTGCGGCGGCACCGGATTGTTTTTGATCCAATTTCCGCAGGCGTATTGATAGAAGTTCTGGCAGGGATCGACGCTTTGATCCATGGCTTTTAGGTCTATCCCGCCGGCATTTGTTGCGTTTTGCGCAAAGCAAACAAGAGCAAAGAGGACTAGAGCGCCGGCAGCTCGAAGGAGACGAATCAATCGCATTTGTTCGAAACATAGCAGATTCTAGAAATGCGGCTGATTTGGCGGGATAAATAGAGGTGCAGAGGCTATAGTGTACCCTTCGGAGTCCGGCGTACACGCCACCACACGAAAACAGCGGCTATGAAAATGACGGCTCCGATGACCAGGTAGCGGTGAACCACCTCGGAAGTATGTTCCCAGCGTTCGCCGACGATGAAGCCAAGAAGTATAAACGTAGTAACCCAAACGGCGGCGCCAAGATAAGCGAAAACGGCGAACTTGCTGTAGCGCATGTGAGCCATGCCCGCTACGAGCGCGGTGAAGTGGCGGACGCCGGCGATGAAATAGCCGATGGTCAGCGCCCATGCGCCGATGCGATGAAACCACGCATAGACGCGGTGAATGCGCTGCGGCGTGACATGCACACGCCCTCCGTAATGGTGAATCAGGCGGCGGCCGTAGCGGCGCCCGATGAAATAGCTCAGCGAAATGCCGCTGCAGCTTCCCGCGAAAGCCGTAAGCAGCGTGAGACTAAAGTGCAGGCGTCCCTTCCAGATGAGATAACCGCAGAAAAAAAGCAGCGTTTCGTCGGGAACGGGCAGGCCTACGATGCCGAGCATCAGCAACAGAAACAGGGCCGCATAGCCATACTGTGCGATCCAGGAGAACAGCCATTGCATGCCTTGAGGTAGTCGCAGGATAACAGCTAGCGGCTGCCTGCGATACGATGCCGGTATGGCGAAGTCTGCGAGCGCGCTCTTTGAAGTTCTCTGCCCGTGCTGTGGTTCGACTTTGCGGATCGACCCTGAGCTGCAGGTGGTGATCCAGCATCGCGAGGCCGAGAAGAAGCCGGCGATTGAGGATTTACAGGCAGCGGTACAGCAACTCAAAGGCGAAGCGGACCGGCGGGCCGATGTTTTCGAGAAGAGTTTCGCCTCGCACCTGAGCGGCGAGAAGGTGCGCGAGAAGAAGTTTGAGGAGCTGCTGAAACAGGCGAAAGAAGATAAGTCGGGTATACCGCCCAAACGGGCATTCGATCTCGATTAGGCCGCGCGGATACGTAGCGGCGGGCTAAACACCGAGTTGAGCAGAGAAATCGCCGCGCGCGAGCCTTCGGATAAAGTCGAGATCTCCTTCGAGGAAATCCATCTCAGGCAAGGCGCGCAGGTCGACCCATGAGATCTGCTCAAAGACGCGCGGGCTTGGATCGCCGGCAAACTCCGGGACAGCGAAGAACAGCAGGTGAACGTGACTGCCCCCGGGGTATTCGTGCTCATAACGGGCCAGCTCAGTGCCGATACGGGCGTCGATCTGCAGTTCCTCTTTCAGTTCGCGCTTGAGCGCGGCCTGGGGCGTTTCACGATGCTCGACCTTACCGCCCGGAAATTCCCACTTGTACGGATGGCGATCTTCTTTTCGCCGCTGCCCAATGAGCACACGACCGTCGCGTTGAATGATCCCCGCCGCGACGAGCAGGGGGCTGCGATTTCTCATGAAGTAAAGGGGGACAGAGCACCCTTGCGGGTGAGACTCCCACCCTCCGCTTTTAATTAGACGGCAACGTTACTACCGGCGAGTAACTGCCGCAGCACGAAAGGCAGGATTCCACCGTTCCGGTAGTACTCGGACTCTTGTGGGGTGTCGATACGCGCCTTCACGGCGAAGACGGTGGTGCGTCCGCCGGGCGTCTGAGCCGTGACCTGGACCGTGCCGCCGCCTATGATTGCTTCGGGGACGCCTTCGAGATCGAAGATTTCCTCGCCCGTCAAGCCGTGGCTCTCGCGCGACTCACCTTCGCGGAACTGCAACGGCAGCACGCCCATCTGCACGAGGTTTGAGCGATGGATGCGTTCGAAGCTTTCCGCGAGCACGGCACGGACGCCCAGCAGAAGCGTTCCTTTCGCGGCCCAATCGCGCGAGGAGCCTGAGCCGTATTCCCTGCCCGCGATGATCAACAGCGGGACGCCTTCGGCTTTGTATTTCATGGCGGCGTCATAGATGAACATCTGCTCGCCATCCGGCATGTGGCGGGTTACGCCACCTTCGACACCGGTCACCATGAGATTGCGCAGGCGGATGTTGGCGAAAGTGCCGCGCACCATCACCTCATGATTGCCGCGGCGCGCGCCGTAGCTGTTGAAGTCGGCCGGTTTAACGCCAAGACCGATGAGGTAACGGCCGGCCGGGCTGTCTTTCGGAATCGAGCCGGCAGGCGAGATGTGGTCAGTGGTAACGGAATCGCCGAGAACCGCGAGCGCGCGAAGTCCGCGAATATCCTGAGCGAAGGTCTTCGGATCGGCGAGCTGCTCAAAGTAGGGCGGCCGCTTGATGTAGGTAGAGTCGTCGGTCCACTGATAGATACTGCCTGTGGGAACCTTGAGCGTGTTCCAGTTCGTATCTCCGGCGAACACCTCCGAGTATTGCTTCTCAAAAAAACTGGTTTTGGCGGAGCTTTGGACGACGGCATCGACCTCTTCAGACGACGGCCAGATGTCGCGAAGATAGATGTCGTTACCGTCCGGATCCTGGCCGAGCGGCTCTTTGAAGAGATCGATATCTATTCTGCCGGCGAGGGCGTAGGCAACGACGAGAGGCGGCGAGGCGAGATAGTTGGAGCGAACGAGCGGGTTAACGCGGCCTTCGAAGTTGCGGTTACCGCTAAGGACGGCTGCGACGTTGAGCTTGCCTTCCGTGACGGCAAGGGCGACATTATCCGGCAAGGGGCCGCTGTTGCCGATGCACGTGGTACAGCCGTAACCGACCAAATAGAAATTCAGCTTTTCGAGGTAAGGCATCAGGCCAGCGTCCGTCAAGTAGTCAAGTACGACTTTAGATCCCGGCGCTAACGAGGTCTTTACCCAAGGCTTAACAGACAAACCCCGCTCTACTGCCTTCTTTGCGAGGAGGCCTGCTCCCACCATAACGGAAGGGTTGGACGTGTTGGTGCAACTGGTGATGGCGGCAATGACAACGGCGCCGTCCTGCAGATGCTCGCGGTCGCCGTTGGCCCGGAAGACAGCGCTCCTGGGGCTATCAGGCAAACTGTGCAGGAAGTTGCTTTTGACGTCCGTCAGGTCGATGCGGTCTTGCGGGCGCTTGGGTCCGGCGAGCGAAGGCACGACTTTCGACAGATCAAGAGAGAGCGTATCGGAGTAGACAGGATCAGGCGCGTCCGGTGTGAGGAACAGGCCTTGTTCTTTGGCATAGGCTTCAACCAGCGCGATCTGGTCGCGGCTGCGGTTCGTCAGGCGGAGGTAATCAAGCGTTACCGAATCGATGGGGAAGAAACCGATCGTGGCGCCATATTCGGGCGCCATGTTGCTGATGGTGGCGCGGTCCGCGAGCGCGAGGGCGCTGACACCGGGGCCGTGAAATTCGACGAAGCTACCCACGACGCCTTTCTTGCGGAGCATCTGGGTGACGGTGAGCACCAGGTCGGTCGCGGTGGCGCCTTCCAGCAATTTGCCCGTCAGCTTAAAGCCGATGACCTGGGGCAGCAGCATGGAGATGGGCTGGCCGAGCATGCAGGCTTCCGCTTCAATGCCGCCCACACCCCAGCCGACTACGCCGACGCCATTAATCATGGTGGTATGGGAGTCAGTGCCCATCAATGTGTCGGGATAGGCCTGAAGAACGCCACTTTTAGTTTCGTGAAAGACGACGCTGGCGAGGTATTCGAGGTTGACCTGGTGCACGATGCCAGTATCGGGTGGGACGACGCGGAAGTTGCCGAACGCGGTCTGGCCCCATCGCAGGAAGGAGTAACGCTCCTGGTTGCGCGCAAACTCAAGCAGCGCATTCTCATGGAAGGCCTGCGGAGAACCGAAAGCATCGACCTGGACAGAGTGGTCAATCACGAGATCGGCCGGGATGAGCGGGTTAGCGAGCGCGGGGTCTGCGCCGAGTTTCTGGAGCGCATCGCGCATGGCGGCGAGATCGACGACACAGGGCACGCCGGTGAAGTCCTGCAGAAGAATTCGGGCCGGCCTGAACTGAATTTCCTGAGCGGCGGCTTTGGTGTCCCAACGGGCAACATACTCGATGTCCGCGCCCTTAACGGTGCGGTCGTCTTCGAAGCGGAGCAGATTTTCGAGTAGTACTTTGATGGAATACGGAACGCGAGAGAGCTTCACGCCCGGCGCGGATTTTTCCAGCTCGTCGAGTCGAAAAATTTGATAGCTCTCATTGTTTACGCGCAGCGTCGAGGCCGCTCCAAACGAATTCTTACTGGGCATTTGTTCTTTAGTGTAGATCCTGCCTGTTGTGCTTAATGACGAGCGGCAGCATAGGGACGCAAACAACAACCGGCTTCGGCGCAGGTTCAGGCCGCTTGTTTGATGTCTCGCTTGGCATGGCGGCTATGCAAGACCTCTTCCATGGCGATTTTGACGAGATGTTTGAGTTGCTCGAGGCGCACAGGCGCGATGCGGGGGCTCGGTGTCGAGTTCGAGAAGCGCGGCACGGGCGTTTGCGAGCGGCATGCGAGCTTGATGAGCTTCCTCTTGCGGTATTGATCCGCTTGTCCGCGCTTCTGCGATTCAAAGGCAGTTCTCGAGTATTGAGCTTGCTGATAAAGCGCGGCCTCATCCTTTTCTGCTTTGCGCCTTTCCGCTCTGAGCTTTAACAGATCTGAAAGGCAGTTGCTGAAGGCGTGCTCATGCGTGGTCTGGTAGCGGGTGTAGAGCGTGAAATATTTTTCCTGCTCGATGATCCTTTTCGGATAAGCAGATCCGCTGCAGGCCGGATGGCTACGTTTTCGGTTCATAGCGCATCGCCACCGCCCCCGAGCCGAACTCGAGCCGGCTCAGGAGCCTCAAGTCGAGAGGCCTCGAAAGCCCTGCGAACAATGCCGGCCCGTGGCCTGCTAGCCTGGGATGCACCACGAACTCGTACTCATCGATCAATCCCAGCGCCGCCAACGCGAGCGGGAGTTTCACGCCCCCCACGAGCAGTCCCCTACCCGGCTCCCGCTTGAGCTGCTGAACGGCCTTGCTTACATCCCCGCGCACGAGCTCCGCGTTCCAGTCGACCCGGTCCAGGGTGCTCGATATGATGTACTTCTTTGCCGCGTCGATCGTACGGGCGAAGGCCTCCATCCACACCGGCCTCGCTCCGGTCCGCGCCGGCGTCCGAAACGCTGTTTCCATCATTTCGTAAGTCACCCGGCCAAAGAGGAGAGCATCGGCCTGCTCGAGGTTCTCGACGGCGTGACGATGCAAGTCTTCGTCCGGGAGAATTACACGATGATCGCAGCACCCGTCCAATGTGACATTGATGGAATAGCGAAGCGGCCGCATTACGGAAGAGTACCCCGATCGGGTATATCCGCGTTAGCGGGGTGAACCGCGTGAGCGTCTACTTCGAACGCGCATTCCAGGAGATGCGCGCGTGCGGGCTCCCATCAGCGCATGGCGATAATTACGGCGAAGCGGATTCGGACACGGTAGGCCGTCAGGGCGGATCGATCCTGGACTTCGCCATTTTCCGACAACCCGGTATTTCAGGTTCGGTCGGAGTGGCCGACCGCGCAGACACAATCCAAGAATTGCATCGACACGTTCGCGCGTTCTATTCCTGTGCTTCTAACGCTTCGCCCGTCGAAGAACGATACTAGGCATGCCGCCAACGGCAAATGCTCCTTGAGTCTGTTAGCTCATCAGAAAATACGTGTCTCAGTTGTTGTCCGTGCTTGCCCATTCGTTGAACGCTGCTATCGCGGACGAAGACTCACGCGCCTACGCGAATGCAGCAGATCCATGCGCTTGCCGGTTCGGTTCAGGCAGATTAAAGGTAAAGTAATTGCGCGACGCTGCAATCCCGAGCTTCTGCATGCGGCTGATGAGCGTTGATCGTTTGATTCTCAAAAGAGCGGCTGCTCCGTTTGGACCTGCCACGATCCCACTCGCCCTTTCAAGCGCATGCAGGATCTGAGCCCGTTGCGCGTCCTGCAGCACATCATTTAGGCTTCCGCTATCGTTTTGACCGCATTTCCCACCGTTGTTTCGGTTGAGCTCGGCGAGATTGTTAGTGTTGAGCTCGGCGAGATCAGCTATTAGCACCGGACCTTTTGATACAACTACA
>JAFAMM010000290.1 GCA_019233375.1 Acidobacteriaceae bacterium
CGAATTCCGTCACGAGTAATCATCCCGAGATCAACCTTATTGTTCTCCTGATAGACGAGCGCCCCGAAGAAGTCACCGACATGCAGCGCTCCGTACGCGGCGAAGTCATCAGTTCTACTTTTGATGAACCGGCCGCGCGCCACGTGCAGGTCGCCGAAATGGTGATTGAGAAAGCAAAGCGTCTCGTCGAACATAAGCGCGATGTGGTCATTTTGCTCGACTCCATCACTCGTCTCGCTCGCGCTTACAACACCGTCGTTCCCCCATCCGGCAAAGTGCTCTCAGGCGGCGTCGATTCGAATGCCTTGCAGCGCCCCAAGCGCTTCTTCGGCGCGGCCCGCAACATTGAAGAAGGCGGCTCGCTGACGATTGTCGCGACTGCTCTCATCGATACCGGCAGCCGCATGGACGACGTGATTTTCGAAGAATTCAAGGGCACCGGTAACATGGAAATCCATCTCGACCGGAAGCTGGTAGACAAACGCGTATTCCCGGCGATCGATATCAACAAGAGCGGTACCCGCAAAGAAGAGCTGCTGATGCCGCGCGAAGAGTTGAACCGCGTCTGGGTATTGCGTAAAGTTCTGAACCCGCTCTCGCCGGTGGAATCCATGGAGCTTCTGCTCGACAAGCTAGGCAAGACGCGCACAAACGCTGAGTTCCTGGCAGCCATGAGCGCCTAGGAATTCGAGAATCGGAGTATGGGCTTTAGCCCGCGCAGGGCTTCAGCCTGCCGTCAATCTAAATGGGCCGCATCCGGATCCTCTCCGACAATGTTGCGAATAAAATCGCCGCCGGAGAGGTGGTGGAGCGGCCCGCTTCCGTCATAAAAGAGCTGCTCGAAAATTCGCTCGATGCGGGCGCAACCGAAATCCGTATCGACATCGAAAATGCCGGGCGCCGGCTGATTCGCATCCAGGATGACGGCTGCGGCATGCTTCGCGACGATGCGTTGCTCGCCTTCGAGCGCCACGCCACCAGCAAGCTCAGCGATGTGAAAGACCTGCTTGCGATCGCAACGCTCGGCTTTCGTGGCGAAGCACTCCCATCCATCGCTTCTGTTAGCCGGCTGCTGCTCGAAACACGCGCCGCCGAGGAGGAGACCGGCACTTCCGTCGAGATCGCCGGCGGCAAGCTGTTGCGCTGTGACGAAATTGCGCGCCCGGTGGGAACCAACATCGCGGTGCGCGATTTGTTCTACAACGTCCCCGCGCGCAAGAAGTTTTTGCGCTCTGACCAGACCGAACTGGCGCACGCCGGCTCTCTCGTTACGCACTACAGTCTCGGTCATGCCAACAAACGCTTCGAGTTGTATCACGACAGCCGCGAACTGCTCAACGTGGCGCCTGTCGGAAGCCTGCGCGATCGCACTTTCCAGGTGTTTGGCTCGGAGATCATGCACGATCTCGTAAGCCTCGGGCCGGCGGTGCTGGACCTGCCCCTTCCTTCGCCCGCCGATGAACCTGTTCAGTTTGCGCTTGAGGGACTCGTGTCCAGTCCCAATGTGCAAAAGCTGAACCGTAACTCGGTGTACCTGTTCGTCAATGGACGGCTGATTCGCGACCGGGTTCTGCTGCACGCCATTTCAGCGGCGTATCACAATCTCATGCCCTCGGGCTGCTTTCCGTTCGCGCTGTTGTTTCTCAACTGCGATCCCGGCGAGGTGGACGTCAATGTTCACCCCTCGAAAACTGAGGTACGGTTTCGCCACAGCTCGCTGGTCCATGATTTCGTCCGTGACGCGGTTCGTGAGGTCCTGACCGTAAGCCGTCCTGTGTCCGCCATGCCGCTCGCGCCTTCCCCGGTTCCCTCGCCCACTCCCGTCCACAAACAACAGGTCGCCGCCGCACTGCCGTTTTCAGAGTTTTCTGCACGCATCGATGTCGCGATCAGCGCCGAGCCGGAGCCCGCCACACCGGCTGGGCGGGAACATGTTGCGGATCTTCCGGAAGTGCATCTGCCGCCGCTGGCCCGGGCCGTTGAAAGCGTGCCGTTTGCTTCCGTCGTGAACGGCTCCACTCCTCTGCGCCGTGTGCCGGATACACACGGCGCGCTCGCCAATTTGCCGGCGGATTGGGACCGTGTGGACAGCCTTGCCGCATTGCCGGATCTGCGCGCATTGGGCCAGCTGCATGAAAGCTTCATCGTAGCCGCCGGGCGCGATGGACTTTGGATCATTGACCAGCACGTCGCGCATGAGCGCATCCTCTTTGAGGAGGTTTTGCGCCGGCGTGCAGCCGGGACGATAGAAATTCAGCAGCTCCTTATGCCGCTGGTTCTGCAGCTCACGCGCACGCAGCAGTTGGAGTACGCCCGCATCGCAGACGAGTTAAATTCTCTCGGTTTCGATACGGAACCGTTCGGACAACGCACGATCGCCATTAAGGCCGCGCCCGCCGGAGTAGGCACTTCCGATGTCGAAAAAATCGTTTTCGAGATCCTCGAGATCGCGGAAAGCGAGCTGCGTTCAGCATCGCTCGACGAGATCCGCCGCAATGTCTGTGCCACCATTGCCTGCCGCGCAGCGATCAAGATAAACACAAAACTTGAACCGAAGAAAATCGACTGGCTGCTGAGTGCGCTGGCCGCCTGCGAATATCCCATGACGTGCCCGCACGGCCGCCCGATCGCCCTGCGCTATAGCATGCGTGACATTTTGAAGAGCTTCCACCGCATTTAGCTTAGCTGGCGAGCGCTTACTAAGCTAACTGAGTTCCCCGCGCTTAGCCGAAGCGATGGCATGATCGGCTGCCCTGTAAGCCAAGGCCTGAATCGTCGCTGTCGGCTGCTGTCTTGCCGACGTTACAAAATTACTGCCATCCACCAAAAACAGATTCGGAATATCATGCGTGCGGCTATGGGCGTTCACAACAGATGTCCGGGGATCGTGACCCATGCGGCACGTGCCCATCAGGTGGCGGCTAGGCATCATGGCGGCCATGTCGTATGGCTGTGCCCAGCTCTTCTGCGCGCCGGCCGCGTCCAGAATCTCGAGCTGCTTCTGCAGCGCCCACTTCACGGTCGCCAGATCGTCCGAATGATAGTCGTACGTCACTCTTACGGCGGGCAGTCCCCACGCATCCTTCACGTCGCGATCCAGCGTGATCGTGTTCTTTGCTACCGCCAGTGAGGTTGTATGCGCCATCACCATCATGGTTCGGGTGAAGTAGGTCTCGAATAGCTTTTTGTACTCCGCGCCCCATTTCGGGGCATCCGGCGGTAAGCCGTCGAGTGCAAAGCCAGCCGGGTAGAAGTCGAACCGCGCGTCGATACCGGCTCCTCCATAGAAACCGCGTTTCGGATCTGCCGCATAGTAGTCATGAATGAGCCGCGTGGCTTGAATGCCTTTGTACTCATTCAAAGGGTGCTCGAACAATCCCTGCGCCTCGCCGCCGATGTCCCACATCAGATACTTCCCGACGAGGCCGCTCGAATTCGCCAGCCCGTGCGGAAACCGTTTCGATTTGGATAACAGCAATAATTTCGGAGTCTCGGCGCCGTTCGCGCAAACGAAAACAGCCTTCGCGCGCTGGAAAATCTCGCGCCGGTTCCGATCGAAGTAAACGGCGCCGGTCGCCCGGCCGGCGTCATCCGTTTCTATCTTGCGCACATAGCAGTTCGGGCGGATTTCACACCGGCCGGTGCTTTCGGCCATTGGAATCACGCTCGCCAGCGTGCTGGATTTGGCGCGCATCTCACAGCCGAACGATTCGCAAAACCCGCAATTTACACACGCGGCCCGGCCGCGGTACGGCTGCGAAAGGATCGCCACGGGCGCCGGAAAAGGATGCAGTCCGAGCTTCTTCGCGGCCCTCTCGAACAGCACGCCCGACGACTTCGCCGGCATTGGCGGCAGCGGATACGGTTTCGAACGGGGCGCCTCAAACG
Source organism: Acidobacteriaceae bacterium (assembly GCA_019233375.1). Classification (GTDB taxonomy): domain Bacteria; phylum Acidobacteriota; class Terriglobia; order Bryobacterales; family Bryobacteraceae; genus Bog-105. The sequence continues at coordinate 3,889 of JAFAMM010000290.1, forward strand.
GATTCGCGCCTGCCAGCCCCGAAATGCCTAAATCGTATTCAGCCTTGGTGTAATAAGGCTCCAGTTCGGCGTACGAAATAGGCCAATCCGCCAGATCGGCGCCGCTTACCTCGCCGAAGACGCTGCGCTCATGAAAGTCGCTCTCATGGAAGCGCCAGTAGTTGGAAGTGAAATGAACGGTGCCGCCGCCCACCTGCCGTCCATATTCAAGCGCTTTCATGGGCCGAGCCTGCTCGTGTTCGGACTTCCGGTACAGGATTGGCTGAATTTTCGTGTCGTTTGTCAAACCCGCGGTGAATTTGTACTTGACCTCATCATGCGAGAAATCTTTCTCACCGAGATAAGGACCCTGCTCCAGCACGATGACGCTGAATCCTGCAGTCGCCAGTTCTTTTGCGACCACGCCGCCCGCTGCTCCGGCGCCGATTACCAGGAAATCGACGGCATCGCTGGTTGCAAACGTCACGCCGGTCATTTCTTGCCTTCGCTTGTCCGTTCGCGCGCCTGTTCCCGAGAGACCTCCGCGTCGTAATAGCCGAACGGTGGCTCCCACGCCATCCGATCCTCAAAGCCGATCTGCCGCCAGCCGATTTTCCCGCGGTTTCCGCCATAACTGGGCTTGCTCAGAAATCCCAGCACGGTATGCGTCCGCAGCAGAGCAAAAAAGCTTGAATTCTCGATCGAGCGAACCAGTTCAATCTGCTGTGCATCAGTCAGCGATGCGATTGTCGTCGAATTGGGGAATAACTCTTTCCGTTTCTGCTGAACGGCGGCGAGGCCGGTGCGATAGCCTTCGCGGTCCTCTGCCGCAAATGTCGAAAGTGCCCGATCGATGAAGTAGATGACCCCGGCTTCTTTTGCGCCCGGGCCGCCCGTCGAGGGAATGATCTGAGCGGCAATCGCCTCGATCTCTGCCGCGCTCTCCGTATCGAGGGTTTCGAAACGCGGGTTGGCCAGCACATCGCTCCATGCCGCCATCGCGACGCACGTTGAAAGCCACTGCCGCCGTGTCGAGCTCATCTTCCCGGTAAACCATCATGGCACGGAACGGCAGGAGAGCGCGCGCTACCGTAAGTTACTGGGCGGGATACGTGAGATCAGGTCGCCTATGGCCGACACCAGGGCATTGATGCGCTCATCCAGATGCCTCTGTCGAGCGTCCGCGTCGGCCATCCACTTCTCCGTCTGCTTTGTCCACTTCTGGAGATTCTCGATTGAGTCCGCTTGCAAGACCTGCGCTCTGAGCAGAAGCCTGTCCATGTCCTCGAGTTGGTCAAGACGGCGCTGGGTATTATCCTTCCCGTTCGTATCGGCCATAATGCCCTGTAACCATTCTATGGTCCGGATGACTCTGGGTCCACCACAGCGGCTCGCTTGACACTATTGTTCCGGCTCGGCCATGCTGAATAAGAACCTTCCCGCCTTCAAGAGCCTTGAACGCGGCTCCAGTGGTCCGTCGTTTCCGCTGTTTCTCACGCGCTTATCCTCGAAATGATGGCTACTGCTCTCACAAACCCAGCCGGGTCTCGTCCGGTTCTCGTGATAACTCCGCCCGCCGGGTGGATCCGTCTCGGCTTGCCGGAGTTGTGGTCCTATCGCGAACTCATCTTCTTTCTCGCCATGCGCGAAATCAAGGTCCGCTACAAGCAGACCGCCGTGGGCGTCCTCTGGGCCGTCATTCAGCCCTTGTTCACCATGCTGATCTTCAGCCTTTTCTTCGGGCGCCTCGGGAAAATGCCATCCGATGGCATTCCCTACCCGCTCTTCAGCTTGGCTGCGCTCATTCCATGGACCTTTTTCTCCACCGGTTTGACAGCCGCTTCCAACAGCCTGGTCGGCAACGCGAACCTGATCACAAAAGTGTATTTCCCGCGCCTCGCTATCCCAATCTCGACCGTTCTCTCCGGGCTGGTCGATTTCGCCATCGGCTTGTTGCTCTTGTTCGTCTTTATGCTCTCTCGCGGGTTTTACCCCGGGTTCCGGCTGATCTGGTTCCCCGCGTTTCTATTGCTTTCGCTCCTGACCGCGCTCGGCGTCGGCCTCTGGCTGTCTGCTTTGAATGTCGAATATCGCGATGTGCGCTATGCGGTCCCGTTCCTCGTCCAGTTCTGGCTTTTTGCCACGCCGATCGCGTATTCCGCAAACATGTTGAGCGAGCCGTGGCGAACCATTTACAGCCTGAACCCGATGGTGGGCGTTGTTGAAGGGTTCCGCTGGAGCGTGCTCGGCCGCGGCAATCCACCCGGACCTGCGCTCCTCGCCTCCACCGTCACTGCTCTGCTGGTCCTGCTCTCCGGGCTCTTTTACTTCCGTCGCATGGAAGCGAGCTTCGCCGATGTGGTTTAAACCGCTATGAGCACTTCAGCTATTCGCGTCGACAGTCTCGGCAAGCGTTACCGCATCGGGCAGCATCGCGCCCGCTACAAAACGCTGCGCGACAAAATCGGCGACGTGTTTGCCCGTCGTAAAAGGGCGGCTGATCCGCCGCCGCATAATTCAGAACAGTTTTTCTGGGCAGTGAAAGACGTTTCTTTCAGCATTGCCCAAGGTGAAGTTGTCGGCGTCGTTGGCCGGAACGGCGCCGGCAAAAGTACTTTGCTGAAGCTTCTTTCGCGCATTACCGCGCCGACCGAGGGCCGCATTGAAATCTGTGGGCGCATCGGTTCGCTGCTCGAGGTCGGAACCGGTTTCCATCCGGAGTTGAGCGGGCGCGAAAACATTTTTATGAGCGGCGCCATCCTCGGCATGACGAACGCCGAGATAGCGCGTAAGTTCGATGCCATTGTCGATTTCGCCGAAGTGGAGAAGTTCGTCGATACGCCCGTTAAGCATTACTCGAGCGGCATGTATCTCCGCCTCGCCTTCGCGGTCGCCGCTCATCTCGAACCCGAGATCCTCATCGTCGATGAAGTGCTTGCCGTCGGTGATGCGATGTTTCAAAAGAAGTGCCTTGGCAAAATGGACGAGGTCTCAAAGCAGGGCCGTACCGTCCTGTTCGTCAGTCACAACATGGTCGCAGTCGAAAACCTGTGTACGCGCGGGCTGATTCTCGATCAAGGCCGCCTGGCGTTCGACGGCAGCGCCCGCGAAGCCATCGATCTCTATCTCACGCCCAAAGAACACGTCCAGGTACGCGACCTCCGAGCAGCGCGGCGGGCGGGCACCGGTGAAATTCGCATTCACCGCTACGAACTCATCAGCTCAACTGATAAATTGATCCGCGCCGGCGAAGGCTTCACAGTCCGCTGCTACTTCGAAGTACATAAGCGCGTCACACGCCCGCACTTCTCCATCTCCATCTTCTCGAGATCCGGGTTGATTCTCTTCTCGGTGTTCACTTCAGACCTCGGCTACCACATCCCGGAACTATCCTCAAACGGCTACATCGATCTTGAAATCCGGAACCCGAATCTGCTCGCCGGAACCTACCCGCTCCATCTCGGCGTCTCCGATGAAGCCACGAATCACTGGTACGATCGCGTGTACGAAGGGCCGGAACTCGAGATCGAACCATCAGATGTCTATGGCACGGGACGTCAGAAGGCCGCGTCTTACAGCTTTCTTTTTTATCGTTGCTCCTGGTCTCTGCAGATCTCGTCGCCCGTTGAATCGCTCGCCCAGGCGGACTGCTGAGTGCCCGCCCCGGACGTCTCCGTGGTCATTCCGCTATACAACTCCGCGGAATGGATCACATCAACGCTCCACAGCCTTCAGCAGCAAACATTGGATCCCGCA
>JAFAMM010000294.1 GCA_019233375.1 Acidobacteriaceae bacterium
GGTTCTGATTCCGGAGGATGGGAGCAAGCATAATCTGCCGCCCGATCGGTTGAAGACCGTTGTTTGAACTCGCCAGAGCCTGATAAATTGCGCTGCTTACGACTGATTGCTTTGCGTTTGTAACATTGCAGATACTCAGATCCCAAGCCGAAATCCCATTCGGGATCTTCCCGTAGTTCATTCGCACTAAGCTTTGAGGAATGGCCGTTCCCGTCACCTGAAATGTTTGTCCGAAGCACGCAGAGCCGGCGAGCAGTAGAGGCAATAGCTTGAATGCGCTTATAGTCATGTCGTTTCCTACACCCAGAGAGATATCCGGGCGGGCGCGGCTCCGCGCCGCTAAACATGGCTTAAGCCGTACAGGTCAAAGGAAAAAAATTTTCTTGGCTCAACTGTGACGAGCTGCGTCAGGAACGCCAGAAATAGTATGCGGCGCGATTCTATCTTTTTGCGACATTGCGCCGCGCGATGGGCAAACGCGCATCTACATACGCTCTAAACCCGCCGCGCAGAATGGCGACCTCTCCGTAGCCAAGTCTCGAGAGAAGACTGCCGGCGAAGCCCGCTTTTTCTCCCGTCTCGCACACAACGGAAATGGATGTCCGTTCAGGCAGTCCGGCAACCGAGTGACTTATGTTATCGAGCGGAATATGTAGAGCCTCGGGTATGTGAGCCTGGGCAAAAGCGCTCTCTTCACGCACGTCCAGCACAACGGTCTTCCAGGCAGCCACTCGCACGGCGAGGCGGTCGGGCTCAAGTTCCTCGATCGTGGCAAGATCCCCGCGCGTGCGGCTCCATTCCCGCACGACCTCCGGCTTCAACCATCCGTGTACTTGGATACCGCTATAGCGTTCCACGAGGCGGCGCTCACCCTGCCTCTTCAGTGCACTGCTTGCGATCACATGCACACTTTGCCCGCTGCATTCAGAACGACTTCCGATAATCGCGAGGCAATCCATGCTCGGGACATTAATGCTACCGGGGATGAAACCACGTGCGAACAGACTGGGAGCCCGCATATCCAGGAATAGCGGCTGCGCCGTGGCTTTCTCCTGGCTGATGCGCTCGAGCTGCGAGACAGCGCGGGTGTCAACGCATCGCTTGGATCTGCGGAGGCAATTTGTCATTTCGGGCGTCACTTATGCTCCTTGTGCCGTCAGGAATCGTACTAAGCCGTGCAGATCTGACCCCACATTTCTCTGCATTTTCTAATAATTGATAATTACTAATTGTTAATCTTCGGTCATTCTTCTGCGGAGGGATGCTGCCGCCTTTTACCGTGCATGCTCGGAAGCCGTTGCTGCAGCAGGTACTTTGCGGATCATAATGCGCATGATTTTCACCGGCGTGAGAGGCTTATCGTCAGAATTTCGCGGCACATTCGAGATGGCATCGGCGACATCCTGACCTGAAACAACCTCACCAAAAGCGGAATAATGACCATCCAGGTGTGTCGCCGGAGCCACTGTGATGAAGAATTGACTGCCATTCGTATCCGGCCCGTGATTTGCCATTGCCAGGATTCCGGGGCGATCAAACGAAAAGTTTGGCTCGATCTCGTCCTTAAGCTCGTAACCGGGACCGCCCGTGCCGTCGCCCGCCGGATCACCTCCCTGAATCATGAAACCCGGAATGACGCGATGGAAGGTCGTTCCGGAATAAAGCGCCGCGCGCCGTGGCTTCCCTGTTATGGGGTCCGTCCATGTTTTCGTGCCGCTCGCCAACCCCACAAAATTCGCGACCGTTTTGGGCGCTTTCGTTTCGAAGAGCCGGCAGACAATATTTCCCATCGAAGTGTATATGACTGCGTACAGTCCCGGCTCGGACGGCAGAGTAACGGGCGTGAGAGGTGGTTCGGCCTGCTTTGCCGTGCCGCCGGCCGGTTTCTTTGATGTCTGCCCGAAGCCGGATAAGGCGAAACATGAAAGTAATGTAACGATCACCAACACAGAAATTGTTCTAGTTTTCTGCACGTACGGCCGATTATATAGCGAGGGGAGCATGGTTTCTCGCACAATTTAACTTGATGTTCGGCCGAGCAAATCCGCAGAACCCCGATTGAAGGGCCGCCGCTCATCTCCTACAATCCAATATGGGAAGCAACCCTCTATGAAGTATGTTGTCGCCGTTGTTTCGATTGTCCTGCTGCTCTTCTCGTCTGCGTGCAGCAAGAGTCCGCAACAGTTGCTGGCTGATGCGAACCGGTATCACCAGGAGAAGAAGTACAAGGAGGCGTCGATCCTCTACCAGAAGGTAATCGCGAAAGACAAAACAAACGCCGAAGCCTATTACCGCGAGGGTCTGAACCTGATGGACATGCGGAATCCGGTGGAAGCGGCGCGGTATCTTCGCCGGGCGGTTGATCTGAAGCCGGATGACATAGATGCCGCGACGAAGCTGGCCGACATCTATATCGCTGCCTACGCGACGAATCCCTCGAAGCTGGGACAGCTTCTGAGCGACGCGCGGGATCTGACGAACAAAGTCATCCAGCAGCAACCCAATTCCTTTGATGGTCTCCGTTTGCAGGGCATGCTTGCGCTCGCCGACAACAACACTCAGAAAGCATTAGATTCCTTCGCAAAAGCGAACCAAATCAAGCCCTACTCGCGCGATCTGGTCGGCTGGTATGCTCAGACGCTTGCCTCCGCTCAACACCAGGAGCAAGCAGACGCGCTCGTCCGCGACATGTTGCAGCATGACCGTACGTGGGGGCCTGGATACGACTTTTTATTCGTACAGTACAGCCGCACGGGCGACAAAGACAAGGCCGAAACAATTCTCCGCGAGCGTTTGAAGAACGATCCGGAAAACCCGGCCGCCATTACCAATCTCGCCAATTTCCTTGTAGCGACCAATCGGTACCCGGAAGCCGAATCGGTGATGAAGAAGGTTCTAGAGGATAAGAAAGCGTTCCCGGCCGGTCGCGAGATGATGGGCGATTTTTACGTGCGTAACCGGAAATACGACGCGGCGCTGCAGCAATACGAGGCGGGTGTAAATGAGGATTCCAAAAACACCCTGCAGTATCAGGAGCGAATCGTCGCCGTAAATCAGGCGATGGGTAACACCGCCAAAGCTCGCCAGCTTGCGAAGGATCTCGCAACGAAGAATCCTAAGGATGGCCAGGCGAGCGAGCTTTACGCCGCACTCCTGCTACAAACTAGCTCACCTGCTGAACTCTCGCGTGCCGTTGACGAATTGAAGTCAATGGTTCAGAACAATCCGACCAATGCCAGTCTGCACTTTGACCTGGCACGGGCTTACTTTGGCCTTAATGAGCGCGATAAAGCGCTGAGCGAGGCGTTGGATGCCGCACGCGAGAATCCCCGTCTGCTCGAAGCGCGAGTGCTCGCCGCACGCGTGTATGAAGATCGCGGGGACTATGGCAAGGCGCTCGAGCAAACCGGCCTGGTTCTCGAGTCACAACCAGGTAGTCCGGATGCCCGGCTGATTCGGGACCGCGCCCTGATTGCTAATGGGGAGGCCGACAAAGCCCTACCCGAACTCCAGGCGCTTGTTCAGAGGTTCCCGCAGTCAAATGATTCGCGGCTGACGCTCGCCGATTTGTATCTACGCGAGAAACAATTCGACAAGGCCACTGAAGAGTACAACAAAGTCTGGACTTCTACGCCTCCTGATGTGCGCGGTTTCGTGGGGCTGCAAACTGTAAAGCTGGCGCAAGGCAAGCCCGACGAGGCCGTCGAGGGCATGCAGGATCTCGTGAACAAGAATCCTCGCGACCCGGGCTATCGATATCAACTGGCTAACTTCCAAGCCACAGCAGCCGCCGCCGGGGGCCGCGCCAACCCGGACCACGCCAAACAACTCATCCTCCAGGCGGAGAGCAACTATAAAGACGTTCTGAAGAATAACCCCAAAGCCCCGGAAGCCTGGCTGCGGCTTGGAATTTTGCAGCGGGAACTGGGCGAGTTTGATGCAGCGCTTGCGTCCTTTCAGCAGGCGGGAAATCTCAGTCCCCAAAATGCATCCGTGTTTCTAAATCAGGCAATGCTCCTCGATGCGATGGGGAAGAAGAAGGAAGCGACCGAACTTTATAACAAAGTTCTTGGCATAGACCCGCAGAATGCACTGGCTTTGAACAATCTGGCATTCATCAATGCGGAATCGCGCTCTAATCTCGACCAGGCCATGACATACGCCGAACGGGCCAAGAAACAAGCTCCGGACAGCCCGGATATTTCCGACACGCTTGGTTACGTTTACTATCAGAAGAATCTGAATGCGGCGGCCCTCGCCATCTTCAAGCAGGTCGTGTCCGAAGTGCCGCAGAATCCCACGTTCCATCTGCATCTAGCGATGGCCCTGTCAAGGCAAGGCGACAAGCAGGCTGCCCGTGAAGAGGCACAAAAAGCACTTAAGGTGGCGACCCTGCCTCGCCAGCAGGATGAGATCCGCAATTTCTTAAACCAGATCGGCTAATACAGATTGGCAATATACGAACAGGTGGCCACCTGGGGCAATGAACACCCTTCAGTTCGCTATGTCGCCCCATTCGTCGTTTTCATGGTGCTGCTTTTTATTGCAGCCCACGTGCATATGGATGCCCGCTGGGAAGCGCCTTCCCGTGTTCTTCTGCTGGGTACGGTCTGCGCGGTCTGCTGGCCGCGTGAACTATCCGGACGCGCAGCCCAACCGGTGACGGCGGTCGCAATCGGGGCCGCCGTCTTTGTACTTTGGATTGCGCCCGACCTATTCAACCCCGGATACCGGCATACGGTTCTGTTCTCGAATTCAATTGTCGGGCACCCGCACTCGTCGATAGAGCCCTCTGCATTGCATGATCCGTGGGTCCTGACATGGCGCACGATCCGGGCGGTCGCGATCGTGCCCGTGATTGAAGAGCTGTTCTGGCGCGCTTGGTTGATGCGCTGGCTTATCGACACCGATTTCAGACGGGTGCCGCTCGGTGCTTACTCGCCATTTGCGTTTTGGGTAACGGCTCTCATGTTCGCGTCTGAACACGGGTCTTACTGGGATGTTGGCCTGTTGACGGGAATTGTCTATAACTACTGGATGGTGCGCTCTAAATCGGTGACGAGTTGCATCCTCATGCATGCCGTTACGAATGCTCTCCTGAGCGCGTATGTAATCGCTACCGCGCAGTGGCAGTATTGGCAATAGGCGTCTTTAGAGCAACGGGATAACGTCGAAAGAGTCTACAGTCAGGAGATCTGTAGACTTACTATGCCCTGCCTGCTCGCGTTACTGGCCGTTGCGTTTCCGCGCATCGCTATCGTTCTGCTGTGGCTGTTTACTACTTTCTTTAATGGCCTATATCACGGCCTCATTATTCCGATCCTCGGCTTCATCTTTCTCCCCCTGACTCTGATCGTCTACACTTACATCCTCCGCGCCTATGGCGGGCATCTCGGAACGACGCAGCTGGTCTTTATCTTCATTGCCGTGATTCTCGACCTGGGGCTGGTTGGCGGTGGCACATTCGGCCGGCGCTAGGCTGATACTTCGAAATGAGAGATGGGCGCGGCTGCGGGTACTAGCATTGCGTGGCTTTGTTTCGAACGTTCAGCGCCGCGATTCAGGGTATCGACGCGCATCTGGTTGACGTCGAGGTGGACATGTACCCGGCGGGCACCAGCCGGGACTTCGTCACCGTCGGCATGCCCGACGCCGCTGTAAAGGAGAGCCGCGAACGCATCAAATCCGCGCTGCTGAACTCGGGTTTCGGCTATCCGAGTAAGTCCGTCACGATCAATCTCGCTCCCGCGAACGTACGGAAAGAGGGTGCCGGGTTTGACCTGCCGATGGCCACTGCGATCCTCGGCGCCATGGGCGCGGTCGCGCAGACGAATGATTACTTGCTGGTCGGCGAACTCTCGCTCGATGGCAGTCTCCGGCCCGTCCGCGGTGCGCTCTCCATTGCGGTATGCGCCGCAAGAAAGGGCATTCGAAATTTGTTGCTCCCGGCCAGCAATGCCGCCGAAGCTGCCGTCGCCGACGGAGTGCGTGTCTTCGGGTTGAGCCACCTCGCTGAAGTTGTCAAGTTTCTAAACGAACCGGCCGGCTTTGCGCCTGCGGCAGCAACGCTGCCGGATCTCGATGAACACGATCCGGCTGTGCCGGATTTCAGTGATGTTCGTGGCCAGACGATGGCAAAGCGCGCCCTCGAAGTCGCCGCGGCCGGAAATCATAATGTGCTGATGATCGGACCTCCGGGGTCGGGCAAAACCATGCTGGCAAAGCGCTTCGCCGGCATCCTGCCCAAGCTCACATTCCAGGAGGCGCTGGAGGCGACACAGATTCACGGCGTCGCAGGCGTGCTCCCGCCGGGAGTGGGCATTCTTCGCAGCCGGCCTTTTCGCGCCCCGCATCATACGATTTCAGACGCCGGGCTCATCGGCGGCGGCAGCGGCAGTGCCCGTCCCGGCGAAGTTAGCCTGGCGCATCAGGGGGTTCTCTTTCTCGACGAACTCCCGGAATTTCCGCGCGGAGTTCTGGAACAGCTCCGGCAGCCACTCGAAGAAGGCTCGGTCACGCTCGCCCGCAGTAATGGCACGCTAACCTTCCCGGCGCGCCTCATGCTGGTTGGCGCCATGAATCCATGTCCGTGCGGCTTCGAATTTTGGCGTCGGGAGCAGGGAGACTCAGCGTTAGTGCAGTGAAATGTTTATCTTCCACTTCGATCCGTTTCACCAATTGACGGGTCAAGTGCTTCCGTTCCTTGAGATTCAGAAACTGATATTCGGCAAAAACCGAAGCAATCAGTTGAGCCGTCTCGCGCAGGTTTGCGGCCGAGCGAAGCGCTTTCTGTTGCAGGTCCTTGCTCGCCAGGGCACTCCAACTGCGTATTTCCGCATCGATACGGCGTGCTTCGGTGGCTGCCCCCTCGTCGGAAAACACGCCCTTCAGCGTCAGACTGAGCAGTCGCTGCTTTTCTGCCTTCAGGCGTTCAAGCTCCGTAGCGGCCTTTGCGACCATCTCGCCCATTGGCGACCGACCCGGCGGCGCGAGCGCCTTTTCAATCAGCGAACCCA
>JAFAMM010000325.1 GCA_019233375.1 Acidobacteriaceae bacterium
GTCTCAGCGTTCGGCGGCGTGCTTGCGTTCAATCGGGAACTGGACGGCGATACGGCTGCAGAAGTGGCTAAGTTGTTTGTGGAGGCGGTCGCTGCCCCGTCTTACTCAAAGGAAGCACTTACAGTACTGACCGCTAAAAAGAACTTGCGCCTGGTGAAAGTGCAGCGCGGCGAAAAGCCTGAGCTGGTAATTAAATCGATCTCCGGAGGCTTGCTCGCGCAAACTGCCGATACAGTAACGCTCGACGCGGCCGCGCTGCGCGTTGTTACGACACGCCATCCATCCGATGAGGAGATGAACGCTCTTCGGTTCGGCTGGAAGATCGCGAAGCACGTCAAATCAAACGCCATTGTGTTCGCGTGCGCGGGGCAAACGATCAGCGTGGGCGCCGGGCAAATGAGCCGGGTCGACAGCGTAAAGGTTGCGGCGATGAAGGCCGTTCTACCGCTTGCGGGAACCGTGCTGGCATCGGACGCATTCTTCCCGTTCGCTGACGGCGTGGAACAGGCAGCGAAACACGGGATCACGGCCGTCATTCAGCCGGGCGGTTCCGTGCGCGATGACGAGGTGATTGCGGCCGCGAACCTTCTAAGTCTGGCGATGGTGTTTACCGGTGTACGCCATTTTCGGCATTGACGGCGCGGCGCGATCGTGCGTGCCAACTTACCTGAATCCGCTTTAGCCGCGGAGTGCGGCGGTGGAGGCCCAATCGGCCGGTAGCGTTCCAGGGGGAAGCAGCTGTCCCTTTTCGAGATGCCGAATGGTTTTGGCGAACTTTGCCGCGTGCGGGTCATGGGTAACCATGATGATCGTCTTACCGTACTCTCGATTCAGTCTCGTCAGCATGGTGAGAACATCTTCGGCCGATGCCGCATCCAGGTTGCCGGTTGGCTCGTCGGCAAGGATCAGATCAGGATCGGTGACGATGGCGCGCGCAATGGCCACGCGCTGCTCCTGACCGCCGGATAACTGCTTGGGCAAATGGCCGAGGCGGTCGCCCAATCCCACGAGCTTCAAAGCTGTCGCAGCGTGCTCAAAGCGCTCCTTGCGGTTCAGCTTGGTCAGCTTTAGCGGAAGTTCGACGTTCTCGAGAGCCGTCAAAACCGGAATCAAGTTGAACGATTGGAAGATGAAGCCTATGTGTTCATTGCGCCAGTGAGCGATTTCCGCGTCGCTCATGGAGCGCAGATTGGCCCCGAGCACATCGATCACACCATCGGTAGGCCGATCCATGGCCGCGATCAGGTGCAGCAAGGTGGATTTGCCTGAACCGGACGGGCCCATAAGCGCGATGAAGTCGCCCCGATTGATCTCAATGTCTACTTCATCAAGCGCAACAACGTGAAACTTGTCGCGCACGAACTCTTTACTCAGCTTGCGTGTAACGACAACAGCATCGCTCATGTGCTATTCACCAGCCCCTATGATTTCGTCTCGACTTTTTGGCCATCTTTCAAGCCCTCGGGCGGATCGATGATCAAATCTTCACCGCCCTTCAGGCCACTCTCAACCAACACTCCCTTTTCCGATGTTCCCGCGAGAGTGACAGCGCGTTTGCGCGCGTGCCCATCCGAAACAAGGAATACGCTGCCGTTCTGAACGGCATTGGCAGGAATTACGATTACGCTTTTCGCTGAGCTCTGCGGGTTCGACTGCGCATCGTTATAGAACGCGACGGTCGCGTTCATGTCCGGCCGCAGGTAGTCGTCCGGGTTGAGCACGCGAACTTTGACTTGCACAGTGGCCTTGGCCCGGTCCGCTTCCGGCGACACCTGGGCGATGATGCCCTGATACTTGCGGTCGGGGTAGGCATCCGTTGTGACGATTCCTTTCTGTTTCGGACCCAGCTTCGGGAAATCGTTCTGGCTGATGTCGAGTTCCACTTCCAGATCGTTCAAATCAGCCATGGTTACGATGTAGCCTTTGGCTCCCTTGTCGCCCACAAAGCCGGTGGTGATGAACTCGCCCTTCTCCACGTTGCGGTCGAGAATTGTGCCGGTGACCGGGGCCTTGATGATGGTATTGTCCAGTTGTGTCTGCGCGTAAGCGAGCTGGCCGCGCGCCTGATCGATTTGCCCGCGGACCTGATCAATCTCTTCCTGGCGCGGGCCCAGAACTGCCAGGTCCAGGGTCTTCTGGAGGCTTGCGACCTTCGCAACATCTGCATCGTACTTGGCCTGGGCATCGTCCAGACTCTGCTTTGAGAGCACGCCTTCGCTGACAAGCTGCTTCGTCCGGTTCAGCGTCGCTTTCGAGTCTGAAAGATCTGCCCTGGCCTGCTCCACGTCAGCGTGCGCCTTCTGAACCTCTTCCGGGCGCGAGCCATGCAGATCTTCCGCGAGCTTCGCTTCCAGATTCGCTAATGCTCCTTGTTGCTGCAGAACCTGGGCGCGATACTCGTCGTCTTCCAGGCGCACCAGAACCTGACCAGCCTGGACCTTATCTCCCTTATCGACGCCGATCCACGCGACGCGCCCGTTCACTTTCGATGCGACCTCGATTTTATGCGCCGCGATAATGTACCCGGTGGCCGTGAGCACGGTCTGGTCGCCGGATGCGGCAGCCGTCGCGGGGAGTGGAACGACCACGGTTTGTACCGGAGTGGCGGCATTCAATTTTTGATACGCGAACACCGCTGCCGCTGCCGCGATGACAACCGCGATGACAACGGCGATGATTTTCCCGAGCGGCCTCGATTCGCGCGGTCGCCGGGCGGAACGATCTATGCGGAGACTCTTGAGCTCTGTTTCCATCACTGAATTCGTATTAGATGTCGCGGAGAGCCGTCAGGATCTCTTTCCGGGCCGCCTGCCGGGCGGGGAAAAAGCCGCCGAGTGCCCCCAAAATCATGGCAAAGATGAGGCCGGCGAGCATAACCTGCGGACCAATACGGAAATTGAAACTCGTCTCGCTGAAGGTGATGAAATTGCCCAGACTCGTGGTCACGGAGTTCAGTGGCAGCACAATCAGGCAGGCGAGCGCGCCCCCTACAAGTGCAAGAAGCATGGATTCGAGCAGAAAACTCAGTAGTATGCTTCCTTTCCTAAAGCCAAGAATCCGCAGCGTTCCAATTTCTTTTGAGCGCCGCGCAACTGCCGCGTACATCGTGTTCATCGCGGCGAAACAACTGCCCACCGCCATGATGATGCAGACAAAGAAACCGAGAAACTGGATCGGCCGCGCCGAAATGGTCTGCGAATCGTAGTAAGCTTTCTCGGTCATGACGGTTACGTTCAGCCTTCGATCGCCCTCCAAAGCGGTTTGCAGAGCCTTCGCGGCCCCCGCGCTGGTGGCCTGCAACAAAGCAGAGCTGTAGGCGTCAGGCCGGTTGAAATCGGCGGCAACCGCGCTTCCGTCCGCGAAGATCTCGCTGTTCACCGCGCTGTCGCCTCCATCCATCACTCCAACCACGGTCCAAAGCCCGCGGCCGAATTTCAGTTGTGTGCCGAGCCGTGCGACCGGATAACGTTTCGCGATGTTCTTCCCTACTGTGACCTCACGTTCGCCGGGCTGGAACCAGCGCCCTGCAACCAGTTTGAGGTGCCGCATTTCCACTCCGCGTGTCGAAAGTCCGCGTACGGTGAGATTATTTCCGAGCGGATTTTCTGCGTTAGGGAGGTTGATGACGCTTACGATCTCCAATGATGCGACGGGCTGCCTATCAGCGCCGATCGCGATCCCGGGAAAGCTTTTGACGACCTGAAACTGTTCCGGTGTGAGGACGCTGGTGAGTTCCGCGTTTCCGCCTTTACGCATCACCAGGACATGGGTCGGATCGCCGGTGGCTGCGAACGCGCCGCGCAGTCCCGCCACCAATCCAAGGATCGCCAGCAATACGGCCACCGTCATGGCTACGCCGGTGGCGGTCATGATGGTCGTCGTTTTTCGCACGATCAAATTGCGGACATTGTAAGAGAGTGGAATGGCCATGATTATCCCGTATACCTGAGCGACGTGAGGATGTCTGTTTTGGCCGCGTTCCACGCAGGGACGATGGAGCTGATTGCGCCTACGAACGCCGCGACAAGAAGGGAAATCACAATCGTCACGGGCGTCACGGTGAGCCCCTGCAGTTCTTGGATGAAATTCTGGCCTACCTTTCCAACCACGCCGGTTGCACCTTCGGCCAAGATCAGCCCGAGAACGCCGCCGGCTAAGGCGATTGCGAGGGCCTCTCCGATAATGATTAGCAGAATCAATCCGTTCGTGTAGCCCAGCGTCTTCATGACTCCAACCTCCCGAATGCGCTCACGAACCGACATAGCCATTGTGTTGCCGGAGACGAGCAGAATCGTGAACGTCACGGCTGCACAGATACTCAGGAGGAACAATTTTATATTTCCGATAAAGGAAACAAAGCTGAGCAGAAACTGCTGCTCGGATTCACTTCTTGTGGGATAAGCAGAATTATCGAACATCGTGTCTACCGTCTTGGCAATTCGAGGAACATCCTCCGGCGTATCTGCCAAAACAGCGATAACACTGATGAAATTACGGCGTCCGAGCGGCAAGGCATCGCGAAGATAGTTGTAATTGAAGTACAACGTTTTGATCGCGTCGGGATCGTCGAAGATGCCAACCAGCTTCAATTCGAGGTTGACGGGATAGATGTCACCTAATAAGATGATCCGGTCGCCCAATTTCAGGTGGAATTCGTCGGCCAGATCTTTCGATACAACGCATCCCGTCCGGTCTTCGATAAACGCTTTTCGCTGGTCCTCCGGCATCACCATCTGGGTGCGAATCGTCAAGAACGCCTTCGGCTCGACGCCAAAACGTGCAAAAAAATTCTTTGGATCCCGGTTGTCTTTGTAAGTGCCGCCGAACCAGTTCCAAACCGAAACCTCACGAACTCCGGGGACGGTTCTGACCTTCGCTTCATATGCGACAGGAAGCGGCTGCGCAAGGGACACACGATGGCGCACCACGAGCCGCAGCGCCTGCCCCGGCGTTTGTTGGTTGTAGAACAGTGCATGGTACATGGCGATCATCACACTAAGAAGGCATAGTGAAACCGCCATGTTTGCAATAGTTAGTATGCTGCGGCGCGGATTACGAAGCGTGTTCTTGAAAGCCAGTGGAAGGTAACGGAACATGCATCCCCTGCTGGGTAGGTTAACGTAAAAGTGGCCGCCCCGCCGTTAACCCGCCGAAGTGAGCAAGGTTGCCGACGGACGGCCCGAAAGAGGATACGAATTACTGTTGGATTTCGTTCACGGCAAATGCGAGGACTGGACAGATGCCGACCGGGTTTTCATGCGCCGCTCACTAGAGCTTGCCCGGGCTGCCGAGCGCCTCGGCGAGGTTCCGGTGGGCGCCGTTCTGGTCCGCAATGGGCAGATTTTGGGAGAAGGGTCCAACCGTCCGCTGGCGGCGATTGACCCGACCGCGCACGCCGAGGTGGAAGCATTGCGCGCCGCCGCACGAGTGGCGGGAAATTACCGGCTGCCGGAATCGACTCTCTACGTTACCCTTGAACCCTGCGTGATGTGTGCCGGAGCCCTGGTCATTGCCAGGATCGAGCGGCTGGTGTTCGCTGCTCGGGATATCCGTTTCGGCGCGGTCCGCAGCAAGTTCAGACTCGCTGATTCCGAGCGGCTGAACCATCGCGTGCAAATTTCGGAGGGATTGTTTGCGGCAGAGGCTGCCGAACAACTGGCGGAATTTTTCCACAAGCGCAGGCGCTCGAACGATGAGGCAGCGCAAGAACACCGGTAGGATCTTCGGTAAAGCAGACGGCGGATCGAGAGTGTCTCCCGATCCGCCGTTTTGTTTGTTATCCGAAGCAGGTCTCTGCTAGGCGGCCTTTTTCACCGGGTATTTCCAGATCTTCCGAGGCTTCGCAGCCGGTTCCGTTTCAACCTTGAACTCGCTCTCTTCCGGCTCCGTGTTTCGGGGAGTTCCATTGAAGTACTCATCTACCGGGAACAAGGCGTAGGGCTGAAGTTCGCGGAAGGTCCGCCCCAGCTTCTCCTCTATTCGGTACACGACATGGAAGAAAGTGCCCCGGTCAATGTTCAAGCGCCGCGAACAGAGCTTCCAGTCTGCACCAAGTAGAAAGTGAAACTTAAATACTTTATGTTCGATTTCCGAGAGAGTGCGTTTCGCAACGAGGCAGAAATCGGCGATAAATTCCTCGTCTTTCAAGCCCCAAACATATTTTCTCTGGCGTCCGGGGTTCGATTCCAGCGATACCCGGCTGATGTACTTCTCTTTGGAAGCGCACTGCCGGAAACGAGCGTAACAAGCCCTGAAAATAGCCCGAAAGACACAATTACAGGGGGTTGACAGCCCTGCGCGTCCCGGCCGCAGGCCAAGACCATAACAGTAAGTGCATGATTGCTGAGCTAGGGCAAGAGTTTCTGAACGAGTCCACTGCATTTTGTATGTTTTTGCCTCTGAACAGGACAGCCTGGTGGTTGCTGCACTGTGGATATACGTAAAGATACGGTATTGCCGTTTGGGCCGAAAAAATTACACGCAAATAATCCGCTATGGCACTGAGATTTATCCGGGTTTAAGCACACAAATTGTAATGGAGATTGGGTTTATAGCCCGCGAGTGAATGTAGGCATAAACCAGGTAATTTTTCTCTTTCTGCCGTAAATTCAGGGGCTCTATTTCAACTTGGAATCACTTCGGGTGGAAACGATCACGTTCGGGACTCTGCAAGCCCGGCTCCTTGCAGTCGTAAAGAACAGGATTCAGAACGGTGAGTTCACTGAGCGGGGGCTCGCCCGCATCGTCGGCATCTCTCAGCCGCAGATGCACAACGTCCTGAAAGGGGCCAGAACGCTGCAGATGGACCTAGCCGACAAGATCATGGCAAAACTGGGTCTGACCGCGACGCACTTGTTTGAACCAGCGGAGCTGGAATTCGGCCGATTGCTGGCGCGCGACCAGAACTGGCAGGCTCAGGATAATCGCCGGCACGGCATCCGCGACGAACAAGAGCGACTCCGTAGTATCCGCAAACCGGCTACTGCTGGGACGTCATTCCGGAGAAGCCAGAAGACGGGCTGAAACCGTTTCCTTTGCCCCGTACGGCCGCCCGGTTCCGAAGCGAAACACGACGGGTCGTTTCAAGACGAGTGGCGTTTCAGAATGCTGCGCGGGCTTGAATGAAGCGCGCGGCCGGCCTTCGACCGAACGATCGCACGAGCCCGGAACGATCTCATTCTGCGTAACTTGTAGGCCGTGCGCCAAAGCCGCGGCACACCGACTCACCCTGGCGCAGCGGGTGCTTTTTCCTCCAGCGAGAACCGAAGAAAAGCTCTTCGGCTGGAGGAAAAGACAAAGTGACTGCCGCCGCCTGCAAACTGGCTCCCGCGAAACCGATCGTAGACGAAAAAGTCCGCCGCGACGAACTCGTTACCGATCACTTGCCGTTGGTACGGGCCATCGCGCTTAGTATGCAGAAGTCACTTCCGGTTCATATTGAGCTTGACGATCTGATCCACGCAGGGGTCATGGGGCTGTTAGACGCCGCCACCAAATACAGCGAAGAGAAGCAGGTCGCGTTTCGCACCTATGCGCAGTACCGGATTCGCGGCGCCATTCTCGATGGTCTTCGGCAACAGGACTGCGCGCCGCGCGAGTTGCGGCGGCGATTCAAGCAGGTCGAGACAGCCGGTCGTACCCTCACGACCATTTTGGGCCGCTCACCTGTTGAGTCCGAGATTGCGGCAGCGCTCGGAATCGAGCTTACTCAACTGATGGCTTGGAGGGTCGAATTTCGTGTCCTTGCTACGCGCGAAGCGCGGGTAGAAAAAGATGATGCATCGGGCTCAACCGTTCCGGACGTACCCGCGGCAGCGGCGGACTGCCCGGATCACATCCTCGGCAAACGCGAATTGCAGCAGAAGCTCAAGCTCGCAATGCTGTCACTCCCCGGCCGGCACCGGCAGGTGGTGGAACTGTACTATCAGGGTGATCACACGATGCGGGAGATCGGCGAGAAACTGGGCGTGAACGAAAGCCGTGTGTCGCAGCTGCATAAGGCTGCCCTGTGCCGCCTGCAGAAGGCGCTCGCAGAGAGCGGAGTCACCTCGAGCGCGGCATTTTGCTGAGGCGGCCAGTGCACTATTGGACGTTGAAGTGGTATGGGAGGATCCGTAGTACCCCGCCCCGGAGCAGAGCCGCATCGGGCAGGAACGGCAACCTGCGATGAAGAATCGTTTCGCCCATCGAATCCGCTAGCGCGTCCGGCGAGGAATTGGCGAGCATTTCGAGCACACTACGGCGTGGCGGGTACAGTACCAGGTTGGTTGCACCGTCCGGCGGGAGATGCGCCCGTTTACGAATGAGTGCGACCGCCTGGTCGAAGCCGCCCAGCTCATCGACCAACCCGTTCTGGCCGGCTTGTGCTCCCATCCAGACGCGTCCCTGGCCGATGGCATTAATCTGGTCGTAGCTCTTCTTCCGCGCAGCGGCAACGCGATCGACGAACGCGGTATACGTTGCCTGAATGGAATCATGCAGCTTCTGACGGGCGGCATCCGACAGTGGCTGATCAATAGCGTCCATGTCCGCCAGTTTGCCGCGCGACACCATGTCCGACGACACGCCGAGTTTATCCAGTAAACCTTTCACGTTCGGTCGCGTATAGAGCACCCCGATGGAGCCCGTTACCGTGTCCGGATACGCAACGATCTGGTTTCCCGTCATCGAAATGAAATAGCCACCAGACGCGGCGTAGTCCGACATCGAGATCACCAGCGGTTTGGCGTTGCTCAGCAGCTTCAGTTCATGCAGAATCTCGTCAGAAGCCACCGCATCCCCGCCTGGCGAATCGACCCGAAGAATCACACCCTTGACGCCGGAATCGTTCCGGATTTGGCGGACAACCTTGATGAAGCTGCTGGCGGCAATCTCAGTCGACGCGTTGCCGAATGTATTGGTAGGATCGCCCCGAACAATCTCCCCCTCGCCCACCAGAAGCGCAATACGGTCACCCCGAGCCGGAGCCCCGCGGAAGTACGTCCTGATACCCGTCTTTTTCAGATCGGTGTTGTTCAGCTTTTTCTTCAACTCGGAGTAAACATCGTCTTCGTACCCGAGTTGGTCCACCAGCCCGGCCGCTTTCGCCTGGCCCGCGAGGAACGGCCCGGAGTCGATCAGGGCCTTCACGTCCTCTGCCGTTTTGTTACGGCCCTTCGCGACTGCCGAGCAAAAATCCCCGTAAATTTGATCCAGAACCTCGTTGTAGACCTCGCGGCTCTCGGGCGACATATTTGTGCGCGTGTAGATGTCGCCAGCATCCTTGAACCGGCCGATGTGATCGACGTCCATCTGGATGCCGAGTTTGTCCAATGTCCCTTTGAAATAGAGGGCCTGAAGCAGGAATCCCTTTACGTCGATTTCGTCGTCGGGGGCCAGAAAGATTTTGTCAGCGGCGGTCGCCAGGTAGTATTCGTGCGATCCGGGACTCCTCAGGTAGGCATAAACAGGTTTGCCCGACTTCTTGAACTGCAGCAGCTCCTGGTGCAACTCCTGCAACTTGCCCCAACCGGTGATTAAGCCCTGCGGCTGCAAAACGACTGCCTTCACGCGCGAGTCGTTCGCTGCCTGTTGCAGAGATGTCCAAATGTCTCGCATTGTCGGGACACTCTGCTCCTGCACGAAAGGGATGGCCACTTCAACGGGGGCGGCCTCCGGGATGTCTCCATTCAAGCCGAGAACCAGGACCGAGTTGCTCGCGATCGCCGGGGGCTTGTTTGCAAAGTATCTTCCCAGCGCAAAAACGATGACGAAGACGCCCACGATCGTAACAAGAATCCCGATGAGCACTCCAAGGAGAAATTTCCACATAGCCGCCGGCCTGTTCTCTCTCTGGCAGCGTAGCAAGAACGGGGGAGAGGAAAGCTGCGGCTAACGGGTCAATTCGCTCCCCACCAGTCCTGTACGAATCGCGTAGGCTACCAGATGTGCCCGGTTATGCACGGCGAGTTTGCGCATGAGGTTTAGTTTGTGTGCCTCAATGGTTTTCACGCTCAACCCCAACTCGGCCGCGGCTTCGCGCGCGGTTCGCCCCTCAGCCAGCATGCGAACGACTTCCTGTTCACGGACGGTGAGATCCGATGCGCGGTCCGGCATTTTGGTGGAGTTCTGCAGTGCCTGGAGGTCCGGAATGATCTTCGAGAGACCGCGGGGCTCGTCATCGCTCATAGAGGATACGTGCCGGATACCGGCGATCAGCTCGGCAGGCGTGCTGTTCTTGAGCATGTATCCGCGTGCGCCGCTTCGAATCGCGAGGTGCAGCTCTTCGTCGGTCTCCTCTTTGGCCAGCCACAGTAAAGGGCAGCTTACCTCGCGCATTACGGATGGGCAGGTATCCCGTGCGAGACCCGAATCGAGAACCACCACATCGGCCAAGCGGGTGCTGAGATGCGCGAGCGCTTCGGAGAAGGTTCCCGCTTCTCCGATTACCGTCATGTCTGGTTCCGAAGAAATAAAAGACCGTAGCCCGCTGCGGAACAGCAGGCTGCGGTCAGCAATCAAGATCTGAATTTGTTTGTGTGTCACGCGCGAATTTCCAATCAATTCGCATATCGGCTGAGTGGCCGGTTCAAGTGAGAACGTTTTTCAGCGCGACGGGCGGGAACTGTTCTGGATCGCTGCGGACGTAAACCCGGCGGACGCCCGGGCCAGTGGAAGGAAGGACTTAGCCGACGTGTTTATCGAGCATCTTCTGGAATTCCGGCTTGCTGATCGCGCCTACCTTCTGATCTACGATCTGGCCGCCCTTAAACAACAGCAGCGTCGGGATGCCGCGGATTCCGTAACGGTAGGCGGTTTGCTGGTTTGAATCGACATCCAGCTTTCCAACCTTGATCTTGCCAGCGTAGTCGGCTGCAACCTGATCCACAGTCGAACTCATCATGCGACACGGACCGCACCACTCGGCCCAGAAGTCCACCAGAACCGGCTCTTCGGCGCCAAGGACATCCTTGTCAAAGGAATCGTCAGTAAAGGTCAGTGTATTCATTCCTGCCATTTCAATCTCCTATCAATGGATGAGAGAAAGCCTAATTTTGATTCAGTCGGCGACGTTACTGTTGGCCGAAATGGGCCTTGGCTTGCAGGCTCCCTTCCGATTGTACCCGCGCCGGGGTTCGGGAGTACTGTCTAAGCTAAACTGAGGGGCAGATATCTATCGTTCCGCCAGGATTGTCTTGATCCATCGCTTCGCCGCCATTACGCTCTCCCTCGCCGCCCTCCTTACCGCCCAACCCGCTCACACCACCGCCCAAGCCGCTCACACCCAAATACCTAAGCCCGAGGGGCATGCCCAGCAGGCCCGGAGCACCGGCGAGAACGAGTTCAGTGTCAGTCAAACGTTATTCTCGACGCTGGCGGCCATCAACGCAGCCGGATACAACGCGGGCCTTGATTCGCCGTTGAATCAGAGTTTCAAGCTGAGGCAGCAGGTCCGCGACGAACTCGCGAAGCGCAACATCGCTTGTCTCGCGCAGCTCAAGGAGTTCTACGCCGCGCACCGGAAGGCGTCGAGCGCAGCGGATCTGGGTCAGTACATTTCGTTTGCTCTGGTGGCGGGCGATGCACCGGGCTTTGAGCTCCCATCAGGCGAGTTGCCGCCGGATGTCGAACCGCTACGCGACTTCAGCGGTCTGCTGGCGCGCTTCTATAAGGAGGCGAACCTGAAGGATCTTTGGAACCGCTCGCAACAGGCCTATGCGGCGGTCATCAGCGAGTACCAGGATCCCGTAATCGACTCTCTGTTCGAGGCCAACGGCTATCTCCGGAATCCATCGGGGTATCTAGGCCGCCGATTTCAGATCTACCTCGATCTGCTCGGCGCCCCCGACCAGGTGCAGGTGCGGAGCTATCGCGACGACTATTTCGTTGTGATCACGCCCGCCAGCACTCCCGTGGTCGATGAAATCCGCGATGCCTATCTCGCCTACATCCTCGACCCGCTTAGTTTCAAATACAGCGACGCGATCAAACAGAAGAAGACGCTTCAGAAGTATGCCTTAGATGCGCCCGCGCTTGATCTTGCCTATAAAGACGATTTTTCACTGCTGGTGACGAAGTGCATGATTAAGGCGATCGATAGCCGGCTGTTGCATACGGGCGCGGAAAATCGCGACGCATTCGTCAATGAAGCCATGCGTGAAGGGTTCATTCTCACGGCAGCCTTCGCAGATTTTCTGCCGAGGTATGAGAAGCAGCCGGATGCGTTCAAACTTTATTACCCTACGCTGATCAACGACATTGACGTGAAGCGTGAGGAGAAGCGGCTGAAGAATATCCAATTCGTCCAATCGATGCCTCCGAAAGTCATCGCGGCGCCGGCCAAGATGGAGATCGATCCCGCGGAAGCTGCGCTCGAAAGCGCAGAGGGGCTATACGAACAAGGCGATTACGAGAACGCCCGCAAGACATTCAAGCAAGTTCTCGAGCAAACGACGGACAAGAGCATGCAGGGACGCGCGTATTACGGCTTGGCGCGTATCGCCGTCCACGAAAATAAAACAGACGACGCAGTTGCGCTCTTTGAGCGCACGGCGGAATTTAATCCCAACCCGCCCATCACTGCCTGGGCACACGTTTATCTTGGAAGGCTGGCGCTCGCGGCCGGGCATCCCGAGAAAGCAACAGATCAGTTCAAAGCGGCTCTTGCCATCGACGGCGCGTCGGCGATGGCAAGGGAGGCAGCGGAAAAAGGTTTGCAAACTAGCTCTTCCACAGGAGACAAACAGCAATGAGATTGAGATCTATTTCGACGGTGGCGCTATTACTGGCCGCTATTCCCGTCTTTTCGCAACAGCAGCAAGCACAGGGACCGAAGCCGAAATCGCAAAAAGAAGTTGATGCGCTGAGAAAGGTGCAGGCTGATCAGCAGGCGGGCAACTGGAATCAGGAAATCCAGGACATCAACGCTGTCCTTGAAAACTTCGCCGACACCGAGTTCAAACCGCAGCTGCTGAACATGGGGATGGATGCAGCCATGCGAACGGGCGATTACCCGCAAACCGTGGCATGGGGCGAACGCGTAATCCAAAACGAGCCGAATGACATTACCGCCCGTGTCCAACTAGCCGAAACCATCGCCAATCACACGCGGGAAAACGATCTGGACAAGGACCAGAGCGTCAAAAAGGTGAACGATTACGCCAATAAGGCGCTTGAGCTGCTAAAAACGGCCGACACGCCGCCGCAGGGCATAAACGCAGCGCAGTGGCCCGATTACAAGAAACAGCTCGAGGGGCAGGCTCATGATGCCCTCGGGCTGGCGGCCGCCGTGCAAAAGAACTATCCGAAGGCCATTCAGGAGTATCAGACCGCGCTCGCTAGCTTCCCCAACCCGATCATCATGACGCACATGATGACGGCCTACATCGCTAACAAACAGTATGACGATGCCATCACGACGGGAGACAAGGTCCTGGCGATGAATGATGCTCCGGCGAACGTGAAGCAGGTGGCCCAGCAGTTGAAGGACAGCGCAACGAAGATGAAAGGCGCAAAGTAGGGGCTGAACCGCCGCGGCGCCGAAGTGGCTTGCATGAAGGCCCCGGTCGAAACGCTCGAGGAGAAGCTCGGGTACCGGTTTGGCAATCGAGCGCTACTCGTCAGGGCATTGACGCACCGCTCGTGGGTCTCTGAGCGCCTCTCGCCGATGCCCGAGGACGCCGATAACGAGCAGCTCGAGTTTCTCGGTGACTCTATCCTTGGTTTTGTAGTGAGCGAGGCGCTGGTGTTGCGCAATCCCAGCGCTCGCGAAGGCCAGCTCTCACAGTGGAAAGCGCACCTGGTCAGCGCAGCGTATTTGCATCGCTGCGCGCTTGCGATCAGGCTCGGCGATTATCTGCAACTCGGCAAGGGCGAAGAACGAAACGGCGGGCGTGAGCGGAAGACGCTGCTCGCGGACGCCTTCGAAGCCGTCATCGCGGCGATGCATCTTGACGGCGGCATCGAGGTCGCACGCGAATTCATCCGGCAACAGGTGCTTTGGGCACTCGACAAACCGGAGGAGATAGAGTCCATTGGCCTGCTCAACCATAAAAGCGTACTTCAGGAGCGGACACGGCTCATGGGCCTGCCGGTGCCTCGTTACTCAACCGTCGGCTCGAGCGGACCCGAGCACGCGAAAGTGTTCGTAGTGGAGGTCAGGATCGGCGACGCCATCGCCTTCCGCGGCACAGGCAGTTCCAAGAAGTCGGCCAGCCAGCATGCGGCGATGGGATTGATTGAGCAGCTCAAAGCGGTCGAGCTTTTTCCGAAACAACTCGCGGCTGAATCCCCTACGGGCGGGGATGAGCCCGGCTAAACGGGATTTCCCGCCGGCGATGCTGGGCCATCAATCCGCGCCGCCACGCTAATCGCTGTCGCCAAGGAGTCCCAGAATTTCTTTCAATTCACGCCGGAGTTCCTGGCATAGCGCAGCTGCCCCGGAGAACAGTTCGCCCTGCTTTTTGGCCTCGGGAACCCTTGCCGGTTCGCGCTTCGGCTTCGTTTCGAGCATCTTGCGCGCGCCCTCAATTGTGAAGCGCTTTTCGTACAGCAGCCGCTTGATTTCGAGCACGAGCTCGACGTCTTTCCGGCGGTACAGGCGGTGTCCAGTACCCGATTTCTTCGGGCCGAGGCCGGAGAACTCGGATTCCCAGAACCGTAGCACGTACGGTTTGATGCCGGCGAGCTTGGCTACCTCGCCGATACGGAAATACAGCTTATTCGGGATTTCCGGATCTGCGGCCACCTTGGGAGCCAGGTCTTCCATGCGAAAGGAACCAGTCCGCCACTAATTGTACTCGGATATCTGCCGTTTGAGGAAGTTATTGCTCCACTTGGAGGACAACGGTGACATGCGCGGTTATATTCAGGTTGCCCGATTCGATCGGCGTTGGCTGGGCTCTAGGTTGAATTCCCTCTACTGCCATCGCCATCGGCATGGGACGGATGACCGGCATTTCCGTGGGCTCGGCCTGCAGAATGCCGGTAACGCGGAGATTTAAGGCGCGAGCTATAGTTTCGGCGTTCGCTTTGGCCCGCTGCGCCGCTTCTACGAGCGCCTTCTGTTTTACTTCGGTTTCATCGCGTAGCGAGAAGGAGATACCGTTCACATTGTTCGCGCCCGCTGAAGTTGCGGCATCGATCACCTTACCCAGGTTCGCAAGATTATCGTCCGTTACCAGAACCGTATTGCTTGCCTGATACCCCGTCAGCCTGGGCGGGTGCCCGTCGTCGTAGGCGTACTGCGGCGAAATCGCGTAGCCTGAGGTCTTGATCTGCCCTTCGGGTCCCAACGCGCGCTTAAGTGAGTCGATAACCTGTGTGGTTCCGGTCGCGTTCTGAGCGGCGGCAGCCTGCGCCGTTGCGGCCTGTGTCATGACGCCGATTGAGAGTTGCGCGCGATCAGGCTTCGCATCTATCGTTGCCTCACCGGAGGCTCTGACAAAATGCACCTTTGAAATGTCTTGCGCATAGACAGAAAGGAACGAGAAAAGGAACAATAGAAGCATTCGCCGCATGCGACCAAACTACCAGGAATTTGTTCTGCCAGACTGACAAGCGAATGCGCCGGGCATTTGGGTACGCCGCCATCGTTGTATGCCTGCTGCTGGTTGGGGCCGGGATTTACATCGAGAGGTACCTAAAAACAATCAATCCGCGAATCAAGGAGCGCGTCGTCGCAGCGTTGTCCGATCGCTTTGATGCGGACGTCACATTGGACTCTATCGCGGTGTCCGTTTATCCGGAGCCGAACGTCACGGGCGAAGGATTGTCGATCCGGCACCGGCAGTGGCCCGACCACGAGCCGATCATCTTTATCAAACGTTTCTATGCGCGAACGAGCTTTAGCACACTTGTCGAAAGAAGTAATCGCGTAAGTCTGCTGCGTCTGGAAGGCTTGACTATTTACGTTCCGCCCCGCGGCCGTGCTGCAGGCGAGCAGAAGACAGAGCTGAACCATCAAGTAGGGAGCAGCGAACCAGGCCAGGACAGAACTCGCTTCCGATTTCTGATCGAGACGATCGAAGCGAACGGCGCCCGCCTGGAGATCGCGCCGAAAACCGCCGGCAAGGAGCCGCTGCGCTTTGATTTCAGCGCGCTGACGCTGCACTCGGCCGGCAGGGCCGATCCGATGAGGTTTTCTGCCAAACTCACAAACCCGAAACCGCCGGGCCTCATAGACACGACCGGCACGTTTGGTCCATGGCAGCGGGACGACCCTCGCGCCACCGCGCTGGCAGGCGAATATTCGTTCCGGAATGCCGATCTCGGCGTATTCAAAGGTATCGCAGGCACGCTCTCCTCCACCGGCCGTTACAAGGGAGTGCTACAGGCCGTCGAAGTTGACGGCTCAACCGATACTCCGGATTTCACCTTGAAGCGCGGCGGCGATTCTGTTCATCTTCAAACAACCTTCCACTCAGTTGTCAACGGCACTGACGGCGATACGCTTCTCGACCCTGTGCGAGCCTCCTTCCGCAAATCGGAGTTTGTCTGCCGGGGCGGAATCGAGCACCACCAGGGCCGCCCGGGCAAGACCATCTCGCTTGATGCACAGACGACGCAAGCGCGGATGGAGGATATTCTTGCGTTAGTCGTGGGAGGCAGACCGTTTGTGACCGGCGATGTCGATTTTCAGAGCAAGATCGTAGTTCCTCCGGGTAAGGAAGACGTAATAGACAAGCTCATGCTGGACGGGCGTTTCCGGCTGATGTCCGCAAGATTCAGCAGCGCGAAGGTGGAGGAACGCCTGACGGCCCTCAGCGACCGCGCGCGCGGGATCTCGCGGAAAGAGCAGAAAGAAGAACGCCAAGGCCAGCGCGGCGTCGCCTCGGAGCTATCGGGCACCTTCAAACTAGAGCGAGGGACGGTTGTCTTTTCGCGCCTGGGGTTCAGCGTGCCGGGAGCGCACATCCGCCTGGCGGGAACCTACAATTTGCCTTCAGGCGAGACGAATATGAAGGGTATTTTTCGAATGCATTCGACACTTGCCGGCACGCAATCAGGCATCAAGCATGTGCTGCTCATGCCGCTCGATCCGTTATTTGAAAAAGATGGCGCGGGCTTCGAAGTGCCTATCTTCATCACGGGAACGCGGGAGCACCCGGACATAAAGGCTGAGGTGTTCCACCGGCGCGTCACAATACACTAATGAAATGTCTCAGCTAAACGTCTCGCTTGTTGCTTTACTACTTTCTTCGGCAGCGATGATCCCTGCACAGACCACGAACACCCTGAACAAGCAGCCCTTCGGGAAAA
>JAFAMM010000355.1 GCA_019233375.1 Acidobacteriaceae bacterium
TTATTCGAGAGTGTTCTATATGTATCAGCCCTTGTGGAACTTGCTCGATGCGGACGCGAGCGCGAAAGTCCGCCGGGAAAACTATGTACGCCTCTTCGACGCGGCTCGGCAGAAGGTCAGGAACTGGGAGAGGGCCCACGCCGTTCCGGGCACAGGTGTTGCTCCGTCTGCTGTCGCCACTCACTAGTGGCGGCGTCGCAGAGATAACGTGCCATTTACGGACTTGGCCGAGTTCGCTAGCTGAAAAACTGAAACTCTCCCCGGAACGGTTAGGGCACCGGAATTCGATATAGATTTCGGTGAGTGCTGGTGCGCGTGTACGCGTATACTGCGCGATCCGATGCGAAATACGCAGTGCCATCCGCGACTTTAAAGCCCTTTAGAGCGCGGATATCATGCTCCGACCTGATCCCGCCGGTTGGCAAAGCGGGAAGAACCTGATGCGCTGGCAACGGAATGGCAAAGGTAACGAAGGAGCTGCTGGTCTCCATGAACGAAACAGTAAAAGCTTTCCCGTCCGGCGACCAACCTGCGAAGCACAGTGCGCGGCAGATCCGGATACGAGTTTGGTCGCGGGTTGAATAGGCAAACACCCCTCGGGGTGTTTTTTCGCCCGGAGCCGACGCTTGAGCTGTCACCCACTCTCCATCCGGCGAGACGCTTTGGAATTGAACGATGGGATCGCTAATCGCCTTCCGCCGTCCGGTGCCGTCTTCGTTCTCGCGGCATACAAAGGTGGCGCCGGCGTCCGCACACTGAAGGAATATGTCACCGCTCGGCCCGTAAACCGGGGCAACGTCTAAAGAGGACGCGGACTGAATCTCGTGTGGGGGGAAACGCCGATCCAGTGATGCCAACCACACGTGGGTCTTATTCGCGGAATCCCGTGCTGAAAAGACCACTCGCTTGCCGTCAGAAGAGATGTCATAGGTTTGAATTCGGAAATTCGGTAACACTGCCTGATTCTGTCCTGTATCTAGCGAGCCCATCCACAGCGCTCCGGAAAAAAGCTCGGCCGGCGAGTATGGACCGCGCACGAGATAATACACGTTGCGCTGATCGGGCGAGAATACCGAGTGGGCGGGGTGTTGGTTATCAGGGTTGGGCAGGAACGCATAGTCCTGCGAAGAAATCTGCCGGTCGCCGGCTCTGTCATGAATCCAGACCGAGCTCTGTTCGGAGCCTACCGAAGTTACGAACGAATGGCCATCCGGCGCCATCGCGATTCCTTCCTCTTCCGTGACTCCGGTGGTGATTTGCTGGGGCTGCTGATCTGGAAAGCGCTGGCGCCAAATATGGGAACCGTCGCCGGCATTAGCACTGAAAAACATCCAGTGTCCGTCCGGCGACCAGGCCGCGGAGAAACAGCTGGCGTGCTCCGGACCGACAGCGCGGCCCGGCGACCTGCCGTCCAACGTAGCTAAACGGCACGGAAGTTGGTTTCCTTGAGCGTCGTGCTCTACCAGCAGAACCCATCGGTGATCGGGTGAAATGTACGATCGGTGGGCCATTCCGCTCTCCTCAGGTGGCACATAGACCTCGTGCTCGTTGATCCTGTCTCGGGCGGCGGTGACGATGACCATATGGCGGCCCAATTTGATTTCCGAAAACAGGATGTGGTCCTGATCAATCCAAGTGAGACCGGATGCGTTCGGCCACATCAGTTTGGGTTCGCCACCCCGCGCGGGGACCACCCATGTGTCCCACAAAGGAGGAACAGTGTAGGCGATCTGCTTGCCGTCAGGAGAAAAGACCGGGCTCATTTTGAGTGCTCCGTCCTTAGTCAGCTGGACCGGTTCGCCACTCGGGAGTGGTTTGACATAGATCTCGCCGGGGGTGATGAACGAATCGGGGCCACGGATGAATGCGAGAAGACGGCCGTCAGGCGACAGCGCCGGCTGCACAGCGGAATCGGCGAAATCAGTCAGCCGCAGCCATTCCGAAGCGGCCGGCATGTGGGGAGGCTTCGTACGGTAGAAAAGCAGGCCCGCCGCTATGAGCGCGATACACGCTGCAATCCCAAACCAGATGCCGAGGCGCTTGCGGCCGGGCTGGATCTGTTTCTCCAGCGCGGCTTTCACCTCTGCTATTTGCTGGAAACGCTGCGCGGGATCTTTTGATAAGCACCGCAAAACGATCCTCTCCAGCTCGGGAGAGACTCCCGGACGCTTGTCCCTCAGCTTCCCCGGTTCATCCTCGATGATGGCCGCCAGTGTCGATGATCGATCGGTACGCCGGAAAGGATCCTGCCCGGTTAGCATCTCGTAGAGCACGATGCCGAACGAAAAAATATCCGAACGCGCGTCGACGGACCTGCCCTGTGCCTGTTCGGGAGACATATAAGCAGCCGTTCCGGCGATAATGCCTGTTTGCGTTCCTCCAAGACTGCTCTCATTCGCTGCAAGTGGCTGCTCTAGCCTGGCGAGCCCGAAATCGAGCACCTTGACGGCTCCGGCGTTGGTGATCATGATGTTGCCCGGTTTCAGATCGCGGTGGATGATGCCTGCCGCATGAGCAACAGAGACTGCATCGGCGATCTCAATCGCGTAACGGAGTGCTTTTTTCAACTCGAGACCGCCCTGCGGGATCAGCTTCTCGAGCGTCGCGCCAGGGACGTACTCCATCACCAGGAAATCAATGCCGGCATCGGAGCCCACATCGTAGAGAGCCACGATACCGTGGTGGTTCAGAGCCGATGCGGCCTTCGCTTCCTGCAAAAGAGTGCGCTTCAATCGAGAATCGTCGGCTAAGTAGGCTGGCAGGATTTTTAGCGCGACTAACCGTCCGAGCCTGATGTCGCGAGCAGCATAGACCTCGCCCATGCCGCCCTCACCCAGCAGAGAGACCACCTTGTACGGGCCAAGGGCTCTGCCGATAAGCAGTCGCCCGGCATCCGTTGCCATGCCGTCAGCCAGGACTGCAATGGCAGGTTTTTCCAAGAAGCTGCCCAGCCCGCTCGCCGAGCCGAGCAGTGTTTCGACCTCACTGCGGAGACTTTCATCTTCCCCGCAAGCCCGGCGCACGAACTCGGCGCGCTCTCCTGGATGGGATTGCAGCGCAGCGTTGCAAATGTCCTGCAGCTTGCGTTTGCGATCCTCAGGTGGCATCGCAATCGGTATTGTTCAGTGCTCTAAAGAGCCACACGCGAGCAAGCCGCCAATCGCGCAAGACGGTATCCTCCGAGACACCCAGGGCTTCGGCAACTTCGGATACGCTCAGACCTCCGAAGAACCGCATTTCGACGACCTGGGCTCGTCTGGCGTGCTTTGCAGCCAGATTCGTCAAGGCGCCATCGAGTTGTACCAGATCCCTAGTCCGCGATTGTAGGCTCATCGCGGCTTCAATCGGTACATGGTTCACCTCGGCCCCGCGTTTTTGCGATCTTCTCGCCCGCGCTAGGTCCACCAGAATCCGCCTCATCAATTGTGCGGCAACCGCGAGAAAGTGTGCGCGATCTTGCCATTGCACTCGGCGAGAGTCTACCAGTTTTATGTAGGCCTCATTTACCAGAGCGGTGGTCTGTAAGGTGTTGGCGCAGCGCTCACCTACCATGTAGCGATGAGCCAAGCGCCGGAGCTCATTGTAGACCAGGGGCATCAACTGGTCTAATGCTGATTCTTCGCCTCGCCGCCATTTCAACAGCAGCTCCGTAACCTCGTGATGCTCGACTGCCTCCATGACATGGCCCGGAATCATTCCATGCTATGACAAAATTTTCTACCGAGTTTTTCAGCTTTTACTCATGATTTTCCGCCTTCTAAGTCAAGACGACAACTGAGAGCGAGCGTCTTCGGCTCCGCTCTCTTTTCGAAGGAGAAAACATGCGTACCATTTCATTGCTGCTTCTGATCACAGCTTCGAGCCTATTCGCCGATGACGCTGCGAATTGCCGCGACGTTCAAGGAGGGATTACAACCAACTTCATTGGTCCGACCGAGACTCTCGGCACGTCTACGGGCGACCTGGCAGGTGGGCTGGGCGTCAGTGTGCTGGGCCGGTCAGACGGAGCAAACGGGAGCATTATCCTGCATGTACATCATCACTGGGTTACGCAAACAGGAGAGACGTTGTCTTTCAATGATGCCTACCTGACCATCTTTCCTACTCCTGTGGCTGGCTTCTACGCCGCCAGCTACTTAGATGGGATCGAGATGAACGAAAACGGAACAGGGCGTTACAAAGGCGCAAGCGGCAAGGCATACGCCTGGGGCGCGGTCGATCTCAATAGGAAACAGCTCGCGCTTCGGTACGAAGGCAAGGTCTGCTTCGCGAAAGAGTAGCTGAAGCGGGGTTAAGCAACGCATGAGCCGGCGCGTTACGAGTTATCGACCGGACCGGCGCGCCGGCCTCGAGAACCGCCGGTATCGGCACGAAACAACCGATTGCGCGGAATAGACTCCGGACAAGCGAGGAGAAACACTTCTCCTCGCTTCGCTAGAATGAAACATCCATGAAGCGCAGTCTCTTTGTGGGCGGGATTCTGATTTCGGCCCTCGGCGCCGCTGTCACGCCCGCTTTCA
>JAFAMM010000409.1 GCA_019233375.1 Acidobacteriaceae bacterium
GCCGTGGCACGGACATCTGCCTTTTACTTCAAATGCAAGCAGGTAGATATCGCCGAAGTCCACAAAAGCTGAAGGTCGGCACGGTGCTGGAAGGTAGCGTTTCGGAAATCCCGGAACTATTGCGCCATCACACCGCCGATCTGCAAGCTCAGGAACTCTATTTGAAAGGCCGCTTTCATATCTTCAGGATGACGCGGCGTGAATAGAGCTTGCGTTGTCCTGTTTTCGACAAGCCATCGCCGGAGATCCCTCCGATGCGGTTGCGCAAGTTGGGTTGGCCCACGCCTATCGCATGTTTGCGCTCACGCTCGAGCATCCGCCGAACGGCTGCGGCTGTTGGCATTTTCGGGCAAGGCCTTGTAACCTAACAGTTTGCTGGAGCGCCTAGAAAGTTTGAGCGAGCTGCCGGCGATTGGAAGCCGGGATGCTGGTAGAACCAGAACTGATTGAAAAAGCGCGTTCGGGGGATGCGGCTGCCTTTAATCAGATGGTTCTGGCGTACCGGAAGCGGATCTTGGGGACGATTTCGAGGCTGATTGGACATCCCGAGGACGTGGAGGATGTCGGGCAGGAGGTTTTCGTCCGGCTGTATTATTCGCTGGACCAGTTGCGAGCACCGGAAGTGTTTGAGCCATGGCTGTACCGCTTGACGGTAAACGCCGCCTACGATTACCTGAGGCGGAGCAAGCGGCGGAACGAGTCACGCATGTCGGATGTAAGCGAGCAGCAGGTCAGCCGGGCGGATTCGCTGGCCGGGGGACGGCAGGATGCCGAAGACCGCGAAAAGGGCCGGGTACGAGAGTTTATGGATGCGTTGTTTCGTCATGTATCCGAGGAAGACAGGCTGCTGCTGACGCTGAAGGAAGTGGAGGGCCTGTCGCTGAAAGAATTGGAAAAGGTTTATAACGTGAATGAGAATGCGTTGAAGGTGAGGCTGTTCCGGGCGCGGCAGCGGATTCTGAAAGCCTACAATTCAGCGAAGACGGATGGCAGCCTGTAAGCGTCGGGGATGGGGCTTACGTGAGTCGAGACCGTGGGGAGACGTGAAATGGAGAACGATGAGACGCGACTGGATGAGTTTTTCCAGAGATATCGCGCGGCCTGTCCGGACATAGAACCTGGGCCGAACTTCATGCCGGGCGTGTGGCAGAAGATCGAGGCGCGTCACAACTTCTGGTTTGTTTTCGGGCGGCTGGCAAGGACAACGGCCGCGGCTTCGGCGGCGCTTTGCCTGCTGTTGCTCTTATTAAACCTGGTTGCTCCTCCTCAATCGCGTTTGTCCGCTTTCAGCTATATGGACGCATTGATGGCGGACCACACCGCGGAGAGCCTGTATTATACGGAAGCCATTCGCAACGCAACGTCAGAGGATCAAGGTTCGCCGGCGCTGCAGCAGTGATTGTAAACAGTTGAAAGCGATATGAAGCGGAACCAGTGGGCGGCGGCGTTACTCAGCGCGCTGCTTTTTCTGAGCGGTGTCGCAGTCGGCGCGCTTGGACATCGCTACTACGCCGGCACAACGGTGAGCGCGAAAACGACTGCCGAGGACTTCCGCCAGCGATACCTGGCGGAGATGCAATCGAAACTGAGGCTTACCGGCACTCAGGTCAAGCAGTTGGAGGCGATACTAGATGACACAAAGGCCAAGTACAAGGCCGTGCGTGACCAGTATCACCCGCAGATGCTCGCCATCAAGAAAGAGCAGATCAGCCGTGTGAAATCCATTCTCACGGACGAGCAGATTCCAATCTATGAGCGGCTGGTGGCCGAACACGAGCGCCACGCGCGGGAGCAGGAAGCACGCGACCGGCGGGAAGAACAGAAGCGCGAAGCCGCCCGCGATCAAGGGAAGTAAACACGCCTTGCCGCGGCACGCATCACGGAACGATCTCGGTCACATCACACTGCCCGCCTATGGATCGTAAGCCGGGCAACTGGAGCAGTAAATGAAAGCGCTGCCGTGGCTCGCGCTGGCCTCCGTCGCGGCGGCAGCACCTACCGTAACGAAGGTGGAGCCGCCCAATTGGTGGCCCGGGCACAGCATCAATCCCGTTCACCTGCTGATTCATGGCACGGGACTAAACGGCGCGCGAGTGAGTGCTCCAGGCGGCCTCACAGCCGCCAACGTCCGCACGAACGAAAACGGCACTTATGTTTTTGTCGACCTGACTATCCCGGCGGCATCGAAACCGGGAGATTATCCTCTCCAAATCAATACTGCTAGCGGAAGCGTGACCGCGTCCTTCCGCCTGGATGCTTCGCTTCCCGCTGCCGGGCGCTTTCAGGGATTCTCGCCCGATGATGTGATCTACCTGCTCATGCCGGATCGCTTTGCCAATGGGGATCCGTCGAATGACAATCCCGCTCAGTCGCCCGGTCTCTTTGACCGGAAGAATCCGCATATGTATCACGGCGGCGATTTTCAGGGAATCATCAATCACCTTCCGTATTTGAAGTCGCTCGGAGTAACTGCGATCTGGATGACGCCGGTGTACGACAACACGAACGAACCCAATACACAGCAGGCTGTCAACGGCGCGCCGATCGCCGATTATCACGGCTACGGCGCCACCGATTATTACGCAGTAGAGGAACACTTCGGGACCATGCAGCAACTGCGCGAACTGGTAGACGATGCACACGATCTGCATCTAAAGGTGATTGAGGATCAGGTCGCCAATCACGTGGGTCCGGGTCATCCCTGGGTGAAGGACCCGCCGAAGCCGACATGGTTCCACGGCACGCCGGCGCATCACATCAACGAAACCTGGCAGATCTGGACCGTACCGGATCTGCATGCATCGAACACCTTGCGAACAAGGGTGCTCAACGGATGGTTCGCAGATGTTCTGCCTGACTTGAATCAGGAAGACCCGGACGTGGCGCAGTACGAAATTCAGAACGCGTTGTGGTGGGTGGGAATGGCTGGTTTCGACGGCATCCGGCAAGACACCCTGCCTTATGTGCCGCGCTCCTTTTGGCACGATTGGTCGGCGGCCCTCAAGCGCCAATATCCCAGCCTGCGTACGGTCGGCGAAGTCTTCGATGCCAACCCGGCGGTACCGTCGTTTTTTCAAGGGGGCGTGAAGCGCTGGGACGGAATTGATAGCGGCGTCGACAGCGTCTTCGATTTTCCAACATACTTCAGTATGCGGGACGTTCTGGCAAACGGTGCAAAGGTGGACATGCTTTCGAAGAACACCGCGGAAGACAGGCTGTACCCGGACCCGAATGTCCTGGTCACGTTCTTAGGGAACCACGATGTACGGAGGTTCCTAAATGAATCCGGCGCCAGCATCGAGCGGCTGAAACTCGCCTTCGCGATGCTGCTGAGCTTTCGGGGGACGCCCTGCATCTACTATGGCGACGAAATCGGGATGCACGGCGGCGACGACCCGGATAACCGGCGCGATTTTCCGGGAGGCTGGCCTGACGATCCGCGCAATGCCTTTACGGCTGAGGGCCGGACGCCGCAGGAGAACGCCATCTGGGATTACGTTCATAAACTCACGACGTTACGCGCGCAGCACAATGCGCTACGAAACGGCAAGCTGACCGAACTTGCCGTGGCCGATCACGCCTGGGTGTATGCTCGCCAAAGCGATCGTGAATCGGCCATTGTCGCGATTAATAACGGGCAGGAATCCGTCGACATTCCTGTCGCGTATCAGGACGGCACTTATTCGGGTGAGTTGCGTATCGTTAATAAGCTCGAGATCAGCAACGGCGTCGGTACGATTCACTTGCCTCCTACTTCGGCCGAAATATTTCTGAATCAGAAGTGAAAGCGGTAGCGCAGCTCGGCGTAGATCTGGCGCGGATTGATATAGTGCGTTCCGCCGAAGGTGTTGCTCGTGTCGAGCAGGTAACGCGAGTTAGCGATGTTGACTGCATTTATCGAAAATGACCAGGTTTCACCGATACTCTTGCCCACCGAGAGATCGAACGTGGAGTGCGGCGGAAGATGCGACGGGCCGTTCCCGTTCAGGAATCCTGAACCGAACTGATAGGCCGGCGTGGCCCAGTAGTGATGAGGCAAATTCAATGACAGGACCGCAGTCGCGGTGTTTCGTTGATCATGGTCCAGCAGAAAATTGCCCAGCGGCGCGTCTTCGATCAGGCCACCCGTGACCGGGCCGATGCCTTGCGCAATCTGATTGGAGTAAGCCATTCGGAGCTGAGCGATACTCCCAATCCGCGGTGAGCGCACGGCCACTTCTGTGCCGCTGATGATCGCGCCCAGGTCCGCCAGCGGAATAAAGATTCCTGAGTTGCCGACGACGTCGTGATCGAGAAAATTGCGCGCGCTCGTGTGGAAGTTGTCGGCCTCGATCGCCCAGCTTCGTACGGGAATCGTCAAGCCGACATCGTGCTGGATGTCACGCTCGCCTTGCAGAGGAACGAAACCGTACCCCTGAGCAATCGCAAAGTCCAGGGCAGGGCCTTGCAGGCTGTCGAGCGGCGGCGGTTGGTAGTAGTAGGCGTAATAACCTCGCACAATCCAGTTGATCTTCGGTATGCGAATCGCTCCTCCGAGGCGCGGGTCGGCAGCATTCTCATTTACGAGCCCGGTGTAATGCGTGAGCCGAAGACCCAAATCCAACGTTAGCCAATTGGTGACTCTGTACTGATCCTCGACAAAAGCCGCATCCGAATTAGCCCACTGCTTCTGCTGCTGGTTGAGGACGCCCTGGCCGGGGTTCGCGGTGAGCCCAAAAAAGCTATCGTCGTGCTCACCCCAGACGTCTATGCCAGCCACTGCGTTGTGCTTTCGCTTCTGGAACTGAACGACGGAACGCGCTCCGATGTATTCGGAACGGTTATTATCATTTAAAACGAAGGGGGTGTCGTTTGAGCCGCCTATATATTGGGCGCTGTTGTAATGAAAGTACGGTGTGAGCAGAAACAACACGCCCTCGGAAAAAGAATGTGTCCAGTTGAAACCGATCAGGTCATCGCGCTCGACGTCTAGATCGCGAATCCCGGCGGCCTGTTGATCCGGCGTGTTGGGAATCTGATAATGGTCTTCGCGCAGCGACGCGATCCAGCGGAGCTGGTCTTTCGGGGTCGGATTGTAGAGAACAGACATGAAGCCGCCGAGCCCGCTCGTCTGATCATGAATCACCTGCGGGACGGGTGGATTCAAGCCGAGTTCCGAACGATTGCCGTTGATGCTGCCGTAATAGGCAAAGCGGTCCGTATGGCCGCCTATATCAAACTGGTCGTCGGTGGAATAGAAGTTCCCGCCGGATACGATGAGTTCGGCCGTGTTGTTGCGTTCGAAACCGGACGGCGTAATCACGTTGAAAAAACCGTACGTGCGGTCGCCGTATTCGCTCGAGTAGCCGCCCCGCTCGATCTGCAAGTCTTCAACATTCTTCGGGTTGATGAGCGGCGCCACGTTCGCCGCAATGTTCGTGTTGATGACCGGTATGCCGTCAAAAAACCAGTTGACCTGGTGCCCGCCGCGCATGTGAAGCATGTCATGAACCATTACGGCGCCGGGTGTGAAATCCGTGATCATCGAGAGGCTGTTGGTGAGGTCCGCTCCCGGCGTTTGATGAATCTCCTGCGGCGAGACCATGGTTTGGACCGTCGAAGACTCTGTGTTCAATTTGCTGGTTTGACTGGTTACCTCCACGCTGGCGTTCACGGTGGCGAGCTGCAGTTGAAAATGCAGAACCGGTCCTCTACCGGGTCTGATACTGATTTCTTCGTGCAGTGACTCGAAGCCCGCGGCCGAGATTGTGACGCTATACGGGCCGGCGGCAACATCCGGCACTTCGAATTCGCCGTTTGCGTCTGATTGAACTTTCTTTGCGCTTGAGGGAGGCGAACCCTGAAACGTGACCTGCGCATTCGCCACGGGGCGATGCTGCGGATCATGCACAATGCCATGCACGCTGGTCAGATCGGCCGTGAGTGCGCGTACGGAGAGACAGCAGCACGCAAAACAAATTACGAATACACGAGACACATAGAACTCCTCTGAGACAAAAAGAAGCGATTTTTTTGGTTCTACAGAAGAGCGGGAGGGCCGCGTTTTTGCTGCGATCGCGCGAACGAGATGCGGAAGTGTGCTTCGGTCTGCGCCAGGATGGCTGGTTGATTCGCAAGAGGGGCTGCAATGGAACGAAGCGGCACAGCTACAGGAGCTGAACCGCCTGCGGAAAGCGATCCCGCAGAGGGAAAGCAGGCGCATTTTGCGGAAACCGCTGGCCCTTGATGCAACTGCGCGATCTTCATCGCGCACTTATGCGCGCCCTTTGTGCGACAGCAGACAGGCAGCCGCGATTCCGCAGAGGCGAACGCCGGGGCGCTCGACCAGAAGCTGATCACTGCCAACAGCAGAATCGCACTCGCACGGAACATCGTCGGTCTTATTCTACTACTGCGTAATGATGAGTGAAATGTGGAAGGCATTCACGGCGTTGTTCGCGATCAATGCCGCCGTTGGCCTAGTCAACAGGACCAGCCTCCAGGGCGACCTCGGCCAGAGCCAGATCGGAATGACGCTGCTCGTCAAGGACGGCGACACGACCGTAAGCGGCCACTACTTCTACGCCAAGTACTTGAAGGATATTCCGTTAACAGGCACCATACAAGCCAGTGATCTGACGCTGTACGCGGAGGGTGGAACATTCAAGCTGCACTTCGTCGGGAACGGCAATCATGCGAACCAGCCGCTTAACTTCCAAAACAGCGTGGGACTGGCGGGCGAGTGGTCGACTGGCGGCAGGCCGCTTTTCGTGAAACTGCAAATAACCAACGTGGTGCAGACTTCCGAGGACGCCAGGTGGTACGAGCAAGTAACCGCAGAAAGCGACGCGGCATTCGAAGCGCGCGTGCAGGATTTCAAGAGAGCAGTTTTGGCCGGCGAACGCGTGCAAGCAGCGCGTTTCATCGGCTTCCCGCTGCGCGTCAACCAAGCAGGCAAGAGCCGGATGGTCCGTTCCGGGCAAGAACTGTCAAAACTGTGGGAGCAGATCTTCACGCCCGCGTATCTGGCGCAATTGAAAGCCGCTGCGCCGCATGATCTGTTTGTCCGAAACGGGCAGGCAATGTTGGGCGATGGAATCGCCTGGTTTGGCGCAAAGGGCGCTCAGACGGTAAACGTGCCGTGATGCGTTGTCAGGACACATGCTGTTCGCGCAGCTTGTCAGCCATTTGCAGCAGCCGTGGGCTGACCTCTACCGGATACGGGTCCGACCTCTCGAGAGAGCATAGCCGTTGAGGCAATTGGGCAATGGCATTTCGCGCGCGCTTCTGCGATTTTTCAATGGGCGGCAGCGCCTCGAGCAGTTCTCCGCGAATGAGCACGGGGCGTAACATCGGTTCCCCTTCGAAGTCGCTATTGCACTCGCTGTAGAGTGCGAGCACATCACGATCGGGATAGCGGTAAACCTGCTTTGCGCCTGGCAGAGTCGCTTTCTCATCACTGAACTTGGCGGTGTATTGAACGGTTCCTTCTTGTTTCAGCTCGACGAGCTTGTACACGGCACCGAGAGAGGGCGCATCGGCCGACGTCGCCAGCTGCGTTCCGACGCCGAAGGCATCCAGGCGTGCCCCATCACGCAGCAATTGCGCAATGCGGTGCTCATCGAGATCATTGGTTGCGAAGATTTTGGCTTGTTCGAGGCCCGCGTCATCAAGGATCTGGCGAACCTGCTGCGAGAGCGAGACGAGATCGCCGCTATCCAGACGCACACCCCAGATCGGGCGGCCGACACGCGCGGCAAGGCGCGCGCCTTCGAGCGTGTCATACGTGTCGAGAAGAAAGACAGTGCTCTCTCCAAGAAGCTGCTGTAGGCGGCGGAAGGACTGTTCTTCAGTCTGGAACGACATCGTCCAGGAGTGTGCTGCCGTACCGAAGACCGGAATGCCAAAACGCAGACCGGCTTCTGCATTGCTGGTTCCCGAGCATCCGCCAATGAACGCAGCGCGTCCCGCCAGAATGCCGGCGGCGGGAGAATGCGCTCTGCGGCTGCCGAATTCGACAACGGGCCGTTCACCTGCCGCGATCGCGCAGCGAGCCGCCTTGGAGGCGACGCTGGTTTGAAAAGCGAAGGTCGAAAGCAGATATGTCTCGACAAGCTGCGCTTCGATGATAGGAGCGCGGACAATTGCGATCGGTTCGTTTGCGAAAACGGGCGTACCTTCGGGAAGCGCAAACAGATCGCCGGTGAAGCGCAGGCGGGCGAGCGAATCGAAGAACGCGGGGGCTGCGTGCTTGAAGTGCGGCAGCCCGCGAAGATATTCGATCTCGTCG
>JAFAMM010000014.1 GCA_019233375.1 Acidobacteriaceae bacterium
TATCCGTGTATCGGCTGTCCAGATCGATATGAACCATGCGGTGCGCCCACTGGGCGAAGCCGATCGCTGCGCAGGTTTCGGCATAACTTTCGAGATTCGGCAAGTCGTAATCTTTCGTGAATCCTTCGTTCTCGGCGGCTGAGCCAATACCACCGGTCACATAAACTTTGCTTCGGCAGAGGTCTTGCCAGAAGTTTCGGCAGAGCCTGACGAGCTCTTCGTCTCCCAACTCGCGGGCAAGATCAGCAACCGCACTGTAGAGGT
Source organism: Acidobacteriaceae bacterium (assembly GCA_019233375.1). Taxonomy (GTDB): domain Bacteria; phylum Acidobacteriota; class Terriglobia; order Bryobacterales; family Bryobacteraceae; genus Bog-105. Next base: position 265 of record JAFAMM010000014.1, read on the forward strand.
ACATTGCCCGCACGGCGTGTCCAACCACTTCGCGCTGTTCCCGGATCGGTACGTGCGCCTGCATGTAGGCGTAGGGAGAGACCGGATGATTGGGGCGAAATTTTGTTGCGTCCAACCTCTCGACTGCTTCCCGATCGAAGTAATGAGGTTTGGTCCCTCGTTGTTCGACGAAAAACCGACTGAGGTCCAGATAGCGCGACTCGCTGGTTAAGCGATAAAGGCGAATCAAAGCCAGTTCAATTTCAGGATGGCCGCAGTAGCCGGGAGTTTGACGAGATCCCGAGCCAAATACGCTCACCAGGTAATCCGCGAAACGAACGGCTATATTGAGCAAAGTCTCCTTGCCGGTCGCCTGCCGGTGGGTGACTGCTGCTTCGATGAGGTGACCTGCGCAATAGAGTTCGTGCAGGTCGCGAAGGTTCTTGAAACGGTGACGCGGTCGCCAAGTCAGGATGTGGCTATTGAGATAGCCGTCCGGCTGCTGGGCGACGGCCAGAAGTTCAATGGTCCCGTCTACGAGCGTTTCGAGCTTCGCATCTCGATGACGCAGCAGATAAGCGCTCGCTGCCTCAAGCCATTTTGCCACGTCCGAATCCCAGAAGATGCTGCCTCCCCAGTACCAGCCATTCGCCTCCTGCCGGCCCCGGTGCATCCGCTGGTCGAGACGCAAGGCATCCAATTGACCTTGGTGCCGCATCTCAGCATAGATGTGACCGAGGGTGACTTGTCCCACCTGCTGCTGCAGATTATACCAGAAGCCGCCGGTGAGGGAAACGCGGGTGAAATCGAGGGGTTGCAATGGGGGAAGCATCTTTAAAGGATTTAGTATCGAACCGGGCATCGGCGCAACGGGAGTGTGCGGTAGAATACCCGTCCGATTCCGACATCGGAGGAACCGGATCGGCGAATCGGCGTGTCGGCGTAGCGAGCCTTCGACTGCATAGGTGATATGTTCGAGAGCTGAATAGCCCTCGAACGGAGTAGCTCGATCTGTTCCGAGCTGACTGAGACCAAGCGAAGCAAGCCCGTCTTCGCCGATTCGCCGGGGTCAGCGTATCTAAGTGGCTCAAAATCAGGCATCGGTCTGAAAAAGTCTGCACTACAGGCCCAATCAATCGGCCAGCTTTCCAGCGGCAGTGATCCGCGGTTTAGGCTGGGCTGGGAGCTCAAGATTTAGCCCGTGCAGTAACATGCGATGGTCCGCTTCCGGCTGTGTGTAACGTGGCAGGATAACCGTGCGGCCGTCGTCGGTAGGCAGATGGACATCAATCATTTGGATGGTTTTAAATTTCTCTAATACAGCGCGCGGAGTTAGCCCCGGAGCCAGTTTGTGGAGCCGGCGGCGCAAAGTCACATGCAAGCAGTAAGCGAGGAAGGCGATGAAAATGTGCGCTTCAATCCTTTGCTGGAGTTGATGGTAGATGGGACGGATAGCCAGATCACCCTTGAGATTGCGGAAGGCTTCCTCTATCTGGGTCAGCTGGATGTAAAGCTCCCAGAGTTGCGCCGGCTCGATTCCAACCAGATTGGAACGCAGCAGATAACGACCTTCCCGGCGGCGAACGACCCGTAAGCGCACTTTGTCGAGCCGGTAACTAAGCAGTTGGCTGAGCGAGTTGTCAGTTTGGGCGACGGTGATTTGAACCAATTTCCAAACTACGCGTCCGGCTTCTTGCTTGGCTTGGCCAAGCTTGATCAGAAGTTCGTCGCGACTTAAGCGCATCTGGCGCAGGTGTGCCAGCCGTTGCCAGAGCTTCTTCAATTTCCGGCAGCGCATCGCTCGTTCTTTACCCCGCCGCTGTCGGCTCTGGGCTAAAATGTAAAGTTCCTTGTCTTGAGCCAGCAGTTTGACTTCCAGGCCAGGTCGCACGTCTTTCCAGGGCTGCGCGAGTAATTGCGCTTCCAATTTAGTCAAGCGTCCTCTGGGTGTTCCGACCAGGTAAGAAATGGGCGGATCACTCTCACGCATTTCTGTAAGGACTTCCTCGGTCGGAATGCCACGATCCATCACCCAAATGCGATCCGCTTTGCCGTAGTGGGCTTCGATCTTTTGCAGGAATCCCCTCAAGGTGGTTTTGTCCGCGGTGTTGCCTGCCAGAACTTCGTAGGCAATCGGAAAACCTTCCGGCGTAACCACAATAGCGATAACCACCTGCACACAATCATTACGTTTATCACGACTGTAACCAAATTGGCGTTTATCCTCTGTGCCGAAGTCTGGATCACTCTCAAAATAGGTGCTGGTCAAGTCGTAGAGCAGCACCTCGAAGCGAGCGCCGAATAGATCTTTCCAG
>JAFAMM010000090.1 GCA_019233375.1 Acidobacteriaceae bacterium
CACGATGCCCATGCCGCCCGTACCGAGGCGCTCTTTGAGCTGGTAGCGGTTCTTGACCTTCTTAGAGGACAGTAACGGCAAATACTCCCCCGTCAGATCGACGTTGCTCGGCCTCTTAGGCTTACTTGCATTTGATCACGATCCGCATAAAGCTGCCGGTGCGGGTTCCAAGCCTTCCAATCTCGGACGTGTTTGCGGCATAACGGGCGAAGAGAGTGAGCAGGCAACGTTTCTTCGCGTTCTCCGACAATTTGAACGTCCGGTGAAAGGAGCAATTTCAACATGCGCATAACAGATGGCGGTGGAGGTCCGGCCGTTTCCTCTGGGGCACAGTCGTCGGCCAGCGTTTCATCTGCATCGAAACACCAACCGTCCTCGCAAGCTCAGACATCCGCGAGCAGCATCGCTCAGCATGCTTTCGCCTCTCCATCAGATACCGGAGGCCGCGTCAACCTACGGGGTCTGGCGATCAACACTCAAACATCCGCCTCGGTGAGCCGCACTTCGGACGAGTTCGAACTGGGCAGGGTCACCACGTACAATTTTGTTTCCCGTGACGCGGAGCTTACGACCACCCAGAGTTCATGGCTGAAGGCTACCACCGTCTCTTCATCGTCGTCCCACGAGGCAAAGCCGGAGCGGGAAAACACAGGTGAAGAGCCGAACGTACTTTTGTCCAAAACTAACTTGCAGCTTATTGGCGTGCAGGGTTCTGCGAACGTCTCAGTTGCCAGTGCCACGTTTTCTAATCGCCAAGCGTCGTTGACTGTCTCCGCGCTGGGTGCCGAGGCTTCCGGGCAAGCTACTTTGGGAGTTACCCACGACGGCATAACCGCGCAAGCGTCAGGCAACGCCAGTGCTTACCTGGTAGACGCCAGAGCCGGCGTGCATGTCGGACCCGTCGAAGCTTCGAGCGAAGCAGCGGTGGGCGCCGGCGTTAATGGCAACGCGCAAGTTGCATTCAACCCGCTCAAGGGCGATGTCGGCGCGCAGGCCGGTGTTGATGCGTTCGCCGGTGCACAAGCGAACGAAACGGGGAGTGTGAGCGTGGATGGAACCACCGCCTCTGAGACCGCCAACGTTGGCGCGGGGATCGGGGTTGACGCCAAACTGGACGTGGGCATCGACAAAGGGAAAATCGATGTTGCCTTCGATGTCGGCGCTTATCTCGGGGTTGGCGCAGGCGCCGATGTGTCTTTCACCGTGAATGTTCCCAAGCTCGCCGACAGCGCCTGGCATGCCATCACAAGCATCTTTTAGTCCGCTCGATCATGCGCTTCGACAGATCGTCGTTGCGGCTTCTGCGGTTACGGTTAACTGGCGTTCTGCTTCCTACTGGTCCTCCGGATGGTAATGCCGGCCACCGCGTGTGTAACCTGGATCCGCGGCTAAGTGCAACGGCTGCTGCAATTGGAATGTCAGGACGGACTCAGCCGGCACGTGCACCCGGGTACCTCGCGTTACGGTTTGACCGATTGCACCTGCTGCACCGCCTGCCAGAGCGCCGATCCCAGCCCCTTTGCCGCCTCCTGCCACTGCACCGACGATAGTCCCGAACAGAGCGCCTCCACCCACAAACTTTGCGGTTCGGCCATTCGCGCCGACGCCGTCCTTTTGGTCTCCTGTGCGGGTGACGTCGTAGGTCGTGACGCTATACCGCTTGCCTTGCACTACTACGGCATCGAGATCGAGCGCCAGCGTGTGATTTCCGATGTCGCGCACCATCAATTCCACGTCGCATCCTCGTGGGATCGCGATCCGGTTGTTGCCATCGAGTACGTCACGATCCACTTCGCCTGAGTAAACCCGGCCATTGGCCGTATCCTTGGCATCGATAGTGTCATTCGTTCGAACTGAAATAACCGTTCCCGCCGCAATGGTCTCAGCACGAATGGTTGTGACCATGCCGAGAGCGAGGCACAGCGTCAATAAAGCTTGTTTAGACAAACGATTTCCTCGAATGCTTGCGAGTGCATGCTTCGAGCCTCCAAAAATACAGATCCTTTCAGCTCAAGTTCTGTTGGACAGACCTAACATCCGGATGTCCCGCGGGAAGTGTTCGCCCGTAACTCTTGCCTTGTAGCCACGTTGTGCGTGCACGCCTCCGGTCAGCCGCTCCAGCATCAATGCGGTGTGTTGCGCGGTGTAACCCAAGGTTATTCAGAACCCTGAAGGCGAGCGAACGCGATCCGGCACTTTCCAACAAGAATACCGGAATAGTGCTCGTATTCTATGAGGCGCTCTCCTGCGCGGCATAAGTCGTATGCCAGTCGGGAAGCCCCGTTGGAGACATAAATGAAACACTTATTAGGAACAAGGCAATTGAAGGCAGCAATCGCACTTTCAGCGACCGCTCTTCTGGCATCGGGGATGGTGTTCGCCGCCGAACTCAACAACAAGAGTTTTGCGGAAAACAAAAAAGAAAAAGTCAAGGGCGTGATTCTATCTCATGAGGGCAGCTCGTTTAAGGTGCGGGCTGACGACGACAGTATCTGCACAATCGATGTGACAGACACTACGAAGGTCAGGTTCAAGCACCATTCCGTGACGTCAGAATCTCTCGTAACCGGCCTCTATATTGAAGCGAAGGGTAAAGGTAATGAGAAAGGTGAGCTGGTCGCCACCAAGGTCGAGTTCAATTCCACGTCGCTTACTGCTTCACGACAAGCGGATGCGATCATGGAACCCGTGGCGGCTAGAACCGGCGCATTGGAAACGCGCGCTACCAGTCTGGAATCCCGCGCTACTGCATCCGAAGATCGACAGAACAAACTGGATGATCAGCAGAAGCAAACCGCTCAACAGGTCAGCCAGGTCAGCGAGCACGTAAATAAAGTACAAACAGAAGCCGATGAGGCGAATCGGGGCGTCGACAACGTGAATCAGCGCGTGACTGAACTCGATAACCTGCAGGAGAAGTATTCCGACGTTGTGTACTTCAGAGTAAATAGCTCCACTCTATCCGCACAAGATAGGCAGAAACTTGACAATCTGGCCCAGCAAACAAAAGATGAGAAGGGCTATTCCGTTATGATCATCGGCTACACGGACAAAACGGGAAGCGCTGCTTACAATCAGCATCTGAGTGAGGCGCGCGCGAACGCCGTGATTCGTTATCTGCAGGAGAAGGATAACATCCCTGTCTATCGGATCATTCGGCCCGCCGGTATGGGAGCTACCCACGAAGTTGCGGACAACAACACAAGCGCGGGACGCAAGATGAACCGGAGGGTGGAAATCAAGGTCATGGTGAACCAGGGGCTGACCAACGGTTCGAACACTTCCGTTGGAGCCGCAACGGCAAAGCTGCCGGGTAGCGGGGCTTTCTAGGCTCCACTTACGCGGCATTGTCGTGATAGGGGCGGCGTGCTTCGAGTGCCGCCCGCCGGCATCATCGGCTCAGAACCCTAGAACGCCTGATCCCATTCTCAAACAAGAATCCGCCCTATCCGGTCCGCCGATCTACCAAAAGTAAGTCTTTACGATACTCGGCGGCCCGGGCGTATCGCCAACAACTTTCGTGCGCAGGAGCACCTGCAGATTCTTCTTCGGCCAGTCGCGCGGCGCATTGGCGGCCAATGCTGTTATCGAGGGTATGGAGGTAAGAAATTCCCCCGCCGCTCGAGTGCCATATTGTGTGATCCCGGCAGCCGCAATCAACAACTCCCCGGTTTTGGAATCGAACACGCGCGAAACGATCGCATAGTCTTCCGTCGTTCGTCCGTCCGGTTTCAGGTCAGCTGGAGTATACAACTGGTTATCCAACCGGTCTCGGATGGTCGGGTGCGTATCGAAGACGAAGCGCAGTTCGTTGGTGGTTTGAAGCGTCCATTCATTGTTGAAAGCGCCGATCAGAATCGAGGGCTGGTATCTTAGATCACCGAACGTCAGATCGGCGCCGTAACGCATCTGATACAGCTTCCCTTTTCTAGAGAAGAGAGAACTGAGCACCACGCTGGCATACGCATCGCCGATACAAGTGTATTGGCCGCGTACCGGGATGAACTCGTGCTCGACGTCAGCAGCGCTTGCGGCGTGATAAACGGTGGTGGTGGCGTTGTAGATCAGAATGGGCTTGGGGCTTGCCAACGCGGATGCCCAGAACTGGTCGAGCGCGGAAGGTGCATGGGACCGCAGTCCGCGACCCGCGATGCCAATGATGGCTGCCGCCGCCAGTCCAAGAATAATCCAGTTCCACGGCGATCTCCGCGAACCCCGCTTTTCGCCCGCCGGTGCAACTAACTGCCCTGATTTCCATTGAAAAACTGCCCGATAAGAGCCGGGAGGAATGTCGATCCTGACAGGGCAGTCCGCACGATTCTGATAATATTGCGCCAGCCGCTTTCGTACCTCGGCAGCCCGCACTCGGACGACCGGATCCTCGCCGGTCTCGTAATGAGGAGTGCGCCCGAATACCTCCGTGCCGATGACCCGCTCTCGAAGGAGGTCGTTTTCCCCCGCCAGGCTGTGCTCGACTACATAGGTCAGAAACACCTGGCACTGCCGGCTGCTCCGGAAGGGCGGACTCTGAAGGATGTCACCCAAAGCTTCCCGGATCCGGACGGCGTCGGCGTGCGATATAACCGCGGGATTCGCCTCCGTTGCGAGCCTGCTGTCCACGTAAGCCCCCCAGGTACTTTACTCCCCACCAAACGTAAATTGCAACCCGCATAGTTATTCTCCCGTTCCGGTAAAGCACGGTAAAGAGCCTTGTGAAAAGCGTTCAAAAGAAATAACCTTCCGCCCAAGAAAGGGTCTTCCATGTCGAGAAAGTACTGTCCTCCGGGCGCTTTGGCTTTCCGCCTCGTCCTGGCAACCGCACTCTCCTTACTACCTCCGGCGGCCCGCTCCCAGACGGAAGCTTTCAGCGCTTCCTTCACAGGCGTGGTCCAGGATGCTTCGCAAGCAGCAATCGCCGGAGCGAAGGTCACAATCGCGAGCCCCGATAAAGGCATCACCCGGACTTTCACGACCGATGCAGAGGGCCGTTACTCGTTCGCCCTTGTGCCGCCCGGCACGTATTCGCTTCTCATTGAGGCGACTGGCTTCTCGTCTTACAAGGAAGAAGGCATTCAGCTGAATGCCGGGCAGGCGGCCAGCGAATCCATCACCCTGAAAATTGGCCAGGTACAAACGCAAGTTACCGTTTCAGAGAATCTGGCGCCGCTGCTGGCAACGGACAACGCCAACGTGTCCACAAACCTGAATGAGCAGCAGATCCAGCAATTGCCGGTGGATTTTCGCAGCGTATTTGGTCTGGTCCTGCTGAACTCTTCGGTCAACAACTCGACACAACTGCAACTGCTGAACGGCGGCGGGCAATCCGGCACGGCGGATCAGGATATCTCGTTCCTCAACTTCGGAGGAGGATGGTTTGGAACCAGCGCTTATCTGCTCGATGGCCACTGGGACACCGCAGCCGATTGGGGCGGAGTGATTTACGTGCCCTCGCTCGATTCGGTTCAGGAAGCTAAGATCCAGACCAATGGCTTCACCGCTGACTACGGCTGGAGTACCGGCAACGTCTACAACGTCATAACCAGATCGGGAACCAGCAGCTTCCACGGAGACGCGTTTGAGTTCCTGCGCAACAACGACCTGGACGCCAACTTCTTCTTCAACAATGCCAACGGCATTCCGCGGACGGCTTTCCACAGGAACCAGTTCGGGGTCGTCGGCGGCGGACCAGTATACATCCCCAAGCTCTACCAACAGCGGAACAAGACCTTCTTTTTTGCGGCTTATGAAGGATTGAGGCTGTCGAGCCCGGTGCCTTACACCGCAACCATGCCGACCCAGGCCGAGAGAAACGGCGATTTCTCCGCCATCCCGCAGACTCTGTACAATCCCTTCACAACCGTGCAAACCGCGAACGGATTCCTCCGGGCTCCGTTCCCGGGCAACAAGATTCCGGCATCTCTCATGAGCACCGTAGGCAAAAACCTGATCAGCTACTATCCCGCGCCCACCAACGGCGGCCTCGCGAATAACTTTGTGGCGTCAGCGGCAGCGCCGGCCTCCTCCGACGAGTGGAGCGTCCGCATGGATCACAATTTCACCGATAACGTGCAGTATTTCTTCCGCTACTCGAGCAAGAACGAGTACAAGGTGGGGAATCCTGCCTTCTACGGCGCGGACGACCCGGGTGGGCCTTATCTTCGCCAGCCGAATAATCGCCTCGATGGCGCCACCGGGCTCACCTGGGTGATCAGCCCGACCACGGTTCTCAGTCTGAACTTCGGTCTCAACCACTGGATCGAAGGCAACGTGGTACAGGGCTATCCGTTTAACATGACGACCCTGGGTCTGCCCGCATTTATCAACTCGACTTCAAACCAGTTTCCCGTCACTAACGTGACTGGCTATGCCCCGTTGGGTCCGCAGAACGGGTCGGGCGAGGGCGGCTTTCCCCGCAACACCTACACCACGTCGGTCGGTTTAACGAAAGTGATCGGCGCGCATTCCCTTTCGATGGGTTTAATGAACGTCATACTTCAAACCGGCGGTGGGCGGATCTATCCCACAACGTTCAACTTTAGTCCAAGTAGCACCGCTGGGCCGAATCCTGAGACAGCATCACCGGATACAAGCGGGAACGCTTTTGCGTCCTTGCTACTCGGAGTCGGCGTCAACACCGGCTCGAACGGCAGCCTCTCTTCGACGGGCGTCTCCGTGTTTCCATACAACTCAAAGCATTACTGGGGCACCTACTTCGAGGACGACTGGAAGATTACTAACAAGCTCACGCTGAATTTGGGCCTTCGCTGGGATTTCCAGAGCGCGCCCACCGAGCGCTTCAACCAGCAGTCCTACTTCCAATTCAATCAGATTAACCCGATCAGCACGCCGCTTGGTTCAACGGTCACAGGCGCCGTAGTCTTCAACGGAGTTGATGGCAATCGCCGGGGCTTGTATATTGCGCCCGTTGCCGACTTCTCACCGCGATTCGGGCTGGCCTATCAAGCTACGCACAAATTGGTTGTGAGGGCCGGGTTCGGCACGTTCATTGTTCCGTCCTACTTCGGAGGCGGCTCGACGCAAGGATTCGGGCAAGCGACGCCGTGGGTGGCTGTCCAGCCGAATGGCTACACGCCAGAAAACAACCTGGATAATCCGTTCCCCAACGGTCCGCTTCCGCAAACCGGCAGTAGTTTGGGCGCGCTGACAAATGTCGGATTCGACACCGCCGGAACTCCAAGCCAACGCTCCGATCCGTACATGATCCAGTACATGGCCGGGGTGCAGTATGCCGTCACCAACAACGACATGATCGACGTCAGTTATGTCGGTAACCGGGGCCTTCATATGCAACAGGCAAGCTGGAATTTCAACCAGTTGCCCACAGCGGACCTGGCGCTCGGAAACCAGCTGTTGCAACAGGTCGCCAACCCGTTCTACGGCAAGCTCTCGAGCAGCGGTTGCGGCCTTTCCAGCCCCACCGTCTCATACGGCCAACTGCTTCGGCCGTACCCGGAGTTCTGCAACGTCAATATCGGACAAGTGCCCAATAGCTGGTCCGAATACAACGCTCTCCAGATCAACTACAACCATCGCTGGAGTTCTGGTCTGCAGGTGCTTGCCTCCTACACATTCTCGAAGTTTACCGACGATACGAACGGCACGAATTCGTGGGCGGAAACCAACACAGTTCCTATTCGGAACTACTACAACTTGGCGGAGGAGAAATCAGTCGACGCGGGTGACATACCACAGAGCTTGGTCATCAGCTACATCTATCAGATCCCGGTCGGCAAGGGCCAGAAAGTGGGAGCTAACTTCAACGCTTTTACAAATGCGGTGCTCGGCGGCTGGCAGCTCACGGGCGTGTGGACGTTCAAATCAGGCTTCCCTATCGGAGTGACGGGCGGCGTGAACAATACCGGATCGTTCGGCGGCAATCAAAGGCCGAATGTAGTCGGCAACCCGCACGTGGCCAATCAGAACATCCATGAATGGTTCAATACCGCCGCGTTCGCGCAGCCGGCGCCCTTCACGTTCGGCGATGCACCACGGTATATGTCCACTGTGCGCGCACCGGGACTGCAGACTTTCGACATCGGGATTCAGAAATGGTTTAACATCCGCGAAATTATGCGGCTGCAGTTCCGGGCCGAACTGTTCAACGCGTTCAACCGCGCGAACTTCTACGCGCCGGATGCGAATTTCAGCGATGCGTCCTTTGGGCGAATCTCGGGCACGCTGCCTCCACGGGACGTGCAGTTCGGATTGAAACTGTACTGGTAGTGCGGACTCTCATAACGCTCGCTTTGGCGGTTTGGTTGCCGGCCTTTGCACAGCCGGATCAAACCACTGACTTGCAATCCCTCCTGGCCGAGGCTCATGAGGCTCAAACCAGGAACGACTTCCACGCCGCTGCTGACGCATATGCGCGAGCTGCTGCGATTCGTCCCGATGTCGCCGAACTTTGGAGCAATCTCGGACTTATGCAATACGAAAGCTACCAGTATGCGCAGGCCCAAGCGGCGTTCCGGCGCGCCCTTGCGATTAACAAGTCATTGTTCGTTCCCAACCTGTTTCTTGGTCTCGATCTGCTGCAGGTGAAGCGGGCGCGTGAAGCAACTGCGTATCTGCTCGCTGCGGAGAAGCTGAATCCGCAAGACACGCAGACGCTGCTTGGTTTGGGCCGAGCTTTCCATATGTCGGGCGACCCGGCCCGATCGCGCGACTCGTATCAGCGGGCCGCTGATCTTGCTCCGGACAATGGCGACGCCTGGTACGGCCTAGGCATTGCGTATTTTGCTTTGGCAGAATCCGCCGCCGCGAAACTGACGAGTTCGTTTGCGGAATCGCCTTACGTCGCCAAGCTGAAGGCCGAAGCTCACGCGACAGACGGCGGGGACGATCGTGTTGTCTGCGAAGGTCCACAAAAAATGGCGTGCGAAGCATTTCATGCGGGAGACTTCCGCGCCGCCGCGCTTGCTGCCGATCAGCTCGTACAGCAATACCCGAATGATGCAAAGGGCTGGTATTGGTCAGTGCGGGCTTACCAGAAGCTCGGCGTAACTGCGCTGGCACGCGCCGGCGAAGTGGAACCACAATCACCGAAAATGCATGCCCTGCTTGGAGATGCGTACCAGCAACAACGGATGTTCCGTGAAGCCGAGGACGAATACTCGAAGATGCTGTCACTTAAACCGGATAACATCGCCGGTTTGGCCGGATTAGCCGCCGCATACTTGCACGATGGGCGTTTCAATGAAGCTCGGGCGACCGCCAGCAAGGCGCTCGCTCTCGATCCTCAGGATAGCGAGATCAACCTTCTCATGGGCGAGATTCTTATCGCGCAACACGAGTACCCGGACGCAGAATCGTACCTGAAACGCAGCCTCCACGCGCGGCCGGATCTCCTTCCTCGCGTGCATGCCCTGCTTGGCCGCGTCTACGCCAGAACCGGCCGCACGAAAGAGGCCATCACCGAGCTGAAGCAAGGCCTCTCTAGCGACGAGGATGGCTCCGTTTACTATCAGCTCGCCCGCCTTTACCAGGAGAATGGCGACATGAAGGCCGCGGAAGCGGCGTTTCAAAAATCACAGCGAATTCGCGCGAATCGTGACGTGCTCGCCCAGGCGAACCTCGCGCCGGTCCAGTGACACCAACATGAAATGTGCGTTGCCGGTCTTATGCCTTGCGGTTGCGCCGGTGCTGCCCGCTGCCGTCGCGATCGAGCGAGATGCCGCGGGCGTCACCATGCGAGGTGCCGGAGAAACGGTCCACGTGGCCGTCTGCGGGCCGTCCCTTCTTCACGTGGTCGCGGGAACGGGCGACCCTCACGCCGGTTCGCCCAAGGCGCCATGGTTGGTCGAACCCTGTAAGGCTGCGCAATTCGACTTCGCCGGTGGCCAGAAGAACGCCACGCTTTCGACTTCGGTGCTGCGAGTCCTGTTCAATGTCGACGATGGCCGTCTCACGTTCCAGAATGCCGCGGGCGAAACGCTACAGACCGAATCGGACCGCGAACCGCGACGTTATGATCGCGTCGACATCAATGGCGAGCAGCTTTATCGCGTGAGCGAGAGGTTCTTTGTGGATGCTCATCAGGCGCTGTACGGACTGGGCCAGCATCAGAACGGCGTATTCAATTACCGCGGCACGGTAGTGGAACTGGCGCAAGCCAATGCCGATATCGCAGTGCCGCTCCTCGTCTCCTCGAACGGATCAGCCATTCTTTGGAACGCGGCGTCGCGGTCCTGGTTTGATGACCGGTTTCCTCCGGAGTTGAAGCTCACCGCCGATGCCGTCGACGCCATCGACTATTACTTCCTGTATGGTCCCGAGATGGACTCGATCGTTCATCAGTATCGCGAGCTGACCGGGCATGCGCCTCTATTCGGGAAATGGGCCTATGGGTTTTTTCAATCGAAAGATCGCTACAAATCGGCTCAAGAGCTGCTCGACGTCGCAGCCAAATATCGCGCTGAGCACGTGCCCCTCGACGCAATCGTCCAGGACTGGTTTTGGTGGAAGTGCCAGGGCGATCCCGAATACACCGAATCCTACCTGAAGCCGCATCCCGATGTCCCCGGCGCTTTGCGCGGCCTGCACGAGGAACACGTGCACTCCATCATCTCCGTCTGGGCGATGATGGATCCGAAATCCACGACCTTCAAAGAATTTGTTCGCCGCGGCTTCATTATCCCGGGTACCTACGACTACGACGCTAGCAACCCGGCGGCGCGCGACGCCTACTGGAACATGCTGATGCAGCCGATTCTTCAGCAGGGATGGGATGGCTTCTGGCTGGACAGCTCGGAGCCGGAGATTCTGAATGGGCGCAGCGATGGCGTGCTGTTCGATAAGACCATTGCGCTCGGAAATGGCGCGCGCTACACAAATGTGTTTCCGCTGCTGCACACCGGAGGCGTCTACGAACATTGGCGCGCGAGCGGCAACGAGAAGCGTGTCTTTATCCTGACCCGTTCCGCTTTCCTGGGCCAGCAACGAAACGCGGCCGCCATGTGGTCGGGCGATATCTTCAGCACGTTCCCGGTGCTCGCACGGCAGATTCCGGCAGGATTGAATTTTGCGCTTTCCGGCATCCCGTATTGGACGACAGACATCGGCGGCTACGGCTGGCCCTCGTTTCGTGATACGCGCGACCCAATGTACCAGGAGCTGTTCGCGCGATGGTATGAGTACGGCGTCTTCTGCCCCATTTTCCGCACCCACGGTCATCGTTCGAACGACACCAACGAACTGTTTTCTTACGGGCCGGTAACGCCGATTCTCATTCGCTACGACAAGCTCCGGTACCGC
>JAFAMM010000175.1 GCA_019233375.1 Acidobacteriaceae bacterium
TCTCTCGGATCGCGTGATGAAGCACGGCGAAGAGCTCGATCTAGGGGAGTCGATCGAGAAGTTTTATGCTCCGCTCGTACGGAGCGTCCGAGCGATGGCTTTCCCGGTGATCGCGGCCGTGAATGGCGTGGCAGCGGGCGCCGGAGCGAACCTGGCGTTTGCTTGTGACCTTGTGATTGCGGCGCGCTCGGCAACCTTCATTGAATCATTCTGCAAACTCGGGCTCATTCCGGATACCGGCGGCACCTTTTTCCTGCCGCGGCTGGCGGGGACGGCGCGTGCGATGGGCATGGCACTGACGGGAGAGAAAATCACCGCAGAGCAGGCGGCGAACTGGGGCCTGATCTGGAAGATGGTCGGTGATAGTGAGTTTCCGGCTGCGGTAGAGGAGCTCGTGGAACAGTTCAAGAACGCGCCGACGCGCGCCTTGGCACGTATCAAGGAAGCGATCTATCGGTCAGAGGAAAATTCGCTTGATCAGCAGCTCGATCTGGAACGCGACTTCATGAGCGAACTCGGCATGACTCACGATTTTCGCGAGGGAGTCGTGGCTTTCTTGGACAAGCGGGCCGCGAGGTTCAGCGGACGATAGAGTTTACAGCTCAAAAAGAAACGCAGCGAACCGATGCCTAGCTGGTGAGCAACGTAGGATTTAGCTCTCTGAAAGACCGATGCGCCTCACCAGCTCCTGCCAGCGCGGATCAAATCGCAGGCTGTCGAACATGGGCAGCGTTAACTCGATAAGGCGGAACACTCGCTGCCGGTACGCTTCCTCCAGCCATTCGAACGTTGACGTCAGGTCGCCGAGGCCATGATAGACGACAGCGATATCCAACGGCGAAACGCATTTCGATTGACTGACTCGTTTCAACTCATACAACGTGTTCTCCGCCCTTGCCCGGTCGCCTGCAAGAGCATATGCTCGCCCCAGCAGCGCCCGATAGTGCAATCCTTCAGATTGACTCACGGCTTTTTCGAGTTTTGCGACCGATTCCGTAAGCCGGCCCTTCTGCTCGAGCGCAAGTGCTAGAAACCATAGCGCATTTGCGTACGTAGGATCGATTTCCAAAGCATTGAGGCATTGACAAATGGATTCCTCATAGCGCCTGGCTCGGTACAGGATGAGTCCAAAGTGGCCGAGACGCACGCGTGAGATGGGATCCAGTTCCAGCGCGCGGCGATATTCTTCGATCGCTTCATCATGCCTTCCCCTTATAGACATGTAGTCCGCGAAGTGTGCGCGCGTTCTAGCATCGCCCGGGTTCAGTTTCGCAGCGCGACTGCACGCGGCCTCCGCGGCCGCCCAATCCCAGTCTAGGATGTGTATCGCAGCTAAAGCATTGTGCGCGGCAACAACGGTCTCATCTAATTGCAGAGCCCGGAGCGCATTTGCCCTCGCTTTGGTGAATGCCTCACTGCAGGGCGCAACACCGAACAGTCCCAAATAGAAATACGACTCGGAAAGGTCGGCATAAGCTTGAGCGTATGCCGGATCGAGACTAATCGCCTGCAGAAAGAACTCAGTGCTCTTCTGCAGATCAGCAGGGGTCGCTTTGTCGCGGAAATAGTTTCCTTTGAGGCAAGCTTCGTAAGCCTGCGGATGAACTTGGCGCATCCTCATAGCAGGCCGCAACTCCGGATCTACCAACTTATGAATCTCACCAGCAATGCTGTCCGCTATCTCAGCTTGCAGTTGGAGAATGTCGCGCAGCTCGCGCTCGTATCTTCCGGACCAGATGTGTCTGTCGTCGAGCGCCCCGATTACCTGCGCGGTGATGCGGACCTTCTGGTCGCATCGCATTACCGAGCCTTCTACGACCGCATCTACGCGCAATTCTCTCGCAATCTCCGGGATGGACTTGCGTGCCCCTCTATACCTGGCCACCGAAGTTCGTGAAATCACGCGCAGGGAACTGATCTTCGAGAGCGCGGAAATCAGCTCCTCCGTCATGCCCTCGCAAAAGTACTCCTGCCCGGGATCACCCGAATAGTTGTCGAGCAGTAATACCGCAATGGAGTCGATCCGGCCTGTAAACGCCAGGGCACGGCTGAGCACCGGCGTACCTTTGACGGCGTCTGCGCCAAGCGGCTCGAGAGAGGCGATAAAGCGGTATCCTCGGTGCGGAAGAGTCTCTATAAAGCGCGGTCGTTTGGCACGGTCCCTCAGAACGGAACGTAGTCCGTTGATCGCTTTGTTCAGCCCGCAATCGAAGTCCACGAAAGTGTCCTTCGGCCAGAGTCTGTTGCGGAGTTCTTCACGCGTCACCAGTTCGCCGGGATGCTCGAGCAACACGGCGAGCACTTGAAAGGGCTGATTCTGCAGCTTGAGCTTGGAACCGTACCGGAATATCTCACCGGAGCGGAGGTCGACCTCGAAGGCGCCGAAACGGACTCGCGGAGCAACACAGGCGCCCATCAAGATGCAAGCACTCCGATGAACAAAGGTTCACTCCTACCCCGTCCGTGCCTCTCCCGCAACGCCCGTGCTTTGGATACCAATCCTAACATCTTCTTTCAAAGGGCGTTACGAGGGAAGAAATTCGTAAGAATCAAAGAATCTTCCGGCAATTGTTCAGCTAACGACTACAACGTATAGTCTGGCCCAGACCCAAAGGAGGGTCACCAAATGCTCATTTCTAAGACTTTCAGTACCGCGACACGCATTGCTGTTGTTTTTGCCGCCTTAGCCGGGGCTTTGGCCTGGGCTCAGTCAGAAGCTGACGACGAGGGCACGTGTTCAAACCGAAGTCTAAAGGGCGACTACGGGTTCGCCGTGGAGGGAATTATCCTTGCCGTTCCTGGAGTAACGCTTCCACCCGGGGCAGCTCTGCCAATGCGGGGTGTAGCAATGACTCATTTCGATGGTAAAGGCAGTTTGACCCAGGTAGATCACATCGTTGTTAATGGCATGCCACCAAAGGAGCAGTGGACGCCGGGCAGCGGCACGTACAACATCAATCCTAACTGTACTGGAACGGCTACGATCAACATTGCCGGAAATCCACTTTCCCCGGTGAAACTGCATCTCGTTGTGGTGAAGAGCGGCAAGGAAGTCCACACAGTCGTCGAGGCAAATGCAGTCACCAGCGTAGGTATAAAAGTCGAATGATGGCCGAGTGAGGCATCAGCGATCGAGGCGGTACGTTAGTTCTGGTCATTTTCAAAACCGGGGCGCTCTCTTCCCTTGCGGCGTCCCGGGATCCATGATGCCTGCTTTTTGGATAAAACGCGCGATCTGAACGGCAGCTTCCAAGTCGTATCCTACGCGCATTACCCGTGGAATCACGGTTCGCATTTTCTGTTACCAGCTCAATTGGACCAACGATAACGCCTGCAGCGGCAGCGAGAATCTGAGTTCAACTTCCCCCCTTGAGGTCCCAATCCAACGCGGCGAGCCAAGTAATTGCAATTGACCGGCCCGTTCCAGCTCGCGGTGCTGCTCAGGTGTGGGGTTCTGCGGCGAACCTATCTGCTTCCACAGCGCGTACGCATTGCTGTGCTCCTGGTCTATGCGATAGTGCCTCGTCTGGACACGTGTCACGTCTGACTGCAGCCCCGAAATTACCAGCGAAATAGTTGCTTCCGGTCCAGGCACATCCTCGTCCTGATAATGCCAGATCAAGACCGTTATGCTGCGGTCCGAACGTGTAGCGAGCGCATCGATCGTAGAGCTGGCGGCCACCCCATTCGAAGCAATCGTTGAAGAAGAAATCGCCGCGCTGCTCTCCGTATTCAGCAGATGCCCGGTCATCAAGCCGGCCATGCGGAAGAAATTGAGCACCGGCTTGTCAATGCCATTGGTCGCGAGTGTTCGAAACCCGTCGAAGTAGGGCTGGTCTTCGAATTCGAACGCCCACGTAACGATGCCCTCGAGATGCACCTGATCACGGCGCTCTAACTCTAAGATCGTCTTCCACGCCGCGGCTTCGTAAGCCGGATAGAGCGTGCCGTTCCGATATGCATTTTGGGGGTACACGCGCGCCGAGCAGGCAGCACATCCCTCCGGGTCCGCCTCACTCAGGACAATCGGAGCTTTCGCGAACGTCGGAAATGTCTTGATAATATCCAGACCGCGTGTCAGATCTTTTATCTCGTGCGAAAGCCCCATTCGGATATGACCAGCTATTACTTGAGGCTGGCCCTTTACGTGATAGCTAATGAAATCGAGCGGCGCGCCCGTCTTTTCCGTTGCGTAGTTTCTACCCGACGAGCAGTGCTCCAGGAATTGACGCAGGAACTCAGCAGCTTTCGGGTTCCCAGGTCCCGTCGCCGCGGGTCCACCGATCCGGGCAGCCGGCAGGGCGCGCTTCACTGCCGCGGCCGTGTAGTCATATAGCTTGTTATATTCCTCCGGCGTGCCGTGCCAATAGCCGATATCCGGTTCGTTCCAGACTTCCCAGTTCCACGTTTCGACCGCCCCTTTGCCGTACTTCTCGACTGAGTGAAGCACCCATTTATAAATCAATTCACTCCACTTCTCGTAATTCTTAGGCGGGTAAGTCCATCCGATGAAGTAATGATCATTCCTGGCGCCGGGAATCCATGTCGGAGTGTACGGGTTGGGACGCGTCGAGAGGGCCTCCGGCATAAACCCAATCTCGACAAACGGAATAGCGCCTGCATCGATAAGCGTGGTCAGAATTTTGTCTATCAGAGTCCAGTCATAAATGGGATTACCAGAGTCGTCTTCAGTGTAGACATTCGTAGAGCCCCATTTCAGCCCGGGGCGGCCATCTCCAGTGGTCAGCAGAAAGTGAGTCCGAATGTGGACCGGGCTCTGGCTCAGCTCCACCAATTCGCGGATTAACTTCTGACCCTTGCTTGTGTATGTATAGTTCGGCTCATCATAGCCGAAGTAAGCCCAAGAGGGCCTGAGTTCCGCGGAAGCTGCCCGGGCGTCGACGTGAACGGTGACGGTCTGTTCAGCGGCCGCTGAGGCCTGCATCAGGAACCAGGCGAAAAGAATGGTCCGCATAGATCAATAAATGGCGAGCTCTCCCGGAGCCATCGACAAAGCCACATTTCCTCGGAAGTGGCTCCAACATTCACCTGGATGCACATCCGGCGGATCCGTGAACGACCTCAACATTAAGATACTGCTTCTCTTGCAGCATCTACGGCGCGCCGATCGATCGCACGGCAGCACTCGAAAGCGTGCTCCTTGTTAGAATTGCTCGGGCGCCCCTTGCCTTTAAGCAAACGTGACTACTTATATCCCCATGAAGGATGCTAGACTTTGACGTTCAGAGTAACGGTGTTGATTTTCGTTGCGCTCATCGCTAGCGCTCAGCCGCGGAGGCCGCGGGTGGTCATTACGGCGGATCCGGAACTGGACGACAATAACACGCTGATCCGCGCGATGCTCTACAGCTCGGATTTCGAGATTGAAGGACTCGTGTATGCCAGCAGCACTTTTCATTGGAAGGGCGATGGCAAGGGAACCACGCAATACATCCCAGGACGTGAATACACCCGGCTCGGGTTATGCCCGTGCACGTCTTGGCGCTGGGCCTCAGACGAGCACTTTATCGATAACATCATCGACGCGTACGCAAACGTCTATGTGAACCTGAAGGTCCACAACCCGAATTACCCATCGCCGGCTGAAGTCAGATCGAAGATCAAGTGGGGCAACGTTACATTTGAAGGCGACTACTCGCAGGATACAGAAGGCTCAGACCTTATTAAATCTCTTCTGCTCGATCGACAGCCGGGTCCCCTTTACGTGACGGCGCAAGGTGGGCAAAGCACAATCGCCCGCGCCCTGAAATCTATACACGATCAGTACGCGAACACACCACAGTGGGAGGCGATCCGGGACAAAGTATCAATGAAGCTGATCGTGATTCCCTCCGGGGACCAGGATGGCACTTACGCGAGGTACATCCAGCCAAACTGGCCGGAAGTGACCGAGCGGCAGTTGAGCACGATGGATTTCGGTTACTTTGTCCGCAATGGATTGGCGCCCGAAGATCAGGTTTACGTCAGCGCTGCCTGGACCCGGGAGAACATTTCCAGCCGCGGCGCCTTGGGCGCCCTATATCGCGTCTGGGGCGACGGCAAACAGATGGTCAAGGGCGACCGGACGGACTATTTCGGGCTGTCCGGATATACGGCCGATCAGCTGAGAAAGATGGGGTACATGGTGTGGATGCCTCCGCAGGAGAGAGGGTCTTTTCTCGGCGAGGGCGACACTCCGACATTCCTGAATCTGTTAGATAATGGCCTCCGCGCTTATGAAGACGGCCATTGGAGTGGGTGGGGCGGAATCAATCGATCTCCGACGGTCCCAACACTCGGGCTCGGAGGCGCTCCGCTTCCGCGCGCCACTGCGGAGGATCCAGGCGTGGCGATCGGCCTGGCACCCGCTGGAAGTACTGCGAACGAGAATTCGACCGCCAGAGCTGGTCCTGGCGGACCGGCCACGGGCGATGCCGGTCTTCCGCCGATCTCATCAACAAATGCGGCGGCGAATGCCCGATTTTTCGCGGCGGCACAGAACGATTTCGCGGCGCGCCTGAAATGGTCTGTAACCCCAAAATTCAGCGACGCGAACCATGAGCCGAAGGTCAGGATCAAAGGGCCGCCGGAGATCTCCGCGCGCCCCGGCAGCACGGTTCGTCTCGAGGGAGAGGCTTCGGACCCCGATCACAACACCGTGATGGTTACCTGGTGGCAGGACAATGCGGCGGGCACCTACTACGGCGCCATCCGCTTCTCTGACCAGGCGCTCAGTACAACTTTTCGCGTGCCGAATGACGCACAGCCTGGCCAAACAATCCACGTCATTCTGGAAGGAACTGACAATGGAAGGCCGCCCCTAACGCGCTATCAGCGCCTGATCGTGAGAATTCAGTAGCCACGCAACTCTGGGCCGCATGTCGAAAGTGACCCGGGCTGTGTCCGGAACACGAGCACTTTGATCAACCGTTTTCAAAACCCGTTGATCATCCAAACATTGCTCGAGGTGGCGTCCTCCGGAAAGGCGATTTTTCGTCCATCGGGCGATGGCACAGCCCACAACATGTTCGTCGACTTCAGCAACTCCCGCGAGTGTCCATCACTCTCGACATCGAAAAGCACCATCTCCAGCGGTCTCTTTTCTACGACGTACCATTCTTGTCCGCTTGCCGCCCAGTCCACTGCCCCTAAGTTCCTGGCTCCGTCCACCCTGACGACCCTCTCAGCCATATCCGGTTCCGTCGCATCGAGCGAAACGACGCGGATCTGCGCATTTTGCGGATCATGGTTCGGAATTGCGATGGAAGATCCATCGGGCGATAAGTCCCAATCCCCAATCAATGAGGGAATCCACCCAGTGCGCGCAAGCTCCCGGCCTTTGCCGCGTAGCGGGTCCAACTCATAGAACACGAATTGATCGTTTTCAGTAGATCGCACGACACATCGCGAACCGGGCTGCAGGCCGCAGCGAAACTCTTCGACGTTCCCAGTGTGCGGAACTGGTCCCGGCGTGCCGCCCTGCATCGGCACGCGCATCAACGTTCTGTGCGTGCGTTCCTCACGGTCCTTGCGGTACAGTACCCATTTGCCGTCGGGTGACGCTTGCGGCAGAACGCTATCATCATTCGAAAACACAAGTGGCTCCGGCTCCCGCTCGTCGATTTTCTGCCGAAAGAGAGCGAACGTGCCGTTCCGGTTCGATTCAAAAATGACCGCTCTGCTGTCCGGCGTCCATGCGTGCGGATAGTCGTCGGCCATCGCAAAGGTCAGCCTTCGGATACTCAGCAGTTCCGGAACCGGTTTGCCTGGCGGCAGATCAGCAACATAAGTGTTCGAGTACTCAGATCTCCGGACCAGGGCCACTTTGCTGCCATCG
Source organism: Acidobacteriaceae bacterium (assembly GCA_019233375.1). Classification (GTDB taxonomy): domain Bacteria; phylum Acidobacteriota; class Terriglobia; order Bryobacterales; family Bryobacteraceae; genus Bog-105. Next base: position 7,838 of record JAFAMM010000175.1, read on the forward strand.
AAAACTGCCGAAATGCTCGACAGCTTCAAATCCGAGCTGTGCGTTATCTGGCGAGGCGGCCCAAGAACCTTCCCGCTTTTCGGATCCGTGCGCAATTCCCAGAGCTGGTCCCGGAGCGTTTCAATGGCGGAAACCCACCGTACATAAAGAACGCGGCCGTCCTGCAGGCTGCATGCCGATGTCATAACGACGTCCCTTTGCGATGCCACTACCCGCCCCGTATCCGCGTCGACGGCTTCGTAGTTGTAGGCGTTCCTTGGGGGCCCTGGGGAGCCGTACGGCGCTATCGGCCGGTCGCGCGGCGGTGCGTACTCCCGTCGCTGGTACGAGATCCGCTTGCTATCCGGCGACCAGATTAAAGCCGAGAACGAAGTCATTCCGCCGCCGCCGCGAATCTGGTGGGGTCTCGCCCCATTGACTCCAGTCACCCACACTGTCGTTCCGTTCGCACTGGTTGAAGCGATGCGCGTTCCATCAGGCGATGGAACGCCATCCTCACCTCCCGGCACGATCAGACTTGCTGCCTGTCCGTTGAGCGCTATCATCCAGACGCCACGCCGGTGATCGGCCGCCATTCCGCTCGCCAGAAGCCGCGACTCATCCTTGAACCAGGCAATTCGGTCCACTTGGAGCCCCGCCGGACCGCGAAGAGATCGTGTCAAACCGTCACTCATTCTCCGCACGAGCAATGAGCCTGCAATGGTCCCGAAAGCGAGCTGTTTTCCATTCGGCGACAAGGCTGCCGCGGTGACTCTGTTTTCGCTGGTCTGCCTCGTAATTTGCTGCAGAACGGGCTCTTTGGGAGCGGATATCTTTCCTGCTATTGCCCATATGATGAACCCACAAAGTATGCAGGCAGCCAAGCCGGAGACCCACAGCCAGGCTTTCGCTTGCCGCGGCGCATACTTCTGCTCGGTTTCCATCATCCCGGTCAACCGGCTTCCCACTTCCTCGGCGGATGGCCGGTTGCTTGGATCTTTGGCCAGCATTAAGCCGATCAACCGGTCCAACGCCTCAGGTATTTTCGGGTTCAGTGCCGAAGCGCGCTTATGCGTGTTGTGCCCAATCGCATGCGCGGTATCGATCGCAGAATCGGTGGCAAATGGATGTGTGCCTGTTGCCAGTTCGTATAACGTCAGTCCCAGTGAAAAGATGTCGCTAGCACGATTCGACGTTTCGCCGCGGGTCTGTTCAGGCGACATGTAATTCAATGTGCCGCCTGGTATGCTCGAAACATTCGTTGACCCGGCTTGCCCTGCCGGCATGAGTTGACGCGCGAGCCCAAAGTCCAGGACTTTGATGTATCCATCGGACCGCACCATCAGGTTTTCCGGCTTGATGTCGCCATGCACGATCCCGTGTTCGTGTGCCGCTGCCAATGCCTTAGCGACCTGCCGGCCCCAGTCAATCACCCGGCCGGCCGGTGCTGGCGGGCCGCAGTAGCTGCGTAATGAGTGGCCTTCCACCAACTCCATTGCGAGGGCAAGTTTCGTTTCATGCCGGATTAATTCGTACACGGTTACGATGTTCGGGTGATTGAGCGCCGACGCCGCTCTCGCCTCTTGCATCAGCCGTTCCACGGCCTTCGGCGTTCCTGCGACATCGGGTGCCAGCAGCTTCAACGCTACGGCGCGTCCCAACTCGGTATCAAGCGCCGAGTAGACTTCTCCCATCCCGCCACGGCCGACTTTTCTACGGATTTCATAGTGGCCGAATCTTGCGCCCGGTTCGAGGTCCGGTTCGGTGGGACTGTCACAGTCCTCTGATAACTCCAGTTCCGCCTTTCCGATCAAGTCGAGCACAAGGCGCAAGACTTCCTGATCTTCCGTGGCCGATACGGCGAACGCGCCTCTCTCCTGCGGAGGAAGATCCAGAGCGTCCTCGAACACACGATAGGCAACCCTCCACCTCTCATCGATGCTACGGTCAGAGGCTTGCGGAACCATGGACAGCTACGAGTGGCAAAAACGCCCGATTGTACTATAATCGGCTCGCTCGATCAATTGAGCAGAGAAGTGAAATGGATGCTGGCTCCGCTCAGATCTGGCCGGATCGTGTCGCATTTCTGATGGATGGCCTGCGGCACGGCAGCAATGCCGCCGCGGGTGAATTGGTGGCTCTGTTTTATTCCGAACTCCGCCGTATCGCTAAGTTCCGTATGTGCGCAGAGCGGAGTCCGCATACGTGGCAACCCACCGTGCTGGTGAACGAACTCTACCTCGAGTTGATTAAGATCAAAACGCTCAAACCCGATCCCAACAATCGTTCCGACCGCGAGGTTTTCCTTGGCCTTGCAGCCCATATCATGAAACGTTTGCTGATCCACCACGCGCGTTCGCAGAATCGGAATATCGAACGGGTGGATCTGTCCGAAGACCTTCACTTTGAACGGCTTTCAGCGGCAGACCTTGCCGGTGTGGAATCGCTTCTCGACCGCTTGTCCAGTATCGACCCGGAACTCCGGCGAATCGTCGAGTTGCGCGTATTTGAAGGCTGTTCTATCCGCGAGATCGCCGACCAATTAAGGTGTGCTCCAAGGACGGTGGATCGCCGCTGGCTGTTCGCCCGAAACTGGCTGCAGCAGCAGCTCGGAGCGTAGACGGCGGTCTGAAGGGGCTCGGGCCATCTGCCCGGGCCCCGATCCGTTTCATCGTTACTCAAATGGAGGAATCAATCGATGCTGTTGAAAAACTCGCGGGTGCGCCTTGCCTCCGTCGAGTTTACGCAGTGTCCGAAGATGCGAATATCTCAGTTGTGGCTGGTAAGAACGAGGTGCACTATTGACACCTGATCGAGAAGCCACGTTTACCGCGAGAAATCGAGATGGCCGCGCGGCAATCGGCCTTGTCCTTCTCGCGCTTTCATTTGCCTCTTGCAACAGAGCTCAAACCGGATGTGAGCCGCAACTCCCCAATCCGTCGGGAACATTCGCGGTCGGTCGGCTGAACGGTCAGCATTTAACAGATTCGACTCGCCCGGATCGCTTCTCTCCGGAGCGCACAAAGCATCGCGAATTGATGGTTTACGTTTGGTATCCGGCGCAGCAGTCGAATCATCCATCTTTCGAAGCGTATGTTCCAGAGGCAAAGCGAATCGAGGCTTCTGTTTGCGGTCGACAGAGGATGCGGGAGGAATTTGAAGCGGTGTGGCCGATGATCCTCTCGGATCAACTTCGGTCTCATGTTCTTGCAAACGCCACTCCCGCGGTACGATCAGGCGGCTTTCCCGTCGTTCTCTTCTCGCATGGCCCCGGGAGCACGACGTTCGCCTATACCGCGCAGATCGAAGATCTGATAAGCCACGGATACGTGGTTATTGCGATCGAGCATACAGACATGGCGACCGCTGTCTTATTCCCTGACGGGCAGGTCAGGTGTTTTCAGACCCGGACGCCAGGCGCTGTCGGCAATGGAATGGATGCGATGATGGCCGCCGTGAAAAGAGGAAGTTCAGGCTGGCGCAGAAGACATCCGCTTTGTCATGGACAACCTCGTGCAACGCAGTATTTCGGTGCCTGTCCCAATCGATCTCAAGCATGTTGCTGCCATAGGTCACTCGGCTGGCGGGACAATGGTCGCGCGGGCCTGTCAATTGGACAAGCGTATCGAGGCTTGTATTAGCGAGGAGGGAGAACTCAGCGGAGTGAGTGCTTTCGCTGATTACTCGGACCATGCAGTATTGACCCAACCCTTCCTCTTGATGGAGATTTATAAGGCACCTAGGGATAGTGAGTTAGCCCGGATGCGTCTGACGCACGAGCAGTGGCAAGCTTACTTGCAGAAAAAGCGGCAACAGTTGGAGTCTTGCAAGGGGGGAAGCTACGACGTGCTGTTTAGCGGACCCGGAACGGTCCACGCGAGTTTCAGCGACGAGCCGCTGCTCGGGGCGCCGTGCAAATCCGAGCGATCCTCGGTAGCGCTTAACAATCTTCTCTCGATCGAGAAGACAATTAGAGCCTTTCTGGATAAGTACCTTCGCAAAGAAGCTGCCCCGCTTTGGCATCAACCAGGAAGTACTCCTCCGAATATGACGGTTGAGCGTTTCGCAGGTTAACTCGGGTGGCTCTCTCGCCGCTTTGCGGCGTTGAGGGATCGTATCAACCCGATCCTTTTGAATGGGACCGCAAACCAAGAACAGCAGAAATAAAACAAAACTTTTCCGCAATGGGCTGCGAGGACTTGAATCCGACGGCGCTGAGCCGCATACGAAGGAATGGTCGTTTCTCTAACATGCGGTTTACCGGGTTGAATGTGCATCGAGGTACGATTGCGATCGCGGTGGCGGAGCCGAACGGCAAAGTGCGCTGACTGGGCGCTACGTAAGCGATTGAAAACGGACGGCCAATGCTGGAGGTCGGCAACATGGGGATGCTGAGCAGTTCTTGAAGCAGGAGCCCTTACTTCGTCAGACGATTCGCCGGTTCGGTGAGCCAGACGCCGAGTACCCTTCTCCCCCGGGTCGGCGCCCGGCATGAAGTACGCGTTAGGATCGCTCGCTTGAATTTCAAACACCTGACCACTTCCGCCGGAACCAGCGGGATTCGATTCGTCGCCGGTTAAGCCTTCGAATGGCTGGCCAGATGAGGACATGTTGCCATTGGCGGCGTAAACGAGGGCCGACCGGCTAATAGCCGCACCGGGCGGATGCTGCTCTGTAAGTTGCTTCGGGTTGACCAGACGCAACGTAATTCCGCGATGCGGAAATTCCGAGCCTCTGCATGCGGCTCACGAGCGTTGAGCGGTTAATTTTCAAAAGAGCGGCGGCTCCGTTGGGGCCCGATACTATCCCATCTGCCCGTTGAAGCGCATGCAGGATCTGAGTCCGTTCCGCATCGTGCAGTACATCGTCGAGGCTTTCGTGATCGCGCTGACCGCATTTAGCGGTATCAAAAGTTAGCTCGGCGACGTTTACGGTCAGCGCCGGACCCTTGGATCGAATAACGGCTCTCTCGATCACGTTTTGAAGTTCTCGAATGTTACCGGGCCAGTGGTAACGGACCAATGCCTTCATCGTTTGTGAAGGGATGCTCTCTATCGCCCGGCCGTTCCGTCGGCTGAATTCCTTAACGAAGTACCAAACCAGTAGAGGAATGTCCTCCGGGCGCTCGCGTAATGCCGGAAGCCTGATTGGGAAGACATTGAGCCGGTAGTATAAGTCCGACCGGAATGTGTTTTCCTTGACCATTGCCTTCAGATCGCGGTTGGTTGCCGCGATGAGACGGGCATTGGTTTGAATGCTGCGGGCGCTGCCCAAACGCTCGAATTCGCGCTCCTGCAATACCCGTAGAAGCTTCGGCTGCAGCTCCAGAGAAATTTCGCCAATTTCATCAAGGAATATGGTCCCGCCATGGGCCTGTTCGAATCTTCCGAGCCGCTGGGTGATGGCGCCCGTGAAAGCGCCTTTCTCATGGCCAAAAAGCTCGCTTTCGAGCAATCCCGTGGGGATCGCCGCACAGTTGAATTTCACAAATGCGCGCGGCTTTCTTGGGCTGAGATTGTGCACGGCGCGCGCAATCAGCTCCTTGCCGGTGCCCGTCTCTCCATAGATCAATACAGTGCAATCGACTGGCGCGACAGCCTCAACCTGTGCCAGTACCATACGCAGGGCTTCGCTCTCGCCAACGATTCCATCGAAGTGAACTTCGTTGCGCTTTTCCGTAGTCGACTGAAGTTCGGGCGCGTGGACGAAATCGTCGAAGTGAAAGCCGCTCCCGATCTCGGATTCAAGAACCATGTTTTCCATGATGTTTCGATTCTGAATCAGGAACTGAATAGAGCCAATGCCAGTTGGAGTGGCTCCAGCCCCCTAGATCTTTGCAGAAGGGGCCCCTCTTTTGGGGGAGTAACTCTGCGGGCGCAGGGGCTGACCGATTTCAAAGACCTTCCTTCCAAAGCGGTAAGCATCCACCGACCACGCGCCGGGACCCAGCATCGCTACACTGGCGCTGACTGCGGCTATGAGCACACGAATCGACCTTTCGCCGTCATGTGCAAATGCGGGTGAGAAGGCTATCCAAGCCTGCGCAAGCACGATAATTGCTCCGGCCACTGGCGTGAAGAGCCCCGCCATAAGGGAAATTGCCGCGATCGCCGCGGCCAAATCTGGAATTGCAGAAAGATTGGCGGTAGTGAGACCGGCGGTTCCCCAATACAGTAACGGTAATCCCAAACTTACACGTAGCAGCAGCAGCCCGTGGCCCGGCCAACCGTCAGGAAAAGCTGAGAATGAATGACGCAGAGTAACTCCGCTCTGATGGTATGGCGGCCGTGTCCTTATCAGCCACCCCGAAAAGTTAGCCTCCATCCCCCTATTTCGAGGGGGTCCCTGGGGCACTCGGGCAAAACGGGCGCGAAGAGAAAACGTACCCCGAAAAGGGCAGGGCGTTTCTTTTCCTGCAATTGAGCACGCATCTGTGCCTTCGCTTATTGAAGGTCGATGATTCCGCGCTTCAGCCCGATAATGGCAGCGTGCGTCCGGTCATTGGCGCCGAGCTTGAACAAAATGTTCTTGACGTACCCCTTTACACTTTCCTCGGAAATATGAAGTTGAATTGCGATCTCCTTGTTCGCATTCCCGCCTGCGATGAGTTTTAGGACGCTGATTTCCCGGGGAGTCAACGCACTGTCCATGGCATGTTCGGCAATGCCGGCAGCAATCTCAGAAGTGAGACGCTTTTGCCCCGCATGGATAGCCCGGATGGTGTCCAGCAGTTCTCTTCGCAGCAAGCCTTTCAGGAGATAACCTTGTGCGCCAGCCTGGAGGGCTCGCATAACCTGAACATCGCCCGCATACGTGGTCAACACAACTATGCGCGCCTCGGGAAACTCGCCGCGAATCGAGTTGATTGCATCGATGCCGCACATATTCGGCATTTGCAGGTCCATCAGGGTAACGTCCGGCTGGTATCTGCGGAACTGCTCGACCGCTTCGCGGCCATCCGCCGCCTCCGCAACTAGTTCCATATCCGATTGGGTGCCGATCAGGCGAGCGATGCCGTCGCGGACAATCGCGTGATCGTCCACCGCCAGAACTCGAATCACATTCTCACCCCGCCAGTCCACGGAACCACATGAAACGAGAGCGTCCGGGCGGTTTGGCATACGCCATGGAACCCGGGACACTCAGCTCTACCTCAGTCCCCGTGCCGCCGCGGCTCAGGATAATTAGCTTCGAACCGATCTGACGCGCCCGCTCCCGCATTCCCGCAAGACCGTAATGGCCCGCGCGCCCCTGTTCGCCGATTTCGGGAGTAATCCCCTTGCCGTTGTCCAGGATTCTGAGACACAGCCGGCGCTCTCCGAAGCTGATTTCCGCTTCGATGTGCGTGGCACCAGCGTGTTTGAAGGCATTCCGCAGCGCCTCGCGAGCGATGCTGTAAACTTCGTCCCGAACGATCGGGTGCAGCGCCCGCACGGGACCTTCGAGAACCAGCCGGAAGGTCGCGCCGTCCCCGCTCGCAAGCTCGTCTCCGAGTCCGCGTAGAGCCTGCGCCAGATCGCTCGTGCTGGATACTGAGCGCAAATCCTGCACGGTTCGCCGGCCCTCGATAATTGCGCGGTCCCCGATTTGGAGAGTCTCTTCGAATTCGTTCTTTGCCCTCCCGGGAGGAATCATTTCGTTTACAGCCTGCAGACGCAGCATGAATCCTTGGACAGTCTGCAACAAATGATCGTGCAAATCGCGTGCAATACGCATGCGCTCGTTTAGTCGCGCTTCGCTGGCCATGTGCAGCTGCCAGACACGACGTTGGTAGGCCGCCCACAGCAATGCCAGGAAAATCGCCGCGCAGAGGGAACGGAACCAGTTCGTCTGGTAGTAGGCCGGGGCGACGGAGAAATCAAGAGTGTCGCCTCGCTGATTCCAGACGCCGCTATTGTTGCTGGCGACCACGCGGAAGCGGTACTGGCGGGGAGGCAGGTTCGAATACTGCACCTCGCGGTCGTTGACCACCTCCCGCCAGTCCGTATCCTGACCCTCCAGCTTGTACTTGAAATGAACCTTCTCCGGGGCGACGAGGCTGAGAGCGGTGTAGTCGATCTGCAGATCGTGAACCAGCGGCGGCAGCGTCACGTGTGTGATTTCAACGCCCGGTAAGCTCTGCCAGTAAATCTTGTGGTCGGCGACGATTTGCTCAATATGCACCGGCGGCCGAACGTTATTGGTAACGAGATGATGAGGATCGACCACTTGCACGCCTTCTCCCGTCACGAACCACAGTTTGCCATCAGCCGACTTCGCAACACGAGGACCGTAGGGGGTGGCCGCATTCGAGCGCAGCCTGACACCGTCTGCCGCGTTCCAAACGGTCGTTTCGATCCGGCGACGCGGGTCGGCGATCCACGCCTCCAGTTCGCTTCGCCTGATCCGCACGAGGCCGCAGGCCGTATACAACCAGTAAGAGCGTTCGTCGTCTTCTATCGTCCAATGGATGGCATCGCAGGGCAAGCCGTTCCTGCTCGTGAGAGTAGTGATGCGGCCGTCTTTAAGCCGGCTGAGACCGCCGTCCTGGGTTGCTGCCCACAGCGCTCCATCACGATCGAAATGAAGGTCTGCGACATGGCCGGCGCCGAGCCCATCAGCGGGTGTGTACGACCCACGCACCTTGCCATCCCTGAAATATGCCACGCCACCATCGGTCCAGAATGAAAGCCAAACTCCGCGTTCGTCGCAGAGCGCAACGCTAGCTTGTTCGTGACGGCCCAGTTCTGACCAGGGGAAAAGTTCAACCAAGCGCGCGTTCATTAGATGGAAAAGACCCTTGCTTTCAGAAACCCAGAGATCGGCCGCCTTGTCACCAGCGATGGAATGCAGTTCTCCGCCTGGGATGGCGTTTGTGGTAATGAACCTGCCCTCATTGAAATAGGCGAGTCCATGAGCGGTGGCCACCCAGATTTGCCCACGATGGTCCTGAAACAGAGACTGGATGAAATCATCCGGCAATCCATTTGTTTTCCGGAAGATCGTGGTTTGTTCATTCTTCCACCTGGTCAAGCCATCGTGAGCGCCGATCCAAACACTTCCATCACGGGCCGCGAGCACGGATCCGGTAGCATCGCTGGACAAACCTTGTTTCACAGAAATCGTACTGACGGGAAGCTCTCGGAAGCGGTCGAGTCCTCCAGTGCTGGCGGCCCAGATGTTGCCTTCACGATCTTCGAAAAGGCTGAGGACGACGTCGCCCGAGAGGCCGTCGGATCGCGAAAATACGTCTGTTCGGCCTTGATAAACGTGGATGAGTCCCCGCTCCACAGTTCCAATCCAGAGCCCCCCATCGCGGTCCCGGAGCAGTTTATTCGAATTCACCTCGCGGTCGCGGAGTAGCCGGCTCGGATTGTATGCGTTTCGAATGAGATACGGTTCAACTCTATCGCCGCCGAACTGTAAGAGTTCTGCGCCGTATATCGCAAGCAAGAGCCGTCCGTTCTCGGCGGTAATGAGGGCACTGGACCGCATTGGCGGCGTTTCGTATCGCTGGCGAGGCGCTGGCTTCCATCGCCAAAGCCCGGACTGAGCAGCGACCCACAGCGTGCCTGAGCTGTCTTCAGCTAAAGCCGAAACGAACGAGCCGAAGGCGCCATCCTCTCCGTAACATTGAGTGCCGCCGCTTCGCATTGCGCAGAGCCTGCCGGTAGGAGTGCCCTGCGTGCCGGCCCATACGGTTCCTTCGCGGTCTTCCAACAGCGATTTCACGGATTCTCCGCCAAGCTCCGGCCGCGAGGTCAACTTACCGCCATGCCAGGTTACAAGGCCGGCAAAGGTGCCAATCCAAAGAGTGCCGTCGCGCGTCACGAGCAACCTGCTGATGTTCTTGTCAGGGAGATGCTGACCCGTGGGCGGCTGCCAAGCCACGCTGCGAACGCCGTCGAACCGGAACAAGCCGAATTCCGTGCCGAGCCAGAGATACCCATCGGGCGTCTGGGCCATTGCGTAGATATTGCCTAGGGACAGCCCGTCTCGCGTCCACGCAGTGTGCGCGTATTGGCTGATGTCGAGGTGCGGATTCAACGCGAAGCCGCAACCGCAGCCTGCCACGATAACACCCAGCACGAGGGCAAGTCGCCGCATTACCCGCTGTCCCCGGTCCGCTCCAGCAACCTTCCAACCAACTGCTCGAAGCGGGAGCGTTCCTGCGACTTGGCGTAGGCTATCGAACCCGGAACAGTCAATTCGATCTCGGTCCCTGTTCCCGCCCCGCTCAGGATTAACAGCTTCGCATCGATCTGACGCGCCCGCTCCCGCATTCCCGCAAGGCCGTAATGGCCCGCGCGCCCCTGTTCGGTGAATTCGGGAGCGATTCCTTTGCCGTTGTCCCGAATCCTGAGATGCAGCCGCCGCCTGTCGAAGGTGATTTCAACGTCGATATGGGTGGCACAAGCATGGGTGAACGCATTTCGCAGCGCCTCGCGGGCGATGCTATAGATTTCGCCGCGAACGGTGGTATGCAGTTTCAGCTCGGCACCCTCGACAATCAGACGGAACGTCGCGCCGTCCCTGCTCGCGAGATCGCGCCCCAGCGCCCGGATAGCCTGCGTCAGGCTCTCCGCGGTGGATGCTGGGCGCAAATCCTGTACCGCTTGCCGGGCCTCCAGGATTGCGCGGTCTCCAATCTCCAGAGTGTCTTCGAGTTCATGCTTTACTGCCCCCGCTGGTATCGTCTCGATGACGGCTTGAAGGCGCAGCATAAATCCTTGTACGGTCTGCAATAAATTATCGTGTAAGTCGCGGGCGACGCGCGTGCGCTCCCTCACACGCGCCTCGGTGGCCATGTAGAACTTCCACCGCAGTTGCCGGACACGAAGCTGATAGGCTGCCCACAACAACGCCAGAAAAATCGCCGCGCAGAGAGCACGGAACCAATTCGTATCCCACCAGGGCGGCGTGATAAGAATGGGCAACGACACTCCTTGCTCATTCCACACGCCATCGCTGTTTGATCCCTGCACGCGAAAAACATACTTACCGGGATCTAAATTGGTGTAAGTAGCCAAACGCTGCTTGCTGTCCACCTCGTTCCAGTGAGGTTCGAATCCCTCGAGCTTATACCGATAACGGTTCTTATGTGAATTTGCGTAGCTCAGGGACGCAAATTCAAAGGAGAATATATTATCCCGGTAAGAGAGGGTTAGAGAATCCACATAGGGAATAGCTTTTTTAAGTACCGAGTTCGCGCCGATGGGCACGGCTTTGTTGAAGATTTTGAAGCTAGTGATTACTACCGGCGGCACGTAGGGGTTGTCGCGGATATTTTCAGGCAAGAACGCATTGAAGCCATTGCTGCCGCCGAAGAAGATCTTCCCGTCCGCGCCTTCATAGCAACCGTCACTGAACTCGTTGCTCTGCAAGCCGTCGGACACGTCGTAGTTTCTAAAGATTGCCGTCTGAGGATCAAACCATGATATGCCCTTCTGAGTACTGAGCCAAAGCCTGCCAGCGGCATCTTCCTGAATGCAACGAATGGTGCTGCTAGGGAGACCTTCGGTTTCTGTGTAGCGGGTGAATGTTCCGTCTTGCCGGTTGAACCGGTACAGTCCGCCAAACCCTCCCACCCAGAGTGTTCCCGTGTGGTCTTCGCGGATACTCGTGATGCCGCCGCCATTGAGTCTGTGAGGGTCACGCGCGTCAGGCGCGTAAGTCACAAGAGTCCCGGCCTTCTCATCGAAACGGATGAGCGCGCCGCCAAACGTTCCTAACCACAGCGTGCCGGAACGATCCTGATAGATGTTCCAGATCCAATTTACTAAGCTGGCTGGATTATTGGGAACAGGCCGGTAGTTGGTAAACCCGTCCGTTGCTGGATCGTAGCGGCTTATACCGTGCTGCGTTCCCACCCATAACTGGCCCTTTCGATCTCCATAGATGGTGTAAACGTCATCAGAAATCAAGCTGCGGGGATCATTCGCGTTGTGCAGGTAATGCTTGAAACGCCCGGTGCGCTCATCGAACCGGTCAAGCCCGCAGCCTCCGCCACCCAGCCAGAGATAACCCGCCGCATCCTTGTAAATGCCATCTACATTAGTGCCCTTACCGAGCGTATTCTCGTCGCCTGGTTTGGGAACGTAATGGGTAATTGGGCCCGCGTTTTGATCTAATTTATCCAGGGCGCGAGGAAAGAAGCCTACCCACAGAACGCCATCGGGATCCTGATAAATCGCCTTGACCCTTCCGGGTGAGAGACTATTCGGGCCGGCGGGGCGATGCCGATAAAGGGCAAACTGTTCTTGCCTGAAATCGAGAATGTTGAGCCCTGCATTCTCAGTTCCTACCCACAGCACGCCGCCCCTGTCCTGATAGACCGAAAGAATGGCGTTACTGTCGAGGGTATCCGGGTTGCTTTCATCGTGCTGGAACCTGTACGTGAAGCGTTCGGTTCGCCGGTCAAAATAAGAGAGACCCTCGCTCGATGGCACCCAGAATCCATTCTGCCCGTCAGCCACAAGGCTGCCCTTAGTCGAGCCCCCGTTCAGCGTCCATGCTTGTACGCCCGCACCGCGGGGTGCGACTGGGTATTCCGTGACGCTCTCTGTCTGACGATCGTATTTCACGATCCCGACGATTGGAGAATTGGCCAGCATCCACAAATTCCCGGCTTCGTCTTCATACACTCGGTCGGCACTGAGGCCGATTCTGGTTGCAGCAGGGCGAGTAATTCGTCCTATAGCTAGATTTAAATGGAAAAGACCCCGCTCCCCGACAAACCAGATTTCCCCATGGCCATCCGCGATAACATGCGTGATACGTCCAACAAATTCGCCATCGCTGTCGTTTAGATGATGGGTAAAGGTTTCGGTGTTTGGATCGAACTCTTCGAGGCCGCTGCTTCGAGTGCCAAACCAAAGGTAACCCCGAAGGTCGCGAGCGATGCTCGTGACGTAAGAGCCGCCGATGCTGTTAGGCTTGTTCGGGTCATGAAGGTAGCGGGTACAGCGTTCGCTTGTAGGATCGAATTTGTCCGCCCCAGTGTTGGTGCCGATCCACAGATAGCCGTGATCGTCTTCCATCAAGTCTTCAATAAAATTGGAGCTCAAGGTGTCGGGGTCGTTCGGGTTGTTCTTGTACACGACGAAGGTGTTACCGTCATAGCGATTGAGGCCGTCTCGGGTGGCAAACCACATGAAACCCCGCCGGTCCTGCAAAATGGCAGTTACATAGCCTTGCGACAGACCATCGTTCGTGGTGAGGTGGGTGAATCTGAGATCTCGCACCCGGGCATCATCGCCCGCAGCCTTAATCTTTTCAAAGGAGCGCCCCGGATTCGATGCGAAGCCGTAACCGCGGCATGACACGAGCAAGCACAGTAGGATGACAACTCGTTGCAATGCGGGATCTCTTCGTCTAAACCGCGCACAACGGCGTGTGCGCTTGTTTCAGGTTGTTATTTGTTACGATACAACGCTACGCTCACATTCATCCGCCGTACCCAGCTAAGCCGGTGCGGCACTTGCTTCAAATTGAGCGGGCGCCATCCAGTGGCGCGAGCTGCGAATCCCAAGTTTTTGCATACGGCTCACAAGTGTTGAGCGCTTGATTCTCAAGCGAGCGGCCGCTCCGCTCGGACCTGCCACGATCCCGTTTGCCGCTTCAAGCGCACCCAGGATTTCAGACCGTTCCGCCTCCTGCAGTACATCGTCAAGGCTTTCGTGAGTGTGCCGGCTGCATTTCGCGCCATCATCGACCTTCAGTTCGGCGATATCGACGGTCAGGAGCGAAGTCTTCGAGAGGATGACTGCTCTCTCAATCACATTTTGAAGTTCTCGAATGTTGCCGGGCCATTCATGACGCACCAGCGCCTTCATCGTTTGCGAAGGGATACTCTCAATTCCGCGGCCGTACCGCACGCTAAATTCGTGAACGAAGTGCGCGATCAACAGAGGAATGTCTTCTCGCCGCTCGCGTAGCGCCGGCACTCTGATTGGGAACACATTTAAGCGGTAGTACAAGTCCGATCGAAATTGTCTTTCTTCGATCATTGCCTTCAAATCGCGATTTGTTGCCGCAATGAGGCGGGCATTTGTGTGAATCGTCCGCGTACTGCCCAAGCGCTCGAATTCGCGCTCCTGCAGAACACGGAGAAGCTTCGGCTGCAGCTCCAGCGGAACTTCGCCAATTTCGTCAAGGAATATGGTTCCGCCATGGGCCAATTCGAACCGTCCGATCCGCTGCGTAACGGCGCCCGTGTAAGCGCCTTTCTCGTGGCCGAAGAGTTCGCCTTCCAGCAAACCGGTTGGGATGGCCGCGCAATTGAGCTTTACAAATGCTCGCGATTTTCGCGGGCTGAGTTTATGCACAGCGCGGGCGACCAGCTCCTTTCCGGTGCCTGTCTCTCCGTAGATCAATACTGTGGAGTCAACCGGCGCGACTGTCTCGATTTCTCTCAAAACCGTACGTAAGGCTTCGCTGTTGCCGACGATCTCGTCGAAGTGGCCGTCATTGCGCGTCGTCCTCGTCGGGGCAATCGGTTCGAAAGCGAATCTGTCGTTCAGTTCACCCGTCTGTGCAATCGCGACCGGGCTGTCGAATGATTCGAGTGATGCTCTTGCGTCGGCAATGTCCATCATGGTCTTAGTGCTCCTTTCCGGAATTTGCATTACGATTCATACGCGAGACCCACTCGCGCACATAGCCGGGACAATTTCGAAGTTCGATTCCGTTCGCTTCGCTTACGGCAAGAAGCTTCACGCCTTGGCGGTCCACAAGATTGACTTCCGCCAGATCGAGCGCCACCTCTTGCTCCTCTTGTCTGAGAACCTCTCTGAGGGTGCCTACATGCTCTCCCTCGATCCCGCCGCTCACCCGCAACACCACAGAATTGTTCGAATTAAGAACTCGTTCGATTTTGCAGCTCATGTTGCCGGGCCTGACCATGCTAAGTAAGCACGGTGCTGGCCAACAGGTAAGTGCTTTATATTGCAGAAGAATGAAGTCAAAGGCGACATCGGCAAATTCGCCGATATCGGCAATTTCGCCACTTTCGTCACCGCAGCGACGGTTCTGGGTGGAATTCAGCTAACCGAATTTGAATTGACTCTTGTCGATCTTGAGCGCTCGAATCCTGGATTCAAGCGTAGAGCGCGGCACTCGAAGTCGAGCGGCCGCGCCTGAGGGTCCTGATACCCGTCCTCTGGTTTCCGCTAGCGCTGCCTCGATGATCTCTCTCTCTTCCCGTTGCCCCGCTGCCAGCGTGGACGGCGCTTGAACGAGAGATGGCGGTTCTGAGGAGTCTTTCGAGAACCAGGATTCATCCACCCGCAAAACGTCGCCAGTGGTCAGAATCACTGACCGTTCCACCACATTCTGCAACTCACGGACATTGCCGGGCCAGTCATATGTCTGGAACAGTTCCAACGTCTTCCTGCCTACGGATCGAATATCTTTACTCGCGCGTGTTGCGTAACGTTGGACAAAATATTCGACCAGCATCAAGATGTCGTCCTTACGCTCCCGGAGCGGAGGCACTGCGATCGGAAATACATTCAAGCGGTAAAAGAGATCCTCTCGAAAGCTTCCGTTCGTCATTGCGGCTCGAAGATCGCGGTTCGTGGCCGCGATCACGCGAACATCGACTCGAATCGATTGCGTGCCGCCAACGCGCTCGAATTCCCGCTCCTGTAAGACCCGCAACAGTAAGAGTTGCGTTTCAAGTGGAAGCTCGCCCACTTCGTCGAGAAAAATAGTACCGCCGTCCGCCAGTTCGAAGCGCCCTACGTGCCGCTGCGTGGCTCCGGTAAACGCTCCTTTTTCGTAGCCGAACAGCTCTGAAGAAATCAGCGACGGCGCAAGCGCGGCACAGTTCACGCTGACAAAGGCGCGCGAGGATCTTTGAGAGCGCTTGTGAATGGCGCGGGCGATGAGTTCTTTGCCGGTACCTGTCTCTCCCGTGATCAGAACTGTTGAGCTGGTCGGGGCCACTTTGCCGACTCGGGATAAGACAGTTTCGAGCGCCTTAGACGTGCCGACAATCTCCTCAAACATCGAGGCGCGGATGACTTCTTCGCGCAGCGCGAGATTCTCTTTATAGAGTTGGTCCTTCAGCTCTTGGATCTCCTGGAAAGCGTTCTCCAGGGCCGCTCTACTCTGGTGCTGCTCCGTGACATCCATCACAGTGCCGAAACATTCATTTATTTCTCCGGTCAAAGCAAAGACGGCGTGGCGGCGCGTGAAGATGTGTTTAACAGTCCCATCGGGTAGCCTGATCCGGTATTCGTTCGCGGAATCCTTTCCCTCGCGCACGGTCTTATTTAAAGATTCGAGCACTCGTTCGCGATCCTCCGGATGAACGCGGTCCGCCACGGCTTCGAGAGCCGGAAGGCTCTGCCGCAAGTCAAAACCCCATATGCGATACATCTCATCAGACCAGTAGATATATTCTTTCGCGATCGGAGAGAAAGCCCAGCTGCCCGTATGACTAAGCTTTTGCGCCTCCGTCAAATAGTATTCGCTGCGGCGTAGAGCTTCTTCATCACGCTTGCGCCGGGTGATGTCGCGCGCCAACGACAAGGCGAATTGGTGGTCTCCAAACCAGAACCAGCGCGACGTGACCTCGACGGGGAAAACCGTCCCGTCCTTCCGGCGATGCAGAGACTCGAACGCGACGTTTTCTCCAGAGCTGCCGCGCTCGATCAATCGCTGCACGGCCGCGTCATCCAAAGCTGCATCGAACCGGAAAGGGGACATGCCGATGAGTTCGTCGCGAGTATAGCCGAGACTCTCGCACGCCCGGCGGTTAACGTCCACAATGAATCCTCGCTCGTCGTGCACGAATAAGGCATCGGTTGCATGGTCGACAAAGGCGCGAAAACGCGTTTCGGCTGCGCGCAATTCTTCCTCGGCGCGCTTTCGATCATCGATGTCACTGCTGGTCCCGTACCACTTGACGATCCTTCCTGTTTCGTCTTGCAGCGGCACATTGCGGATTAACAGCCAGCGATACTGCCCATCGGCCCTGCGCACACGCGCTTCAGTTTCCATCGGTTTCCCGGACGCAATGGCCTCGCGCCATTTCTGGACAAAATCAGCGTGGTCCTCCGGGTGAAGGGCGGTTTCCCAACCGGAGCCGAGCCCTTCCTCCATCGAAAGGCCGCCGAATTTCAGCCAGCGCTGGTTAATAAAATCGACGGAGCCATCCGGCAAAGCGCTCCACACGTATGCCGGGATGGTGTCGATTGTAAGTCGCAACTGAGCTTCATTAGCCCGCAGCGTCTCGTACAGAGCCGCGAGGCGGCGCGTTGTATCGTCAAAAGCTCGCCCGAGCTGCGCGAGTTCGTCTTTGCCGCGGATCGCGACCCGATGCTGAAAATCACCTTGCGCCAACGCACGGGCGCCGGTCTCGAGTTCAGAAAGCGGGTCCGTAATCGATCGCGTGGCGATCCAGCCGAGCGCGACGGCGATGAGTAATGTCAACAAAGCCGTGGCAGGGAGAACCAGCAGAAGCTGCCGCCGCGCTCGACGGCTGCTCTCGATAGCTTCGGCCCGCTGCTGTGAGACTTCGCGGCCGACTTTCTCCACCAGCAAGGAACTTACGTTTAGGAGGGCTTGCACCTGGTCTTGCAGGCGGAGCCTGACGGCAGCCCAGTCGCCGGCGGACGCCAATTCCACAGCAGTGTCGAGCTGAGACGGTAACATGATCCGCAGCGTTTCGATTGCACTCCGGATTGCCGGGTCCTGCTCGGTGTCAACCGGCGAGCCGAGCAATTCTTCGGATCGCGCCACATCTTCGGTGAACTTCTGTTTCAGCGCCGCGGCCTCAGTGGTGAACTGGCGAATGTCATGAGTGCTCGCCAATGCGGTCAAGTTCTCCCGAAAAATGCTCAGGTCGAGCTGGACCCGGAGGACGGACAGCGAAGTCTGGTCGGCCTGCGCTAACCGCCTGTCGGGCGCTGCAATCCGGCTGAATTGCCATATTGCGACGGCATCGGCCGCTATCATTGAAACGACGATCGCGACAAAGGCAGCTGTCAGGCGCGCCCCAATCTTTGCGCGGCCGAGTTGAAGTGGATTGGTGAACACTATTACTCTGTCCCGGTCATATCGCTCGTAAGCTGCTTCGGTGATTTCGATACTATCGCTGAACTCCAATCGCTTACGGTCATTCCTCCGATAGCGCCATCAGAGCCGGGCGTGCAGGGACCTGAGCACTAACTATCTGACCGGGGCAGCTTACTAATCTAGCGTGCACTCCCACTAACAACCGGCGATTTCAGCCCAATGATCTGCATTAGCTTCTCCTGCGCCGCGGCGGCGGCTTCGGGTGCGGTCTTCTTGCCCATTAGGACCTCGTGAACTGACTCGTAATAGGCGCGCGAAACTTCAGGGTAAAGCTTTCCTGTCACCGCGGAAGGCCGCCACGTCAACCCATTTCGATATATGTCCAAGACCGTTGCGAAATACGGATTTGCGGACAGCACCTCGGCGTCGTTGTATAGGCCGGGAATGGTCGGCGGCTGAGCAGGAGTCAGGCAACGCCTGCGCTGTTCGTCGCGCCCGCATAGAAATCGAACCAGCATCGCGGCGTCGCGCGGATGTTGGGAATGCCGGGAAACGCCATAACCATTGCCGCCCAGCGTTGCTGTACTTCCTGCACGACCTCTCGGTAGGCGCGCTATCTCGAATCTACCTTTGGTAGGCGACCCTGATGCGGCGGCAGGAATGTACGGATTCGCCCAGTTGCGCATGAAGGCGGCCCGGCCGGCTTGCCATATGTTGAATGCATCCCATTCCTTGTAGGCGGTTACACCTGGCGGTGAAATGGAACCGATCCAGTTCGCCGCTCTCTGCCATGACCGTATCGTCTGCGGGTTGTCCAGCGTAACGGTTCCGTTTTCGATCATCGTGCCACCGCCGCCGGAGGCTTGCCACTCGAGTGCATTGCAGGTAAGAGCCTCGGAAGGCGCTCCTTGCCATACATAACCCCAGAAGTCCGCGTTTCCCTTTGCACGCTCACTGCTCTGAATTCGCGCGGCAATGACTTGAAGCTCCTCCCATGTCTGTGGCGGTGCCCGGTAGCCGTATTCGTGAAGCAGATCGGCTCTGTAATAAAGCAGGCCGACGCTTACGATGTATGGCAGCGCAACCAGTCTGCCGTCAACGGTGTTATTCGCGATGAGGTCGGGAAAGTGTGCTGCCATCTCGCGCGCTGGAATGTACGGTTTCAGGTCCAATAGCTCGTCTGCGAGAAGTTTGGGCCAGATTACGTCAATCGCGTATACATCCGGGCTTGTGGCCCCACTCCCCAAGAGCTTCCTCCACGTCGCTAACTGCTCGATGGCGGCTTCAGGTGCGGGAAGCACCTCAACCCGAATGCCGCTCGCATTTGTGAACCGCCGCAACTCTTCCTTCAGTGCATTCTGCGATTCCTTATCTGCCCAGTTTTGATCGATAAGCGTGAGGGTTGTGCGGCTCGGGTTACGCGACTGTCTGCAAGCTTGCCCAGTTAACAGCACGGCAATACAAGTGCTGGCCAAGACCACTGACACTGGCAGCCCTGCGGGTTTCAAGTGCTCACGCTCCGGTTCCGGCGATGGCTAACTACCCAGCTATTGAACGCGACATTGAGCCGTAAGGCGGTCAATTACCGTCCTCTCAATTACGCTCTGCAATTCGTGAACATGGCCGGCCGACGATATGAATCGCCGTAAACCCGCGTAACCTGGACAGTAACCTCGGCTTGGATTCGCAGCAGTTAGATTCCATCACTGTCCGTTGTGAACTGCTTCTCCAGGTATTCGCATATCCCTGGAGTCGATAGTGGAGGCAGCAGGATGTCTTCCACGCCACAGTCAAGTGCGTCCCACCACAGTTCAGCCGTCCTGGTGGAACTCACCAGCAGAACCGGGATAGAGCGGCGCCTCACCGTTTCGAGCAGGTCTCTCCAATTGCCATCCTTGAGAGCCAGTTCCGTAACAACTACGGTCCTATCAAGGGCCGAGTTCAGCAAGCCAGCAGCCTCTTTAATGGTCCGTGCCCAGCGCACTTTGATACCGTGCGCTTCCATCTCTTTCTCGAGCCTTTGTTCCGGTCTTTTTGCCCCGACCACGATGATTGTCTTTGTTGGCTCTTCGATGTGCATCAGATTCTAAGTCCGCTTCACTCCAGCGTAGCCGGGTGCGACTCCGAATTGACGTTACCTGCCGTAACTAACCGCCCTTTCCAGTTGCCGGAAATCTGGTCGGTTGTCGAGATATCGACTCGACCTAAAGCCGCGACCGTATGTAACCCATTTAATCTCAGTCGCAGTATCGTGGCTATTGGGGTGCTCCCGACCTGATGAGTACATCCGAACCGATCTATCAGACATCTGACAGTTCGGGCAGTGAAGGCCAATCCAGAGTGTCGCCCACCATATCACCGCAAACGTCCGCCAGCAGCGCAGCTGGTGTCGTGCCAGCCACGGCTGTTCGCGAGCAGTTAGCGCGCATCGTCAATAGCTCGGGCTTTATTTCCTCAGCTCGGCTATCCCGCTTTCTTACCCACATCGTGAATCGGAAACTGGACGGAGACCTCGATAGTCTCAAGGAATTTTCGGTAGCGATGGAGGTGTTCGACCGTGATTCCGATTACGATCCCAATATCGACGCAATTGTCCGCGTTCAGGCTGGGCGTCTCAGGGCAAAATTGAAGGCATATTACGACGAGGGTGCGGGGAAAGATGATCCTATCCTTATTGCACTGCGCCCCGGCAGTTATGTCCCCATGTTCCGGTGGCTGGACGCACCGCCTCGAAATCAGCGTCAGGAAACCGGAGCCGCGGTCCAGGCGGTAGGTAAGTGCATCGCCGTTTTGCCGTTCGTGAACATGAGTCCGGAGCCGGAGCAAGACTACTTCTGCGATGGGATTAGCGAAGAGATTATCAACT
>JAFAMM010000226.1 GCA_019233375.1 Acidobacteriaceae bacterium
GGGATGTTCTGTTTTTCCATTCGAACTTGTTGCACCGTTCAGACCAGAATCGTTCAGAACGGTCGCGATGGGCCATGATCTGCTGCTACAACGCCGCGCGCAATGATCCGTACAAAGAGGCGCATCACCCGCGCTACACGCCCCTTCATAAAGTGCCGGATTCGGCCATCATCGAGGCTGGTCTGAAGCGATTTAGTGACTCCAGTACGAATGTAGCCTGGCTCGACGACAAAGAGGACAAGAGCGCGCGAAGTCTGGGCGAAAAAACGACGGTTTAGCATTGCAGTTCTTTCGAACGTCTGTCCTCCTCCTGTTACCGGCGATTTTGCTGGCGCAAGATCCGGATGACAAGACTCAGCACGAGTTAACTGCTTCCGCGCAGGCCGGGAAAAAAGAATTTCAGCAGACGTGCGCGTTTTGCCATGGTCCGGATGCGCGCGGTGCGAGCGCTCCGGATCTCATTCGCTCTTCCTTGCTGAGCCACGACGTCCAAGGCGATCTCATCGGGTCTGTCATTCGAAATGGCCGCCCCGCAAAGGGTATGCCGTCCTTTCAACTCTCCGATCCGCAGATCCGGGCCATCGCTGATTTCCTGCACGAGGAAGCGAGTATTGCGGCTTCTGTTTCCCAAAAAATCCCGAGTGACTATCCTCTTCAAAAACTACTTGTCGGCAATGCGTCAGATGGGAAAGCCTATTTTGACGCGCGCTGCGCATCCTGCCATTCCACGACCGGGGATCTCGCTCATCTTGCTTCGAAATACAAACCTTTCGATCTGCAGACCCGCATAGCTTTCCCATCCGGCGTCAAGCCTTCTATCACCGTAAAAGATAATCGCGGGGAACTGTTTGAGGGAGAGCTCATCTACGCCGACGAATTTCTGGTTTCCCTGCGTGATAAAGACGGCTGGCGTCACACATGGAAGCGCAGTACAGTTAAGGCCGATATTCATGATCCCCTGGCCGGGCACGAGAAGCTGTTGAAGACATACACAGACAAGAATGTGCATGATTTGTTCGCGTATCTGGAGACCTTGAAGTGACGAGAATGGCGCTGGCGGTGCTTTCGGTAGGCGTTGTCGCCGCGCAGATAGCGCGCACCGATTGGCCCACGTATAACGGCGATTTCTCGGGCAAGCGCTACAGTCAATTGACTCAGATTGACCGTAAGAACGTTGCAATGCTGGGCCTTGTCTGGGCGTTCCAGACGGACGTGAATACCGGACCCGGTCTGAAATCCACTCCGCTGCTGGTGGATGGCACGCTCTATTTCACAGAGCCTGATGATGTCTGGGCGGTCGATGCGCGCTCAGGCCAGCAAAACTGGCATTATCATTACCACGCGAACGAAGGCCTGCACATCGGCCAACGCGGGGTGGGCTATTACAAAGGCAGGCTTTACTTCGAAACTCCCGACGCCCATCTGCTGTGCCTCGATGCCCGGACCGGGGAAGTGCAGTGGGATTCCGTACTCGCTGACGTAAAGCTCGGATACTGGGCCACCATGGCGCCGCTGGTCATCCGTAATCATGTCCTGGCCGGGATCTCTGGTGATTTTAACGACCTCCATGGCGTAATCGACTCATTCGATCCAGAGACAGGCAAGTTGCAGTGGCAGTGGAGCGCGCTTCCGCTGCCGGCTGACCCGGCCGCGCGCACTTGGCCCGCGGATACTGATGCCATCCAGCACGGGGGCGGCATGACCTGGATCACGGGCACGTATGATCCTGAGTTGAACCTAGTCTACTGGGGGACTGCGAACCCAAACCCTGTTTTGGATGGTTCCACCCGGCCCGGCGCGAATCTATACACCTGCTCCATCGTCGCCCTCAATCCGGATACCGGCAAGCTTGCCTGGTACTTCCAGCCTTCGCCGCATGACGTACACGACTGGGATGCCGTGCAAACGCCCGTTCTTGTCGACGGTGACTTTCGCGGCCAAAAGCGTAAGCTGCTGATTCAGGCATCACGCAACGGATACCTGTTTGTGCTCGACCGCGTGTCGGGCAAAGCGCTGCTCTCAACACCGTATGAAGAGTCAAACTGGAGTTCGGGTGTCGACCAGCAGGGCGAACCGGTGGCGAACCGCGAGAAGGATCCAAGTCCGGCCGGGACACTGGTCGAGCCCGATGCGATCGGAGCAACCAATTGGATGTCCCCCAGTTTTGACCCGCAGACGGGTCTCCTTTACGTGGACACTCACGACTCGTTCAGTCTCTACTACGCGTTTGGCGATGGTAAGCCTGAAGGGTTCGGCGGCCGCGATTTGAGCGTCTGGTCGCATGGTTACTTGCGCGCCATTGAGTACCAGACCGGCAAGACCCGCTGGTCTCACGACCTCGGGTCAGGGTGGACGTGGACGGGGGTGCTGAGTACGGCGGGCCGTCTTGTTTTCACTGGCGATGTTCACGGAAATATTCTGGCGCTCGACGCAAATACGGGCAAGACTCTATGGCATACCTTTGCGGGCGGTCAGGCGGAAGCCCCGCCGATCACTTATGAACTGGACGGCCGGCAGTACGTTCTGATGGGCGCGCACGGAGTCCTGTTCGCGTTCGCTTTGCCCGAAGTACTCCTTGAGAATCTCCAACCATGATGCAATCACTATATCCGCGGCCCGGGTCACGACTGCTCCGAACCGGGCGTCTGCGTCTCCTACTTTCTTTGCTGATTCCGCTTGCCGCGGGCGCAAGCTGGTTGACCTTCGGCGGCGACCCGCAGAGGAGCGGCTGGGCGAAGGACGAAACCGCGCTCTCACCGGCCACTGTCGGCAAGCTTCGATTGCTCTGGAAGCTGAAACTCGACAACGAGCCAAAAGAACTGAATGCGCTCACGCCGCCGGTCGTCGTCAATCCTGTCTACACAAATCATGGGGCCGAAACATACCTGGTGGTCGCAGGCAGCTCCGATAATCTCTACGTGATAGACGCCGATAGCGGCAAGATCGCTTGGCAGAAACATTTCACGAACACCGCGCCTCCGCCGAGCGGCCCTCAAAGCGAAGGCTCTTACTTCTGCCCGAATGCCTTGAACGACACGCCGGTTATACAGACAACGAGTGCCGGGCCGACCGTGTATGTCATTTCGATTGACGGAAAACTACATGCGTTGAATCTGGTGAATGGTGAGGACAGATTTGCGCCGGTTCCGTTCGTACCCGCGTATTCGAAGAACTGGAGCCTGAATGCGGTCGGCAACATCATCTACACCACCATTTCGCAGAACTGCGGTCAGGCTAAGAACGGAGTGTGGGCGATCGACCTGAACAAACCAGAAAAGCCCGTGATCTCCTTTCAGTCAGATGTCTATGGGGGCGGGATCTGGGGCCGCGGCGGTGCGGCTATCGGCACAGACGGCACCGTTTTCGCTGCCACGGGCGACGGCGCGGTAGATCCCTCCGCGGGCAAATTCGCGGATACGGTGCTGGCACTCTCCGGGAAGGAACTGAAGCTGCTCGATTACTACACGCCCGAGAACGCGACCTACCTGACTCGTAAAGATCTCGACATGGGAAACACGACGCCAGTCATCTTTCCATACAAGGGAAGGGAATTGCTGGTGACTTCAGGAAAAGAGGGCGCTTTGGTCCTTCTCGACGCGAAATCTCTTGGCGGTGATGCCCATCGCAAGCCGCTCTTCCAAACACCTCTCTATACAAACGAAGGCGCCGACATTGCCGGTCGCGGCTTCTGGGGAGCGTTCGCGACCTGGCAGGACGTCAGCGGCACTCGCTGGTTGTATGCTCCTGCTTGGGGGCCGCTGCACCCTTCCGCGCCTGCCTTTCCGGTACAAAATGGCCCCACTCCGAACGGCAGCATCATGGGCTTCAAAGTGTCGGAAAAGGATGGCGGAGCTGTCCTCGCCCCTGGCTGGATCTCGAGCGATATGTCCGTACCTGAGCCGCCCATTGTTGCGAATGGTGTGGTCTTCGCGATCTCGAGCGGCGAATTCACCCGTCAAGTGAAAGAGAGCGGATCGCTCTATACAGCCCAGGAGCGTATCGCCCGCAGCACCGGGCATGCCGTGCTGCATGCGTTCGACGCAAACACAGGCAAAGAGCTTTTCTCGAGCGGCGAAGCCATGACCTCGTTCACGCACTTTGGCGGCCTGGCGTTAGCCGATGGCCGCGTATATACGACCACGCACGATTCGACCGTATATGCTTTCGGCTTGCCTGGCGAGTGAACTCGGGCGGTCTAGCTCTTCTTCGGCGGGAAGTGGTTGAACATTTTGTCGACCGACTTGCGCACCTGTTTTTCGTCGCCCTTTTGGGTGGACGCAACGCTGTCCTCTGTCGCCTGTCCTCTCCAGACGAGCCGCTTGGACTTGGCATCTATCAGGTCCACGGTAAGAATGCCCATGGTGCGTGGCCGATCCTCGGTGGTGGATATAGTCGGCCCTACTTCGCCGAAATCGCCCCAGCCTCCCCAGCCGCCCCAAAAACCCCAAGGTCCCCACGGGCCGCCCGTCCAGCCGAACCCATCGGTTGTCGTTGTCGCGTCCATCAGTTCCTGCGTCACGAAGTGATAGGTCACAAGCAGCGCCGGCTGTGCTGATGCTGCTACCTGCTGAAGTCCTGCCTTTTGCAGCGCGGCATCGACGTATTCGACCACAAACTGACGGTAAAAACTGTTGTTCTCGTTGGGGCTGAGCTGCCAGGCATACGTTTTGTAATCGGCAAAGGGTGCATTGACCTGCCAATTGACCCGAACTGTCTGAGCGCCTGCGATGAAGCTTGCCGCGGCTGCGCAAAGCGCCAGGCTGGCGAAAAGTTTGTTACTCAGCATGCGGCTCACCAGTTTAGCCTAGATTTTTGTTTCGCGGCCAAACGTCCGGCCAGCGGCAAAGCCTGAAGCGCAGCAAGCAACAGCTGATTCGCTGATTGCGCGGCGCGAAACCAGGTCATTCGAAATAGCGGACAATATGTTCTGCCCGCTTCACTTCAAATACAAAAAGGAGAACCCGAGAAAATGCAATTGGGAATGATCGGTCTGGGCCGAATGGGTGCGAATATGGTACGCCGCCTGATGCGCGCCGGGCATGAATGCGTCGTTTTTGACGCAAACCCGCAGAACGTGAAGGAGCTTTCGAGCGAGGGCGCAATTGGCGCCTCATCCCTGCAGGATCTCGCCGGGAAACTCAAAGGTCCGCGTCCGATTTGGCTGATGGTGCCGGCCGCGGTAGTGGACCAGACACTCAGTGCGCTTACTGGTGTTCTGCAAAAGGGCGACATAGTCATCGATGGAGGGAATTCACACTATATCGATGACATCCGGCGCGCCAAGGAACTGCAGCCGCACGGCATCCATTACGTCGATTGCGGCACCAGCGGAGGCATATGGGGCGCTGACCGCGGCTATTGCCAGATGATCGGCGGGGAAACAGATATCGTGCAACATTTGGATCCCATCTTTAAGGCGCTTGCTCCGGGGCGGGGCGATATCGCGCGCACGCCAGGCCGGGACCAGGCGAAGGGAACTTCCGAAGAAGGCTATCTGCACTGCGGGCCATCCGGGGCGGGCCACTTCGTCAAGATGGTGCACAACGGCGTGGAATATGGACTCATGGCCGCATATGCGGAAGGCCTCAACATCTTGAAACACGCTAATGCCGGAAAGAGAAGTCAGGAGGTAGATGCCGAGACGACACCACTCAGAAATCCTGAGTACTATCAATACGACTTCAATCTGGCGGATGTGGCGGAGGTCTGGCGGCGCGGCAGCGTGGTCGCCTCCTGGCTGCTGGACCTCACTGCGATCGCGTTGCTCGAAGAACCGGAGCTGAGTAGCTTCGCCGGCCGGGTTTCGGACTCGGGCGAAGGCCGCTGGACCATCACGGCTGCAATCGACGAATCAGCTCCAGCGCCGGTCTTGAGCACAGCCCTTTACCAGCGCTTCACTTCGCGCGGCGAAGAAGATTTCGCGGATAAACTTCTTTCTGCCATGCGCTACCAGTTCGGCGGCCACAAAGAAAAGTCCGCCGTAGCAGGCTAAATCGCCCCCGGCCCTCAGCGGCTGCCGGACGTCGTGGGGGCGGCTGCGTTCTCCGAAGGCGCCGGTGCGCTCTTCACGTATTTGTCGTACCAGGCCGCGTATCTTTCATAGCGATCACGCACAAAGCTCGGCCGCGTGAAACTGTGGAACTGGCCGGGATAGATGACCAGTTGTGTCGGAACGCCGAGGGTCTTTAGCGCCTCATACATCTGTTCGCTGCCGATGAGCGGAACATTGAAATCCTTGTCGCCCCCCATAAACAAAGTCGGGGTATGAATCCTGTCCGCGTGGAAAAACGGATAGGAGAGTTTGATCCAGAGGTTTTGGTTCCGCCAAGGCGGTCCGATTTCGTTGTCATACTGAAACACGTATTCATCGGTGCCGTACATTGTGATCTGATTTGCGCTCCCGGCGCCGCTGATCGCGCCTTTGAAGCGCTGATCGCTGGCAATGGTGTAGTCGGTGAGGATGCCGCCATAACTCCAGCCGCCGATCCCGAGGTGATCCGGATCGGCGATGCCCATCGCGACTATGTGATCGACGCCCGCGAGCAGATCAGCGACCTCTTTATCACCCCAGTCCGCGAAGATGGTCTTTTGATACTCCTGACCGCGACCGCTACTCCCGCGATAGTTCACTGCCAGCACAACGTAGCCGCGCGCGGCCAGAAACTGCCGTTCGAAATCGAAATCATGGCCATCCTGCCCATCTGGTCCCCCGTGGATGCGTAGCAGGGCCGGATACTTCTTGCCCCGGTCGAAGTTAGGCGGCTCGAAAACAAGGCCGTGGACATCGGTGCCGTCCT
This sequence comes from Acidobacteriaceae bacterium, assembly GCA_019233375.1. GTDB lineage: Bacteria > Acidobacteriota > Terriglobia > Bryobacterales > Bryobacteraceae > Bog-105. The sequence goes on from JAFAMM010000226.1 coordinate 6,798, forward strand.
TGCTTTTGAAGCTTACGGGCTCCACGTGCGCCAGATTCAGTTCGCGTAACAGCGCGTCATTGTGATGCGTGATCTGGCGCAGGCTCTTGCCCTCCAGGGCGTATACCTCGTTCGGCGCGTAATCGGTTGTGACCAGCGCGGCGGTATGCCCGCTGCGCGAAGAAAGCCTGGAAACGACCAAGGGGTCCTTAACCAGCCGCTCGACAGTCCCGCCAGTAACAGCCACCTGGGCCGGGTACTCGGACCGGTCGTCCGCCACGACAAAAACAATCGAGCTTCCATCCTGGCTGAAAACCGGATCAGATACGCCGCGATCAAGCTCTCCTGTGAGCACTCGGGGGCCGCCTGAATCGGGCGAGACCACGGCTAATCGGTCCAGATTGTAAGCGTCGTACTTGC